>NZ_QHJH01000083.1 GCF_003947455.1 Streptomyces sp. WAC 04229 | reverse complement strand
GACCTGTGCCGCCTCGTCTCCGCCGCCCACACCGCCGAGGCGGGCCCGCCGCTGCCCCGGGCCGACCACCCCGCCCCCGCCGGGGGCCGGGCCGAGCCCGACGGCCCGCCCCCCCGGTCGGTCCCTCGCCCCGGCCCCCAGCCGGCCCTCCCCCTCCGGGGGGCCGGCGGGGGCCCGGTGGGTGTGGTGACTACGCCACCGGCATCGCCCTGCAGCTGGCCCGGCCGGCCGGACAGCCGCCGTACCGGGTCGCCGAGGTGCTGCGGGCGCAGCTCACAGGAGCCGACGGCATCGCCGACGTCGTCCTCACCGGGCCCGGGTTTCTCAACATCAGCCTCCAGCGCGCCGCCCCGGCCGAGCTGGTCGCCGAGGTGCTGCGGCGCGGGTCACGGTACGGCCACCTCGACCCCGAGGGCGGAGACGGCGAACGGCGTCCCGTGCGGCTGCACTGCGAACACCACCCCCGCGCCCTCGTCGTCGCCGACGCCGCCGCCCGCATCCTGCGCTCCCAGGGCGCCCTCGCCCGCGTCAGCTGCACCGCCCCGCCCGCGCCGGAATGGACCGCCGTCCTCGGCGTACGTGTCGATGCCGAGGGGCCCGCGCCCGACGAGCCGGCCGTCCAGGTCAGGCCCGTGCCCGCCCCGGGCGACCCCCTGCCCCTCGGGCGGGACGCCGGACGCTGGGCGCTGCTCCACCCCGCCGCCCACGACCGGCCCCGGATCGGTGACGAGCACCTGGCCCAGCGTGAGGGCAACCCCCTCTTCCGTGTGCGCTACGCCCACGCCCGCACCCGCGCCCTCGCGCGCAACGCCGCCGACCTCGGCTTCGCCGCCGAGCCGGGGCCCGTGGAGGACGCGAACCAGAACGGGACACACGGGCACCGGACAAACGGGAACGGGACAAGCGCGCACGGGATCCACGCCCTGCTCGCCGACCACCCCCGCGTACTCGCCGCCGCCGCGGCCCACCACGCTCCCGACCGCCTCGCCCGGCACCTCGTCACCGTCGCCGATGCCGTACTGCCCTTCCTGCCCACCGTGCTGCCGCGCGGTGGGGAGAAACCCTCGGCCGCCCACCGTGCCCGGCTCGCCCTCGCCGAAGCCGCCGGGACGGTGCTGGCCGGCGGCCTGACCCTGCTCGGCATCGACGCACCCGACCACCTGTGAAGCCAGCGAGAGAGTCAGCGAAGAAATGAGCCGTTCCGCACACCCCGCCGGGCCCCGTCACGCCGACGTCCTCACCGAGGGGCACTATTCCGCGCCGCCCGCCGATCTCAACGCCCTCGACCCCAAGGTGTGGGCCCACACCGTCGGGCGGGACGCGGACGGTGCCGTCACCGTCGGGGGGATCGCCGTCACCCGGCTCGCCGAGGAGTACGGCACCCCCGCCTACATCCTCGACGAGGCCGACTTCCGGGAGCGAGCGCGGGCCTGGCGCACCGCCTTCGGGACCGACGCCGACGTCTTCTACGCAGGCAAGGCCTTCCTGTCGCGAGCCGTCGTGCGGTGGCTGGACGAGGAGGGGCTCAATCTCGACGTGTGCTCCGGCGGTGAGCTGGCCACCGCGCTGTCCGCGGGCATGCCCGCCGAGCGCATCGCCTTCCACGGCAACAACAAGTCTCCGCAGGAGATCGAGCGGGCCGTCACCGCGGGCGTCGGGCGGATCGTGCTCGACTCCTTCCAGGAGATCGTGCGCGTCGCCCACACCGCCGAGTCGCTGGGCAGGCGGCAGCGGGTGCAGATCCGTATCACCGTCGGCGTGGAGGCGCACACCCACGAGTTCATCGCCACCGCCCACGAGGACCAGAAGTTCGGCATCCCGCTGGCCGGCGGGCAGGCCGCGGAGGCCGTGCGCAGGGCTCTCCAGCTCGACGGGATCGAGCTGATCGGGATCCACTCCCACATCGGGTCGCAGATCTTCGACATGTCCGGGTTCGAGGTCGCCGCGCACCGGGTGGTCGGGCTGCTCAAGGACATCCGCGACGAGCACGGGGTCGAGCTGCCGGAGATCGACTTGGGCGGCGGGCTCGGGATCGCGTACACGAGCGACGACGATCCGCGTGAGCCGCACGAGATCGCCAAGGCGCTGACCGAGATCGTGACGAGGGAGTGCGAGAACGCGCGGCTGCGCACGCCGCGGATCTCCGTCGAGCCCGGGCGGGCCATCGTGGGCCCGACCGCCTTCACGCTCTACGAGGTCGGCACCGTCAAGCCGCTCGACGGGCTGCGGACGTACGTCTCCGTGGACGGGGGGATGTCGGACAACATCCGGACCGCGCTCTACGACGCCGAGTACAGCGTCGCCCTCGCCTCCCGCACCTCCGACGCCGAGCCGATGCTGGCCCGCGTCGTCGGCAAGCACTGCGAGAGCGGGGACATCGTGGTGAAGGACGCCTTCCTGCCGGGAGACCTGGCCCCCGGTGACCTGATCGCCGTACCGGCGACGGGCGCGTACTGCCGCTCCATGGCCAGCAACTACAACCACGTGCTGCGCCCGCCGGTCGTCGCCGTGCGGGACGGCGAGGCGCGGGTCATCGTGCGGCGTGAGACCGAGGAGGACCTGCTGCGTCTCGACGTCGGCTGAGAGCCGAGGTCAGGGGGGCCAGGGAGGGAAGGCGGGCGCGGGCGAAGATCTTTCGTTCCGGGCCCGTCCGAAAATGAAATAAACGTCTCACGATCCGGACGAAAGGCAGAAAATCCCGTCCGGTGCGTGAGACTGGTCCAACCGTAGACGGTATGAGGAAACGAGGTCGGATGATGCGTACGCGTCCGCTGAAGGTGGCGCTGCTGGGCTGTGGTGTGGTCGGCTCAGAGGTGGCGCGCATCATGACGACGCACGCCGACGACCTCGCCGCCCGCATCGGGGCGCCGGTGGAGCTCGCGGGCGTGGCCGTGCGGCGGCCGGACCGGGTGCGCGAGGGCATCGACCCCGCCCTCGTCACCACCGACGCCACCGCCCTGGTCAAGCGCGGGGACATCGACGTCGTCGTCGAGGTCATCGGCGGCATCGAGCCCGCCCGGACCCTCATCACCACCGCCTTCGAGCACGGCGCCTCCGTCGTCTCCGCCAACAAGGCGCTCATCGCCCAGGACGGCGCCTCGCTGCACGCCGCGGCCGACGAGCACGGCAAGGACCTGTACTACGAGGCCGCCGTCGCCGGTGCCATCCCGCTGATCCGGCCGCTGCGCGAGTCGCTCGCCGGCGACAAGGTCAACCGGGTGCTCGGCATCGTCAACGGGACGACCAACTTCATCCTCGACGCCATGGACACCACGGGCGCCGGATACCAGGAAGCGCTCGACGAGGCCACCGCCCTCGGGTACGCGGAGGCCGACCCGACCGCCGACGTCGAGGGCTTCGACGCCGCCGCCAAGGCCGCCATCCTCGCCGGGATCGCCTTCCACACGCGCGTGCGCCTCGACGACGTCTACCGCGAGGGCATGACCGAGGTCACCGCCGCCGACTTCGCCTCCGCCAAGGAGATGGGCTGCACCATCAAGCTGCTGGCCATCTGCGAGCGGGCGGCGCACGGGGGATCGGTCACCGCGCGCGTGCATCCCGCGATGATCCCGCTCAGCCATCCGCTGGCCAACGTGCGCGAGGCCTACAACGCCGTCTTCGTGGAGTCCGACGCCGCGGGGCAGCTCATGTTCTACGGGCCCGGCGCCGGCGGTTCGCCGACCGCGTCGGCCGTACTCGGCGATCTCGTCGCCGTCTGCCGCAACCGGCTGGGTGGCGCGACCGGACCCGGCGAGTCCGCGTACGCCGCACTGCCCGTGTCGCCGATGGGCGAGGTCGTCACGCGCTACCACATCAGCCTCGACGTGGCCGACAAACCGGGCGTGCTCGCCCAGGTCGCGACCGTGTTCGCGGAGCACGGTGTCTCCATCGACACCGTGCGGCAGTCCGGCAAGGACGGCGAGGCATCCCTCGTCGTCGTCACCCACCGTGCGTCCGACGCCGCCCTCGGCGGTACGGTCGAGGCGCTGCGCAAGCTCGACACCGTGCGGGGTGTCGCCAGCATCATGCGGGTTGAAGGAGAGTAACCAGCAATGACCCACCAGTGGCGCGGAATCATCGAGGAGTACCGGGACCGGCTGCCCGTCTCCGACAGCACGCCCGTCGTGACGCTCCGCGAGGGCGGCACGCCGCTCGTGCCCGCACAGGTGCTCTCCGAGCGCACGGGCTGCGAGGTCCACCTCAAGGTCGAGGGGGCGAACCCGACGGGGTCCTTCAAGGACCGCGGCATGACCATGGCCATCAGCAAGGCCAAGGAGGAGGGCGCGCAGGCCGTCATCTGCGCGTCCACCGGCAACACCTCCGCCAGCGCCGCCGCGTACGGCGTGCGCGCGGGCATGGTGTCCGCCGTGCTCGTGCCGCAGGGCAAGATCGCGCTCGGCAAGATGGGCCAGGCCCTCGTGCACGGCGCGAAGATCCTCCAGGTCGACGGCAACTTCGACGACTGCCTCACGCTGGCCCGCGCGCTCAGCGACAACTACCCGGTGGCGCTGGTCAATTCGGTCAACCCGGTGCGTATCGAGGGGCAGAAGACGGCCGCCTTCGAGATCGTGGACATGCTCGGCGACGCGCCCGACATACACGTCCTGCCGGTCGGCAACGCGGGCAACATCACCGCGTACTGGAAGGGGTACCGCGAGTACGCCGCCGACGGGGTCAGCACCAGGACGCCCCGCATGTGGGGGTTCCAGGCCTCCGGCAGCGCCCCGATCGTGCGCGGCGAGGTCGTCAAGGACCCGTCGACCATCGCCACCGCCATCCGGATCGGCAACCCGGCCTCGTGGGACCTCGCGCTCGCCGCGCGGGACGAGTCCGGCGGCGCCATCGACGAGGTGACGGACCGTGAGATCCTGCGGGCCTACCGGCTGTTGGCCTCCCAGGAGGGCGTCTTCGTGGAGCCCGCGTCCGCCGCGTCGGTGGCCGGTCTGCTGAAGGCCGCCGAGCTGGGCAGGGTCGACCCGGGCCAGCGCATCGTCTGCACCGTCACCGGCAACGGTCTGAAGGACCCGGACTGGGCCGTCGCCGGCGCCCCGCAGCCGGTCACCGTCCCGGTCGACGCGGCGACGGCGGCCGAGCGTCTCGGCCTGGTCTGAGCCGGCGACGCCACCCCCGCCGGCGTACGAGGGCGTAAGCGACGTCCGGCCGGGAACGTCACTTATGGGGGGTGCACAGGGGGCTTGCGACACGCATCGTGCGCCTCCTGTGCGCCCTATGTCGCCACGGAACCTTCCTTCGATAGGCTGTACCCGAACCCGCCTGCCGCATATGCCGCCCAGCCCGCGCCGGCAGCGGCGGCCACGAAGGTTCCGTACGTCATCGGATGCCAGATCGAACGTCATTCGACAACCCACGCAGCTCAAGGAGAGTCATCGAGAGATGGCCGGTCCAGCGTTCCGCGCCGCCGCCGTCAGGGTGCGCGTCCCCGCAACCAGCGCCAACCTCGGCCCGGGCTTCGACGCCCTCGGTCTCGCGCTGGGCTTGTACGACGACGTGGTCGTCCGGGTGGCCGACTCCGGGCTGCACATCGACATCGCCGGTGAGGGCAGCGAGACGCTGCCGCGCGACGAGAAGCACCTCCTGATCCGCTCCCTGCGCACCGCCTTCGACCTCCTGGGCGGACAGCCCCGCGGTCTGGAGATCGTCTGCGCCAACCGCATCCCGCACGGACGCGGCCTCGGCTCCTCCTCCGCCGCCATCTGCGCCGGCATCGTCGCCGCGCGCGCGGTGACCATAGGCGGCGAGGCCCGCCTCGACGACGCCGCGCTGCTCGACCTCGCCACCGAGATCGAGGGCCACCCCGACAACGTGGCGGCCTGTCTGCTGGGCGGCTTCACCCTGTCCTGGATGGAGTCCGGCGCGGCCCGCGCGATCAGGATGGAGCCCGCCGATTCCATCGTTCCGGTGGTTTTCGTGCCCGGAAAGCCGGTACTGACGGAGACGGCGCGCGGACTGCTCCCGCGCCACGTCCCGCACGTCGACGCCGCCACCAACGCCGGCCGTGCCGCGCTGCTCGTCGAGGCCCTGACCAGGCGCCCCGAGCTGCTGCTTCCGGCCACCGAGGACCGCCTCCACCAGGAGTACCGCGCACCGGCCATGCCGGAGAGCGCGGCGCTGGTGGAACGGCTGCGAGGCGACGGCATCCCCGCGGTGATCTCGGGTGCCGGACCCACCGTGATGGCCCTGGCCGACGCCGACACGGCCGACAAGGTCGAGGCGTTGGCCGGGACGGACTGGGCGGCCAACCGGCTGAGCCTGGACCAGCAGGGCGCGAGCGTGCTGCCTCTGGCAACCCCCGGTGACATCTAGACGCGGAGGGTTGCCGGATTTCGAGAGGGGGAATGTTTGTTGGATCCGGTAGTGTTAACCTCAAGTCTGCACCCGACCCCACCATGGCGAGGTGCCTCGTGTCCCCGTCCGGGACAGACATCCTTCCGGGAGCCCCCCAAGTCGCACTGTGTGGTGGATGTCGTACGTGAGCAGTACGACCGACACGGACACTGAGCGACCCGCCGGGCACGCTTCGGAACCGGTGCGACCACGCCGCGTGTCACAGACATTGGGTGCCACGGCCAGGGGGCGCGCCATCACCAGATATCTCTTCCGCCGTTCAGGCGGACCACCGCCCCGGCACGGTTCGCACAGCAAGGACCGAAGCCGGACAGCACAACCGGTCGCCGAGCCAGACAGGCCGACGTCCGCTCCAGGGAAGGACCCTTCGTGAGCGACACCACCGATCTGATGGGCGCACGTGTCGAGGAGACCGCTGCCGCGCCCGCCACGGACGCCTCCGCGCCTGCCAGCGGTGCCGGCTCCCGGCGGCGCCGCGGTACCGGCCTCGAGGGCATGGTGCTGGCCGAGCTGCAACAGGTCGCATCCGGCCTCGGCATCAGGGGCACCGCGCGTATGCGCAAGAGCCAGCTGATCGAGGTCATCAAGGAGGCGCAGGCCGCCGGGGGCGCCCCCGCCAAGGCCGCGCCCGCCGCGGACGCCGCCGGCGAGACCAAGCCGAAGCGCCGCAGCACCTCCCGGGCCCGTACGGGCGACGAGGCCCCCGCAGAGAAGGCGGAGAAGGCCGGCAAGGCCGCGAAGAAGGCGGACAAGACGACCGCCGACCAGGCCGCCGCCCAGCAGCAGATCGACATCCCCGGTCAGCCGTCCAAGGTCTCGCCCGCCGCCGACCAGTCCGGTGCCGCCGGTGACGACGCCCCCTCCGAGCGCCGTCGTCGCCGCGCCACCGCCGACGCGGGCAGCCCGTCCGCCGAGACGGTCGCCGTCGAGACCCGCGAGCCGAAGGGCGACGCGGCCCAGCAGTCGCAGGGTCAGCAGCAGAGCCAGGGCGACGGCCGCTCCGACGGCGAGGGCGGCGAAGGCCGCCGCCGCGACCGCCGTGACCGTGGTGACCGCGGCGACCGCGGCGACCGCGGTGACCGTGGCGACCGCGGGCGCGATCGCCGCAACAAGGGCGACGACCAGCAGGGCCAGGGCGGTGGCCAGCAGCGCCAGCAGCAGGGCGGCGGCCGCCAGGACCGTCAGCAGGACGACGGCTACGACGACGACGGCGGAGGCCGCCGGGGCCGTCGCGGCCGCTACCGCGACCGCCGGGGCCGTCGCGGACGCGACGAGATCCAGGAGCCGCAGATCAACGAGGACGACGTCCTCATCCCGGTCGCCGGCATCCTCGACATCCTCGACAACTACGCGTTCATCCGGACCTCCGGCTACCTGCCCGGACCCAACGACGTGTACGTCTCCCTCGCCCAGGTCCGCAAGAACGGCCTGCGCAAGGGCGACCACCTCACCGGTGCCGTGCGCCAGCCCAAGGAGGGCGAGCGCCGCGAGAAGTTCAACGCGCTGGTGCGCCTGGACTCGGTCAACGGCATGGCACCCGAACACGGCCGCGGACGGCCGGAGTTCAACAAGCTGACGCCGCTGTACCCGCAGGACCGCCTCCGCCTGGAGACGGACCCCGGGGTCCTCACCACCCGCATCATCGACCTCGTCGCGCCCATCGGTAAGGGGCAGCGCGGTCTGATCGTGGCCCCGCCGAAGACCGGCAAGACCATGATCATGCAGGCGATCGCCAACGCGATCACGCACAACAACCCCGAGTGCCACCTGATGGTCGTCCTCGTCGACGAGCGTCCGGAAGAGGTCACCGACATGCAGCGGTCGGTGAAGGGCGAGGTCATCTCCTCGACCTTCGACCGCCCGGCCGAGGACCACACCACGGTCGCCGAGCTGGCCATCGAGCGCGCCAAGCGCCTCGTGGAGCTGGGTCACGACGTCGTCGTGCTGCTCGACTCGATCACCCGCCTGGGCCGTGCGTACAACCTCGCCGCCCCGGCCTCCGGCCGCATCCTGTCCGGTGGTGTCGACTCGACCGCCCTGTACCCGCCGAAGCGCTTCTTCGGTGCGGCCCGCAACATCGAGGACGGCGGCTCGCTGACCATCCTCGCCACCGCGCTGGTGGACACCGGGTCCCGCATGGACGAGGTCATCTTCGAGGAGTTCAAGGGCACCGGCAACGCCGAGCTGAAGCTCGACCGGAAGCTCGCCGACAAGCGCATCTTCCCCGCGGTGGACGTCGACGCGTCCGGCACCCGCAAGGAGGAGATCCTGCTCGGCAACGAGGAGCTGGCGGTCACCTGGAAGCTCCGCCGGGTGCTGCACGCCCTCGACCAGCAGCAGGCGATCGAGCTCCTCCTCGACAAGATGAAGCAGACCAAGTCGAACGGCGAGTTCCTGATGCAGATCCAGAAGACGACCCCGACGCCCGGCAACGGCGACTGACGTCTTCGCACCACCCAGGGCCGCCCGCGTCACACCGTGACGCGGGCGGCCCTGCGTTTTCCCTGGAACAGGTGTACGATCACGGCTTCTCGAGGGTGCGGCGTCCGGGGGGATCAGCCGGCGCCGTGACCGCTCGACTCGCCTCTTTCTCATCTCCTGGGGGGACTTGAGTGAGCACATCCCTGTCCGCGTCCGACCGGCCCCGCCGCCGCAGACGCAGGACCAGCCTCGCCCTGCCCGCGCTCGCCACGGGCGTGGCCGCAGTACTGGCCGCGGCGCTGATGACGTCGTCGGCCACGGCCGCACCCGCCCTGCCGGGCCCGGCCTTCGAGCCGGCCGCCAGAACGGTGCCACAGGCCGAACTGGAGCGGCGTGTCGCCGGCGCCGTCGCCGGTGACGACAAGGCCGGCCAGGGCACCGGCAAGGCCCAGCGCGGCGACACCACCGGTGCCGCCGCCATCGATCCGAAGATCATCGGCGGCACCGAGACCGGTATCTCGACCGCTCCCTGGATGGCGCAGCTCTGGTACTTCGACGACCGCGGCAACGACAACGCGGGCGACGACATCGGCTTCTTCTGCGGCGGCACCGTCATCGCGCCGACGAAGATCCTCACCGCAGCGCACTGCGTCCAGGGCTACAACTGGAACGCCAACGGAGCCGTCGTCACCGGCACCGCGCAGCTGGCGACGGACGGTGACCTGCACGGCGGCACCGTGTCCGGCGTGTGGCGGCAGTGGAACCACCCGTCGTACAACGCGGTGACCATCGACAACGACATGGCGCTGCTGACCCTGCCGAACCCGGTCTCGGCCAAGCCGATCCCGATGACGACGGCCGACGACACGGCTTCCTACCGGGCCGGCACCAGCGCCAAGGTGTACGGCTGGGGGCGCACCAGCTCCACCTCCGACGAGATCTCCGACGTACTGAAGACGGCGACGCTGCCGATCCGGTCCGACGCCACCTGCGCCGCGGCCTGGGGAGCCGACTTCGTCAAGGGGCACATGGTCTGCGCGGGTGAGCCCGCGACCGGCTCGGACGAGGGCACCGTCACTGCCTGCAACGGCGACTCCGGTGGTCCCCTGGTCGTCGGCGGGCGCGTCGTGGGCGTCGTCTCCTGGGGCGTGGAGGACTGCGTCGCCCGAGGCGCGTACGGTGTCTTCGCCAAGGTCAGCACCTTTGCCGGTATCACCTACCCACGGGTGGAGGACACCGACATCAGCGGTGACGGGCGCGCCGACCTGTGGCTGCGCCAGGCGTCCAGCAAGGTCGGCTACTCCCAGCTCTCGCGAGGCACCTCCTTCGCCGCCCGTGAGGCCTGGGGCGACTGGAGCGGCGTGAACCTGGTCGTGCAGACCGACCTCGACCGGGACGGCTACCAGGACCTGCTCAACCGGGGCCTGGGCGGCGAGCTGGTCTGGACGCACTACCAGCCGTCCACCCAGTCCTGGTCGCACCGGACCCTGGCGACCGGCTGGGGCAGCCGCAAGCAGATCCTCGTACCGGGTGACCTGACCGGCGACACCCTGCCCGACCTGCTCTCCCTCGACTCCTCGAACACCCTGTGGCTCTACCCGGGCCGCGGCAACGGCTACTTCGCCGGACGCGTCCAGGTGACCACCGGCCTGACCGCGTACAACCAATTGCGCGGCCACGGTGACTTCACCGGCGACGGCAAGGCGGACCTGCTCGGCCGTGCCTGGAACGGAGATCTCTACCTGTACCCGGGGACCGGGAAGGCCGCGAGCGCCTTCACTTCCCGCGTCAAGCTGCGCGGCTGGCCCGAGGTGAAGACCGTCGTCTCGCCCGGCGACGTGAACGGCGACGGGAGGGCCGACGTCCTGGCCGTCACGAAGTACGGGAACATGTACCTGTACCGCGGTACCGGGAAGTCCGGATCCGCGACCTTCGCCACAGCCGTGAAGGTCGGCGGCGGGTACGGCAGCTACGACATCCTCAGCTGAAACCCCAGGTGACCGCCTGATTCACTGCTCCTCTCACCACGCTCTGTGCCCGGATCACTACGAGTCGGGCACAGAGCGTTGTGCAACCCTGTCCCGAGTTCCCCCGTCTCAGCTATGGGGGGACGATGGTGAGGTACCGGTGCAAACCGCCGGAACCGACCGACCCCGACCCTGAGCGCAGGGGGTAGACCGACCGGACGAACACTGAGGAGCCCATGTCAGCCGAGAGCACGCCGGACCCCGCGATACCCGGCCCCGGAGAGTCCAGTGGCACCGGACCCGGTCGCCGGGGCAAGGGCCGCCGCCGCAAGCCCAAGGCCAAGCGGCGCAAGGCCCTGCTCGTCGCCGCCTGGAGCGCCGCGGGCATCGTGGTACTGGGCGGCACCGGCGCGGGAGTCCTGTACTTCAAGCTGAACGGCAACCTCACCAGCGTCGACATCGACCAGGCACTCGGCGCCGACCGGCCCGACAAGGCCGACAACGGCTCCGAGAACATCCTGGTGCTCGGCTCGGACACCCGCGCCGGCGGCAACGACAAGCTCGGCGGCGGCACCGACGACGGCACCGCCCGTTCGGACACGGCGATGATCGTGCACGTCCACAAGGGCCACAAGAAGGCCAGCGTGGTCTCCATCCCCCGGGACACCCTCATCGACCGCCCCGCGTGCGGCGGCACCAACGGCGACGAGCAGCCCGCCGCCAAGGACGTGATGTTCAATTCCGCCTACTCCACCGGTGGCGCCGCCTGTGCCGTGAAGACCGTCGAGTCGATCAGCGGCCTGCGCATGGACCACTACCTGGAGGTCGACTTCAGCGGCTTCCAGAACCTCATCGACGACCTCGGCGGCGTCGAGGTCACCACCACCGAGAGCATCAAGGACCCCGACAGCCACCTGGACCTCACCGCCGGGACCCACACCCTCGACGGCGAGCAGGCGCTCGGCCTGGTCCGCACCCGGCACGGCGTCGGCGACGGCTCCGACCTCGGCCGCATCCAGCTCCAGCAGGCCTTCGTCAAGGCCCTGGTCGAGCAGGTCAAGAACGTCGGCGTGCTCGGCAACCCGAAGAAGCTGTACGACCTCGCCGACACCGCGACCAAGACCGTGACCACCGACTCCGAGCTGGGCTCGGTGAACTCCCTGATGTCCTTCGCGAGCGGCCTCAAGGGCATCGGTCCCGAGGGCATGAACATGGTCACGATGCCGGTGGTCTACGACCCCGCGGACGCCAACCGGGTCCTGATGGAGAAGGGCAAGGCCCAGCAGGTCTGGACGGCCCTGAAGAACGACCGGCCGATCCCCGCGAGCGCCACCGAGGGCACCGCGGCCGGCGGGGCCAAGGGCGTCGTGAACGCCTCCTGAGCGCCTCGGAATAGATGACGGCCGCCCCCGGTTTTGGGGAGTGACCCCAGTCCTGGCAGACTGGTACGTCGGCTCCGGTTCACGCTCCCGCATCCCGCGGCGGCGACCCGGCGCCCTCCCGAACCTAGGAGACACCTTGAAGCGCGACATCCACCCCGAGTACGTCGAGACGCAGGTCAGCTGCACCTGCGGCGCGTCGTTCACCACCCGCAGCACCATCGAGTCCGGCACCGTCCGCGCCGAGGTCTGCTCCGAGTGCCACCCGTTCTACACGGGCAAGCAGAAGATCCTCGACACCGGTGGCCGCGTGGCCCGCTTCGAGGCCCGCTTCGGCAAGGCTTCCGCCGGCTCCAAGAAGTAGCGAGCCCCCAACCGCCGGTCCACGGCCGCATCCCCCGACCGGGGGAGCGCCGGGACCGGCGTTTTTGGTCGCCCGCCTTCCCCTTCCCCCGCAGTGCAGGAGCCCAAGATGTTCGAGGCCGTCGAGGAACTCGTCGCCGAGCACGCCGACCTGGAGACGAAGCTCGCCGACCCGTCGGTCCACTCCGACCAGGCCAACGCCCGCAAGCTGAACAAGCGTTACGCCGAGCTGACCCCGATCGTCGCCACGTTCCGCTCCTGGAAGCAGACGGGCGACGACATCGAGACCGCGCGCGAGCTGGCCGCCGACGACCCCGACTTCGCCGCCGAGGTCAAGGAGCTGGACAAGCAGCGCGAGGAGCTCACCGAGAAGCTCCGCCTCCTGCTCGTCCCGCGCGACCCCAGCGACGACAAGGACGTCATCCTGGAGATCAAGGCCGGCGCGGGCGGCGACGAGTCCGCCCTGTTCGCCGGTGACCTGCTGCGCATGTACCTGCGCTACGCCGAGCGGGTCGGCTGGAAGACCGAGGTCATCGACTCCACCGAGTCCGAGCTGGGCGGCTACAAGGACGTCCAGGTCGCCGTGAAGACCAAGGGCGGCCAGGGCGCCACCGAGCCGGGCCAGGGTGTCTGGGCGCGGCTGAAGTACGAGGGCGGCGTGCACCGCGTGCAGCGGGTGCCGGCGACCGAGTCCCAGGGCCGGATCCACACCTCCGCGGCCGGCGTGCTCGTCACGCCCGAGGCCGAGGAGATCGACGTCGAGATCAACCCCAACGACCTGCGCATCGACGTCTACCGCTCCTCCGGACCCGGCGGTCAGTCCGTCAACACCACCGACTCCGCCGTGCGCATCACGCACATCCCGACCGGGGTCGTCGCCTCCTGCCAGAACGAGAAGAGCCAGCTGCAGAACAAGGAGCAGGCGATGCGTATCCTGCGCTCCAGGCTGCTCGCGGCCGCGCAGGAGGAGGCGGAGAAGGAGGCGGCGGACGCCCGGCGCAGCCAGGTCCGCACCGTCGACCGCTCCGAGAAGATCCGTACGTACAACTTCCCGGAGAACCGCATCTCGGACCACCGCGTCGGCTTCAAGGCGTACAACCTGGACCAGGTCCTGGACGGCGACCTCGACTCGGTGATCCAGGCCTGCGTCGACGCCGACTCGGCCGCCAAGCTCGCCGCGGCGTAAACACCGCCGCACCACCCGCACCGGACCACAGCTCAGCCCCGGAGGACCAGCGTGAACCTGCTGCTCATGGAGGTGGCCCAGGCCACCCAGCGGCTGGCCGACGCCGGCGTGCCCTCACCGCGCACCGACGCGGAGGAACTCGCCGCGTACCTGCACGGCGTCAAGCGGGGCGAGCTGCACACCGTGCCGGACGCGGAGTTCGACGCCCGCTACTGGGAGGTCGTCGCCCGCCGCGAGGCGCGCGAGCCGCTCCAGCACATCACCGGCCGCGCCTACTTCCGCTACCTGGAGCTCCAGGTGGGCCCCGGCGTCTTCGTGCCCCGCCCCGAGACCGAGTCCGTCGTCGGCTGGGCCATAGACGCGGTGCGCGCCATGGACGTGGTGGAACCCTGCATCGTGGACCTGTGCACCGGCTCCGGCGCCATCGCGCTCGCGCTCGCCCAGGAGGTGCCCCGCTCGCGCGTGTACGCCGTGGAGCTGTCCGAGGACGCGCTCAGGTGGACCCGCAAGAACATGGAGGGGTCCAGGGTCGAGCTGCGCCAGGGAGACGCCCTGGCGGCCTTCCCGGACCTCGACGGCCAGGTCGACCTGGTCGTCTCCAACCCGCCGTACATCCCGCTCACCGAGTGGGAGTACGTCGCACCCGAGGCCCGCGACCACGATCCCCAGATGGCCCTGTTCTCCGGCGAGGACGGCCTCGACCTGATCCGCGGCCTGGAACGCACCGCGCACCGCCTGCTGCGCCCCGGCGGCGTGGTCGTCGTCGAGCACGCCGACACCCAGGGCGGCCAGGTGCCGTGGATCTTCACCGAGGAGCGGGGCTGGGCCGACGCGGCCGACCACCCCGACCTCAACAACCGCCCGCGGTTCGCGACCGCCCGCAAGGCACTGCCGTGAGCACCGCCCCGACTTCCATCCCGCAGTACGTGTACGAGGAGGCCCGCTAAATGGCACGGCGATACGACACCAACGACGCGACCGACCGAGTGACCGGTCTGCGCGAGGCCGCGTCCGCCGTCCGCCGTGGCGAGCTCGTGGTGCTCCCGACGGACACGGTGTACGGCATCGGCGCCGACGCGTTCTCCGGGGAGGCCGTCGCCGACCTGCTGGACGCCAAGGGCCGCGGCCGCAACATGCCCACGCCCGTCCTCATCGGCTCCCCGAACACCCTGCACGGCCTGGTCACCGACTTCTCCGAGCTGGCCTGGGAGCTGGTCGACGCCTTCTGGCCGGGCGCGCTGACGCTGGTCGCCAAGCACCAGCCGTCCCTCCAGTGGGACCTCGGCGACACCCGCGGCACGGTCGCCGTGCGCATGCCGCTGCACCCCGTCGCCATCGAGCTGCTCACCGAGTTCGGCCCCATGGCCGTCTCCTCCGCCAACCTCACCGGGCACCCGGCGCCCGAGGACTGCGACGCCGCCCAGCAGATGCTCGGCGACTCCGTCTCCGTCTACCTCGACGGCGGCCCCACCCCCGGCAACGTCCCGTCGTCCATCGTCGACGTCACCCGCGAGGTGCCGGTGCTGCTGCGCGCGGGCGCGCTCTCCGCCGAGGAGCTGCGCAAGGTGGTACCCGACCTCGAGGTGGCGAATTGACGGCCCCTGGGACGGGGCGTGGCATAGGCAACGGCGAACGTGCCGCGGAGATCACGACGACGTTCGTCGGGCTTCCGCGCGACAGCTTCCGCATCCTCCACGTCAGCACCGGCAACGTCTGCCGCTCGCCCATCACCGAGCGGCTGACCCGGCATTTCGTGACGGAGCGGCTCGGCGTGCTGGGCGGCGGCCTCATCGTGGAGAGCGCGGGCACCTGGGGCCACGAGGGCGCGCCGATGGAGGCGAACGCGGAGACGGTCCTCGCGGACTTCGGCGCGGACGCGGCCGGGTTCACCGGACGTGAGCTGCTCGACGAGCACGTGATCCGCGCGGACCTGGTGCTCACCGCCACACGGGACCACCGGGCGCAGGTCATCTCCATGGGCCACTCGGCCGGACTGCGCACCTTCACCCTCAAGGAGTTCACCCGCCTGGTCAACGCCATCGACCCGGCGACGCTGCCGTCCCTGGAGGAGGGCGTGGTCACCCGGGCGCGCGCCCTGGTCCGCGCGGCGGCGGCGCTGCGCGGGTGGCTGCTGGCGCCCACGGCGGAGGCGGACGAGGTGTACGACCCCTACGGCGCCCCGCTGCCCTTCTTCCGCTCGGTGGGCGACGAGATACACCAGGCACTGGACCCTGTGGTGACGGCGCTGACGGGGGTCGCGGCGCGGGCGTAGGGCGTACGGCCCGCGACGCCGGGCGGCATCCCGCCCCCGGGCCTACATTGGTCGTACGTCACCGTCGACGCACGCCCGGAGCACACCATGTCGGTCACCCACGACGTCCCCCTGGCCGAAGACGGCGCGCTCGCGGGACTGGGCCGCCAGGACCCCGAGCTGGCCGAGATCCTGGTCGCCGAGCGCCGACGGCAGTCGACGACCCTCCAGCTGATCGCCGCCGAGAACTTCATGTCCCCCGCGGTGCTGGCCGCGCTCGGCTCCCCGCTGGCCAACAAGTACGCCGAGGGCTACCCGGGCGCCCGCCACCACGGCGGCTGCGAGATCGTGGACGTCGCGGAGCGGCTCGCCGTGGAGCGGGCCCGGCAGCTGTTCGGCGCCGAGCACGCCAACGTGCAGCCCCACTCCGGCTCCTCCGCCGTGCTGGCCGCCTACGCCGCCCTGCTGCGCCCCGGCGACACCGTCCTCGCCCTCGGCCTGCCGTACGGCGGCCACCTCACGCACGGTTCGCCCGCCAACTTCTCCGGCCGCTGGTTCGACTTCGTCGGCTACGGGGTGGACGCGGAGACCGGCCTCGTCGACCACGACCAGGTGCGCACCCTGGCCCGGTCGCGCCGGCCCAAGGCGATCGTGTGCGGTTCGATCGCCTACCCCCGCCACCTCGACTACGCCTTCTTCCGCGAGGTGGCCGACGAGGTGGGCGCCTACCTCATCGCGGACGCCGCCCACCCGATGGGTCTGGTCGCCGGGGGAGCGGCGCCCAGTCCGGTGCCGTACGCCGACATCGTGTGCGCCACCACACACAAGGTGCTGCGCGGGCCGCGCGGCGGCATGGTGCTGTGCGGGAGCGAGCTGGCGGAGCGGGTGGACCGGGCCGTGTTCCCCTTCACACAGGGCGGCGCTCAGATGCACACCATCGCCGCCAAGGCGGTCGCCTTCGGGGAGGCGGCGACCCCGGCCTTCGCGGCGTACGCCCATCAGGTGGTCGCCAACGCCCGGGTCCTCGCCGCCCACCTGGCCGCCGAGGGCCTGGTCGTCACCACCGGCGGCACCGACACGCACCTGCTCACCGTCGACCCGGCCCCGCTCGGCGTCGACGGCAGGACCGCGCGGGGCCTGCTGGCGGCGGCCGGGATCGTCCTGGACTGCTGCGCGCTGCCGCACGCGGACCTCCGCGGACTGCGCCTGGGCACCGCGGCCGTCACCACACAGGGCATGGGGGAGCGGGAGATGGGGGCGGTCGCGACGCTGCTCGCGGAGGTGCTCCGCGGCGGCACCGACCCGGCCGCCGCCCGGGACGACGTGCGCGCCCTGGTCACGGAATTCCCGCCCTATCCGGACTGAGGTGGGGTGGACGTACGCACGCGCACAGCCACTCGTGCAACCATCGTCGATACCCGGAAGTCCTCAACCGTATGCGTGCATCGCTAGGGTGTGGGGCTGAGGATGGCCAGCGAGACCTGTGGGGAAGCCCGTGCGTGAATACCTGCTGACGCTCTGCATCACGGCCGCGGTGACGTATCTGCTGACAGGGCCGGTACGGAAGTTCGCGATCGTGGCAGGGGCGATGCCGGAGATCCGGGCACGTGACGTGCACCGGGAACCCACTCCGCGGCTCGGCGGGATCGCCATGTTCTTCGGGCTGTGCGCGGGCCTGCTGGTCGCCGACCACCTCACCAACCTCAGTGAGGTCTTCGAGAAGTCCAACGAACCGCGCGCCCTGCTCTCCGGCGCCGCCCTGATCTGGCTGATCGGCGTCCTGGACGACAAGTTCGAGATCGACGCCCTGATCAAGCTGGGCGGGCAGATGATCGCGGCCGGCGTGATGGTGGTGCAGGGTCTGACCATCCTGTGGATCCCGCTGCCGGGCGTCGGCACGGTGGCGCTCACCCAGTGGCAGGGCACCCTGCTGACGGTGGCGCTGGTGGTCATCACCATCAACGCGGTCAACTTCGTGGACGGCCTCGACGGCCTCGCGGCGGGCATGGTGTGCATCGCGGCGGCGGCGTTCTTCATGTACGCCTACCGAATCTGGTACTCGTACGGCATCGAGGCCGCCGCGCCGGCCTCGCTCTTCGCCGCCATCCTGATGGGCATGTGCCTGGGCTTCCTGCCGCACAACATGCATCCCGCCCGGATCTTCATGGGCGACTCCGGCTCGATGCTCATCGGGCTGGTGCTGGCGGCCGGCGCGATCTCCGTCACGGGGCAGGTCGACCCCGACCTGATGAATCTGTTCTCCGGGTCCGAGCGCAACGCGGTTCACCAGATGGTGCCGGTCTACATCCCCCTGGTGATGCCGCTGACCATCATCGCCATCCCGGCCGCCGACCTGATCCTCGCGATCGTGCGCCGCACCTGGCGCGGCCAATCGCCGTTCGCTGCGGACCGGGGGCACCTGCACCACCGGCTGCTGGAGATCGGCCACTCGCACAGCCGCGCGGTGCTGATCATGTACTTCTTCTCGGCGCTGATCGCCTTCGGCGCGCTCGCCTACTCCGTGAACGCGGCGTCGATGTGGATCGTGCTGGGTGTGGTCTTCCTCAGCGCGATCGGACTGGTCCTGCTCCTGCTGCCGCGCTTCACACCGCGCGCCCCGCGCTGGGCCGAGCGGTTCGTGCCGCCCCGCTACCGGCGCCGGAGGGCCGGGGCGGAGACGGAGGCCGCGGAGGCGGCGGTGGTCCCGGACGAGGCCGCCGAGGAGCGGGTGCCGGTCGCCGCGGGTGTCTCGGGCGTCAACGGGGCCACCGCCGTCGGACCCCGTTCGCGCACAAGGTAAGAATCTGACTAGAGCATTGCCAAGTCGTGGTGGAGCGAATCGCCCCATTACCAGACAAGTGGGCCCAGTGATTGCACATACGCGCACTGTCACTCTCATGTGTGACAGCAAGCACACCCACAGGTAAAGACCTCATCAAATAGTTTGTGATACGGTTCACGAGAACCCCCGGGTAGAGCCTAAGGACCGTGATGCGACGGTCTCTTGGGCGTGAGGACTCCGTTCGGCCCGGGACTACGCTCGTCCATGACGACACCCTGCCCCCTGTGAAAAGCGGAGTTGCCGCCATGCCGTCCAATGACGTCCGGACCTTGCTTCAGGCTGCCGTGCCCACGGCTGCCGTCGGCGCAGTAGCCGCCGTCGTCAGCGCCGTGGCCGCCGGCGGCAAGGGCGCGGTCGGAGCCGTCGTCGCGACCTTGGTGGCGATGCTCTTCATGGGGATCGGTCTCTACGTCCTGCAGCGCACGGCGAAGTCACTTCCGCACCTTTTCCAGGCGATGGGCCTGATGCTCTACGCGGCGCAGATCCTGCTGCTGTTCGTCTTCCTCGCCGCGTTCAAGAACACCACGCTGTTCAACCCCCGGTCCTTCGCGATCACTCTGGTCGTGGTCACCCTCACGTGGATCGCCGCCCAGACGCGGGCCCACATGAAGGCCAAGATCCTCTACGTCGAGCCCGAGTCCTCGAGCGACAAGCCCGAGAAGACGGGCCACTCGTCGTGAGGGGTAGGGCCGGGATAAAGAGGCATGTGAAGTCCTGCTATCGTCCGGTGCCAACTGCGGCATCGCGGGCGCGGGCATCCGAGCTGACGCCTGCTCAATCGCGAGGCGAGATGCCCCACAGCCGCCCCCACATCCGTAACACCAGTCCCGTGCCGAACTGCGGCCCCGCGCCGCGCCGACACAACGAGGTTGCCGTACCCATGCGCCACGATGAAGGAGCCCGCGGTGAGTGCTGACCCGACGCAGGTGCTCGCCTTCGAGACCGACTGCCACATCTTCGACGGTTGTGGATTCCCGGCTCCCGGCCTGCACTCGTTCCTCTTCGAGCCGCTCTGGGGCAACGCAGACGGCAACGGCATGTACTTCAACAAGCCGATGCTGCTGGCCCTGCTCGGCTCGATCATCATCGTGGGCTTCTTCTGGGCCGCCTTCAACAAGCCGAAGGTCGTCCCGGGCAAGCTCCAGATGGTCGCCGAGGCCGGCTACGACTTCATCCGCCGCGGCGTCGTCTACGAGACGATCGGCAAGAAGGAGGGCGAGAAGTACGTCCCCCTGATCGTCACGCTGTTCTTCTTCGTCTGGATGATGAACCTCTGGTCGATCATCCCGGTCGCCCAGTTCCCGGTGACCTCGATCATCGCCTACCCGATGGTCCTGGCCCTGATCGTCTACGTGCTGTGGGTGTCGCTGACCTTCAAGCGTCACGGCTTCGTCGGCTTCTTCAAGAACGTCACCGGTTACGACAAGTCCCTCGGTGCGGTGCTGCCGCTGTCGATGACCATCGAGTTCTTCTCGAACCTGCTGGTCCGCCCCTTCACGCACGCCGTCCGGCTCTTCGCCAACATGTTCGCGGGCCACACCCTGCTGCTGCTCTTCACGATCGCCAGCTGGTACCTGCTGAACGGCATCGGCATCGCCTACGCGGGCGTCTCGTTCGTGATGACGATCATCATGACGGCCTTCGAGCTCTTCATCCAGGCCGTGCAGGCGTACGTGTTCGTCCTGTTGACCTGCACCTACATCCAGGGCGCGCTCGCCGAGCACCACTGAGCCCGTCCCGCCTCACCCCCCAGTCGTCCGGTGGCCAACCCCCACCGGTCCGTAAAGAGAAGGAAGAACTGGCATGTCCCAGACCCTTGCTGCCGTCGAAGGTTCGCTCAGCTCCGTCGGTTACGGCCTGGCGGCCATCGGCCCCGGCGTCGGCGTCGGCATCATCTTCGGTAACGGCACCCAGGCCCTCGCCCGCCAGCCCGAGGCGGCCGGTCTGATCCGCGCCAACCAGATCCTGGGCTTCGCGTTCTGTGAGGCGCTCGCCCTCATCGGTCTCGTCATGCCCTTCGTCTACTAAGACGAGCTGACGACCGACCCTTTCGACGAAAGGCACTGATGTGAACTCCGCCCTGGTACTTCTGGCGGCTGAGGGTGAGAAGGAGAACCCCCTCATCCCGCCGTGGCCGGAAGTCGTCATCGGCCTCATCGCTTTCGTCATCGTCTTCGGCTTCCTCGCCAAGAAGCTGCTCCCGAACATCAACAAGGTTCTGGAAGAGCGTCGCGAGGCCATCGAGGGCGGTATCGAGAAGGCCGAGGCCGCGCAGACCGAGGCCCAGAGCGTCCTTGAGCAGTACAAGGCCCAGCTCGCCGAGGCCCGTCACGAGGCCGCGCGCCTGCGCCAGGAGGCGCAGGAGCAGGGCGCCACGCTCATCGCCGAGATGCGCGCGGAAGGCCAGCGGCAGCGTGAGGAGATCATCGCCGCCGGTCACGCCCAGATCCAGGCCGACCGCAAGGCCGCCGCGTCCGCGCTGCGCCAGGACGTCGGCAAGCTGGCCACCGACCTGGCCGGCAAGCTCGTCGGCGAGTCCCTCGAGGACCACGCCCGCCAGAGCCGCGTCATCGACCGCTTCCTGGACGAGCTGGACGACAAGGCGACGAAGGCAGAGGCAACCCGATGAACGGAGCGAGCCGCGAGGCCCTGGCTGCCGCACGCGAGCGTCTCGACGCGCTGACGGACTCCACGTCCGTGGACGCCGGCTCGCTCGCCGACGAGCTGGCCGCCGTCACCGCGCTGCTCCACCGCGAGGTGTCGCTGCGTCGGGTCCTGACCGACCCGGCGCAGGCCGGCGAGGCCAAGGCCGACCTTGCCCAGCGCCTCCTCGGCACCCAGGTCAGCGGCCCCGCCGTCGACCTGGTGGCCGGTATGGTGCGCTCCCGCTGGTCGCAGTCCCGCGACCTGGTGGACGCGCTGGAGGAGCTGGCGAACACCGCCGACCTCACCGCGGCCCAGAAGGCGGGCCGGCTCGACAACGTCGAGGACGAGCTGTTCCGGTTCGGCCGGATCGTCTCCTCGAACACCGAGCTGCGCGCCGCGCTGACCAACCGCTCCGCCTCCACCTCGGCCAAGGGCGAGCTGCTGCGCAGCCTGCTCGGCAGCCGTGCGGACGCGAGCACCGGGCGTCTGGTCACGCGTCTCGTGACCGCGCCGCGGGGACGTAGCCTGGAGACGGGACTCGAGTCCCTGTCCAAGCTCGCCGCCGACCGGCGGGACCGGATGGTCGCCGTGGTCACCTCCGCGGTGCCGCTGAGCGACACGCAGAAGCAGCGTCTCGGCGCCGCCCTCGCGAAGGTCTACGGCCGCCCGATGCACCTCAATCTCGACGTGGACCCCGAGGTCGTCGGAGGCATCCGGGTGCAGGTCGGTGACGAGGTCATCAACGGTTCCATCGCGGACCGTCTGGAGGAGGCCGGCCGCCGCATGGCGAGCTGACTCCCCGCGAGACAACAGCACAGCAAGCAGTACGTACTTACGACGGCCCTGGTTGGGCCGTGCAGAGGATTCACCTCTTACTGGGGGGAGTCCCCGACTCGTGGAATACCCCCCAAGTGAAACTTCGGGCCCAACAAGGAGAGCAGGGAACTCAGATGGCGGAGCTCACGATCCGGCCGGAGGAGATCCGGGACGCACTGGAGAACTTCGTCCAGTCGTACAAGCCGGACGCGGCCTCGCGCGAGGAGGTCGGTACGGTCACCCTTGCCGGCGACGGCATCGCGAAGGTCGAGGGCCTGCCCTCGGCCATGGCCAACGAACTGCTGAAGTTCGAGGACGGCACCCTCGGCCTCGCCCTCAACCTCGAGGAGCGCGAGATCGGTGCCATCGTCCTCGGTGAGTTCAGCGGTATCGAGGAGGGCCAGCCGGTCAGCCGCACCGGCGAGGTCCTGTCGGTCGCCGTGGGCGAGGGCTACCTCGGCCGCGTGGTCGACCCCCTCGGTAACCCGATCGACGGCCTCGGCGAGATCGAGACCGAGGGCCGCCGCGCCCTCGAACTGCAGGCCCCCACGGTCATGCAGCGCAAGTCGGTGCACGAGCCGATGGAGACGGGCTACAAGGCCGTCGACGCCATGACCCCGATCGGCCGCGGTCAGCGCCAGCTGATCATCGGCGACCGCCAGACCGGCAAGACCGCCCTGGCCGTCGACACGATCATCAACCAGCGTGACAACTGGCGCACCGGCGACCCGAACAAGCAGGTCCGCTGCATCTACGTTGCCATCGGCCAGAAGGGCTCCACCATCGCGTCGGTCCGCCGCGCGCTGGAGGAGAACGGCGCGCTGGAGTACACGACCATCGTGGCCGCCCCGGCGTCCGACCCGGCCGGCTTCAAGTACCTGGCGCCGTACACCGGCTCGGCCATCGGCCAGCAGTGGATGTACGAGGGCAAGCACGTCCTGATCATCTTCGACGACCTGTCGAAGCAGGCCGACGCCTACCGCGCCGTGTCGCTGCTGCTGCGCCGCCCGCCGGGCCGCGAGGCCTACCCGGGTGACGTCTTCTACCTGCACTCCCGTCTGCTGGAGCGCTGCGCCAAGCTCTCCGACGACATGGGCGCCGGTTCGATGACCGGTCTGCCGATCGTCGAGACCAAGGCCAACGACGTCTCGGCGTTCATCCCGACCAACGTCATCTCCATCACCGACGGCCAGTGCTTCCTGGAGTCCGACCTGTTCAACGCCGGCCAGCGTCCGGCCCTGAACGTCGGTATCTCGGTCTCCCGCGTCGGTGGCTCCGCCCAGCACAAGGCCATGAAGCAGGTCTCCGGCCGGCTCCGTGTGGACCTCGCCCAGTTCCGTGAGCTGGAGGCGTTCGCCGCCTTCGGTTCCGACCTGGACGCGGCGTCGAAGTCGCAGCTGGAGCGCGGTCAGCGCATGGTCGAGCTGCTGAAGCAGGACCAGTACCAGCCGATGGCCACCGAGGACCAGGTCGTCTCCGTCTGGGCCGGCACCACCGGCAAGATGGACGAGGTGCCCGTCGCCGACATCAGCCGCTTCGAGAAGGAGCTGCTCGAGTACCTGCACCGCCAGGAGCAGGGCCTCATGACCTCCATCAAGGAGGGCGGCAAGATGTCCGACGACACCCTGCAGGCCGTCGCCGAGGCGATCGCGTCGTTCAAGAAGCAGTTCGAGACCTCGGACGGCAGGCTGCTCGGCGAGGACGCCCCGTCCGCCGCCAAGTGACGTAAGGAAGGGACCTGACTCATGGGAGCCCAGCTCCGGGTCTACAAGCGTCGCATCCGATCCGTCACCGCGACCAAGAAGATCACCAAGGCGATGGAGATGATCGCCGCCTCGCGCGTCGTCAAGGCGCAGCGCAAGGTGGCGGCCTCCACGCCGTACGCGCAGGAACTCACCCGCGCGGTCACGGCGGTCGGTACCGGGTCGAACACGAAGCACCCGCTCACCACGGAGGCGGAGAACCCGACCCGTGCCGCGGTCCTGCTCCTCACGAGCGACCGCGGTCTGGCCGGCGCCTTCAACTCCAACGCCATCAAGGCGGCGGAGCGGCTCACCGAGCGCCTCGAGCGCGAGGGCCGGGAGGTCGACACGTACATCGTCGGCCGCCGCGGTCTGGCCCACTACAACTTCCGCGAGCGCAAGGTCGCGGAGTCGTTCTCGGGCTTCACCGACGAGCCCTCGTACGCGGACGCCAAGAAGGTCGCGGCGCCGCTGATCGAGGCCATCGAGAAGGAGACGGCGGAGGGCGGCGTGGACGAGCTCCACATCGTCTACACCGAGTTCGTCTCGATGATGACGCAGACGGCGGCCGACTCCCGGCTGCTGCCGCTGAGCCTCGAAGAGGTCGCGCAGGAGTCGAAGGCGAAGGACGAGATCCTCCCGCTGTACGACTTCGAGCCGTCCGCGGAGGACGTCCTCGACGCCCTGCTGCCCCGCTACGTGGAGAGCCGCATCTACAACGCGCTGCTCCAGTCGGCCGCCTCCAAGCACGCCGCCACGCGGCGCGCGATGAAGTCGGCCACCGACAACGCGGGTGAGCTGATCAACACGCTCTCCCGTCTTGCCAACGCGGCCCGCCAGGCCGAAATCACCCAGGAAATCAGCGAGATCGTCGGTGGCGCCAGCGCCCTGGCCGACGCGACCGCGGGGAGTGACAACTAATGACCACCACTGTTGAGCCGACCGCTGCGTCGGGCGTGGCCTCCGGCCGCGTCGCGCGCGTCATCGGCCCGGTCGTCGACGTGGAGTTCCCCGTCGACGCGATGCCGGACATCTACAACGCGCTGCACGTCGAGGTCGCCGACCCGGCCCAGGAGGGTCAGCTCAAGACCCTGACCCTGGAAGTCGCCCAGCACCTGGGTGACGGCCTGGTCCGCACCATCTCGATGCAGCCCACCGACGGTCTGGTCCGCCAGGCCCCGGTGACCGACACGGGTTCGGCCATCTCCGTGCCCGTCGGCGACTTCACCAAGGGCAAGGTGTTCAACACCCTCGGTGAGGTGCTGAACGTCGACGAGCAGTACACGGGTGAGCGCTGGCCGATCCACCGCAAGGCGCCCAACTTCGACGAGCTCGAGTCGAAGACCGAGATGTTCGAGACCGGCGTCAAGGTCATCGACCTGCTGACCCCGTACGTCAAGGGCGGCAAGATCGGTCTGTTCGGCGGCGCCGGCGTCGGCAAGACGGTGCTCATCCAGGAGATGATCTACCGCGTCGCCAACAACCACGACGGCGTCTCCGTGTTCGCCGGTGTCGGTGAGCGCACCCGTGAGGGCAACGACCTCATCGACGAGATGAGCGAGTCCGGCGTCATCGACAAGACCGCGCTGGTCTTCGGTCAGATGGACGAGCCGCCGGGCACCCGTCTGCGCGTCGCGCTGGCCGGCCTGACCATGGCCGAGTACTTCCGCGACGTCCAGAAGCAGGACGTGCTGTTCTTCATCGACAACATCTTCCGCTTCACCCAGGCCGGTTCCGAGGTCTCGACCCTGCTCGGCCGCATGCCCTCCGCGGTGGGCTACCAGCCGAACCTGGCCGACGAGATGGGTCTCCTCCAGGAGCGCATCACCTCGACCCGCGGTCACTCGATCACCTCGATGCAGGCGATCTACGTCCCCGCGGACGACCTGACCGACCCGGCCCCGGCCACCACCTTCGCCCACCTCGACGCGACGACGGTGCTCTCCCGTCCGATCTCCGAGAAGGGCATCTACCCGGCCGTGGACCCGCTGGACTCGACGTCCCGCATCCTCGACCCGCGGTACATCGCGGCGGACCACTACCAGGCCGCGATGCGCGTGAAGAACATCCTGCAGAAGTACAAGGACCTGCAGGACATCATCGCGATCCTCGGTATCGACGAGCTCGGCGAGGAGGACAAGCTGGTCGTCCAGCGTGCCCGCCGCGTGGAGCGCTTCCTGTCCCAGAACACCCACGTCGCCAAGCAGTTCACCGGCGTGGACGGCTCCGACGTGCCGCTGGACGAGTCGATCACCGCGTTCAACGCGATCTGCGACGGCGAGTACGACCACTTCCCGGAGCAGGCGTTCTTCATGTGCGGTGGCATCGAGGACCTGAAGAAGAACGCCAAGGAGCTCGGCGTCTCCTGAGCCTCGCGCTCGTGGTGGGCCCCACGGCTCACACCGGAGGGGGCGGGCGCGTCCCGCCCCCTCCGTCACGCCCCTTAGACTTGTAACCAACACCCGGCTCTCCCGCCGGGTGGTGACCCGAGGAGCCACCTTGGCTGCTGATCTGCACGTCGCGCTGGTCGCGGCCGACCGAGAGGTCTGGTCCGGCGAGGCCACCCTGGTCGTCGCGCGCACCACGTCCGGCGACATCGGCGTCATGCCCGGTCACCAGCCGCTGCTCGGTGTGCTGGAGTCGGGCCCGGTGACCATTCGTACGAGTGACGGTGGGACGGTCGTCGCCGCGGTGCACGGCGGTTTCATCTCGTTCGCCGACAACAAGCTGTCCCTGCTGGCCGAGATCGCCGAGCTGTCGGACGAGATCGACGTCCAGCGTGCGGAGCGGGAGCTCGAGCGCGCGAAGGCGGAGGGCGACGCCCACGCCGAGCGCCGCGCGGACGTCCGACTGCGCGCGGCGGCGGGGCGCTGATCGACGGCGCTGTGCTATGACGTGACTCAGCCGCGGCTGGGACCGGAGCAATCCGGACCCGGCCGCGGCTGAGGCAGATCCGGGTGTTTTTTCCGTTCCGTTACCTAGGAGACGAGGAGGTCGGTGTCGATGGTCCTCGCTCTGACTGTGTGCGGAATCGCCGTCGCCCTGGTGGTGATCGGGCTCTTCGTCTTCGGTCTGCGCCGTCGGCTGATCCAGCGGTCGGGCGGTACCTTCGACTGCTCCCTGCGCTGGGACGCCCCCAAGGAGGGTGACGCCGGCGGCAAGGGCTGGTCCTACGGCGTCGCCCGCTACAACGGCGACCGGATCGAGTGGTACCGCGTCTTCTCGTACTCCCCGCGCCCCCGCCGCGTCCTGGAACGCTCCGCGATCGAGGTGGCCGGCCGCCGGGTGCCGGACGGCGAGGAGGAGCTGGCGTTGCTCTCCGACGCCGTGGTCCTGGCCTGTCTGCACCGGGGCACACGGCTCGAACTGGCGATGAGCGAAGACGCGCTGACCGGATTCCTCGCGTGGCTGGAGGCAGCCCCGCCCGGTCAGCGCGTCAATGTTGCTTAGAGACTGTCAGCGGTTCTACTTCAGACCGCTGTCGATGGCGCTCACCAGCTCGCCGTTGGAGGTGTCACCGCTGAACTCCCAGAAGAAGGCCCCGCCGAGCTTCTGCTGCTCGGCCCAGTCCATCTTCGACTTGACGGTGGCCGGAGTGTCGTAGGACCACCAGTTGCTGCCGCAGTGGGCGTAGGCGGTGCCGGCGACGGTGCCGGTGGCGGGGCAGCTGTTCTTCAGGACCTTGTAGTCCTCGATGCCCGCCTCGTACGTGCCGGTCGCCGGTCCGGTCGCCGTGCCGCCGGGCGCGGACTGGGTGACGCCGGTCCAGCCGCGGCCGTAGAACCCGATGCCGAGGAGCAGCTTGTCGGAGGGCACGCCCTTCGCCTTGAACTTCGCGATGGCCTCGGCGGAGTTGAAGCCCTGCTGCGGGATGCCGGGGTACGACGTCAGCGGCGAGTGCGGGGCGGTCGGCCCGTTCTTCGCCCAGGCGCCGAAGAAGTCGTACGTCATCACGTTGTACCAGTCGATGTACGGCGCGGCGGTGCCGTAGTCGGCGGCCTCGATCTTGCCGCCGTCGGAGGCGTCGGCGGTGACGGCCGCGGTGACCAGGTAGTCCTGGCCGAACTCGGCGCGCATGGCCTTCATCATGTTGCTGAAGGCGTTCGGGCCGCTGGTGGTGTCACAGCTCAGTCCGCAGGCGTTCGGGTACTCCCAGTCCAGGTCGATGCCGTCGAAGACGTCGGCCCAGCGCGGGTCCTCGATCAGGTCGTGGCAGGACTTCGCGAAGGCGGCCGGGTTCTTCACGGCGTCGGGGAAGCCGCCGGACCAGGTCCAGCCGCCGAAGGACCACAGCACCTTGATGTGCGGGTACTGCGCCTTCAGCTTGCGCAGCTGGTTGAAGTTGCCGCGCAGGGGCTGGTCCCAGGTGTCGGCCTTGCCGTCGACGGACTGGTCCGCGGTGTAGGCCTTGTCGTAGTCGGCGTAGGCGTCACCGATGGTGCACTTGCCGCCCTGCACGTTGCCGAAGGCGTAGTTGATGTGCGTGATCTTCTCGGCGGAGCCGGAGGTGACCAGGTTCTTCACGTGGTAGTTGCGCCCGTAGACGCCCCAGTTGGTGAAGTAGCCGAGCTTGACCTCGTCGCCCGGGTCCGGGTTGCCGCCCCCGCCGCCGGTCGTGCGGACGGCGACCGCGCCGCTGGCCGGTCCGGTCTGGTCGGCGGTGTCGCGGGCCTGGACCGTGTACGAGTAGTCGGTGCCCTTGGTCAGGCCGGTGTTGGTGTAGGTGGTGCCGGTGACGGTGGCGACCTTCGTGCCGTCGCGCAGGACGTCGTAGTTCTTGATGCCCTTGTCGTCGGTCGCCGCCGACCAGGACAGTTTCACCGAGGTGTCGGTGACGTCCGAGGCGGTGGGGGTGCCGGGGGCGGAGGGGGCGGCTCCTTTTCAAAGTCACACCAGCCGACGAAGCTATACTAGGCGGACAACG
>NZ_QHJH01000082.1 GCF_003947455.1 Streptomyces sp. WAC 04229 | reverse complement strand
CGCGGGCGGGGGGTGCGTCGTCGGCGGCTTACTCGTGGACTTGGGTGGCCCGGCCGTGGGTCATCACGATCATGCGTCTCCAGGTGTGGCTGTACACGGCCACCGAGCAAGACGGCAAGGACGACGGGGCGGAGGGGCGCGGGGACGGGGACGCAGAGGCCATGGCCCGGCCGTCATGGCCGTGTTCTTCATCGGCTTGATCCGGGTGATCGTGAAGACCCAGGGCGGTGCCAACAAGGCCAAGGAGGACGCGGCCGTGGACGCCGCCCTCGCCCGGGCGGAGGGCGCCCGGCAGCAGTCCTCCCACGCCGAAGGCTGACCCCACCGCGCGTACGGCTCCCGCACGACCACGGGAGCCGTACGCCCTTTCCGTGCCCGTTTGCCAGCAGAACAGCACGTCCGGCACGCGGTCGGCGAGATCTCCCACTATCGTTCGGAACGTGCCTCGCCCATTGGGAGAACTCGAAGACGCGGTCATGACGAGGGTGTGGAAGTGGAACCGCCCCGTGACCGTTCGAGAAGTCCTGGAAGACCTCCAACAGGAACGGTCCATCGCGTACACCACCGTGATGACCGTTTTGGACAATCTCCATCAGAAGGGCTGGGTCCGCCGCGAGTCGGAAGGCCGGGCCTATCGATATGAGGCGGTCTCCACCCGCGCCGCCTACGCCGCCGCGCTGATGAACGACGCGTGGTCGCAGAGCGACAACCCCGCCGCCGCCCTCATCGCCTTCTTCGGCATGATGAGCGAGGAACAGCGGCAGGCCCTCAGAGACGCCATCCGCATCGTGCAGGGACCCGAAACCCCCGCGCCCAACCCCGGCTCGGTACCGGACGGCGGCGAGCGATAGCGTCCCCACATGTCAAATGCCATCACCGTCCGGCGGGCCCGTACCAGGGATGTCCCGGACGTACGCCGGCTCCTCGACGCGTACGTCCGCGACCGTATCCTGCTCGACAAAGCGATGGTGACGCTTTACGAGAGCATCCAGGAGTTCTGGGTCGCGGAACGGGACGACAACGCCGAGGTGGTCGGCTGCGGTGCCCTGCACGTGATGTGGGAAGACCTCGCGGAAGTGCGCACTCTCGCGGTGAAGCCGGGCCTGAAGGGGGTCGGCGTGGGGCATCACTTGCTGGAGAAGTTGCTGGACACGGCGCGCTGGCTCGGTGTTCGCCGCGTTTTCTGTCTGACCTTCGAAGTGGACTTCTTCGTCAAGCACGGCTTCGTGGAGATCGGGGAGACGCCGGTCGACACCGATGTCTACGCGGAGCTGCTGCGTTCCTATGACGAGGGCGTTGCGGAGTTCCTCGGTCTCGAACGAGTGAAACCGAACACCTTGGGTAACAGTCGGATGCTTCTGCATCTGTGATCGCCGGACAGGGCCAGACCCTATGTCCGAAACGCGTATGTTTCCGGCCCGGAGTCGGGCCGCCGGTCTCCGACGGGGGTTTGTGTTTTTCCCGCAAAAGCGGTTTGCTTTCCGGCGTAGTGCAGTACTGCATATAACAAGGGACGGCGATACGGCGGACGCCGACGGACCTCCGGCCCTCACGTTATCGATGAAAGGAAATCCGGTGGCACAGAAGGTTCAGGTCCTTCTTGTCGATGACCTCGACGGCGGCGAGGCAGACGAGACCGTGACGTTCGCACTCGACGGCAAGACGTACGAGATCGACCTCACCACCGCCAACGCGGACAAGCTCCGTGGTCTTCTCGACGCCTACGTCAAGGGTGGCCGCCGTACCGGGGGCCGTGCCTCGGGCGGTCGCGGCAAGGCGCGCGCCTCTTCCGGTGGCGGCCAGGACACCGCGGCGATCCGCGCCTGGGCAAAGGAGAACGGCTACGAGGTCAACGACCGCGGCCGTGTTCCCGCGATCATCCGCGAGGCGTACGAGAAGGCCAACGGCTGATCACCCGGCCCGCGACACCGCACGCGTCATCGCCCGTGTCACGGTCACCGGCCGCGCCCGGCGCCGAGCCGGACCCGGTGGCACTGCGTGGCCAGGGTGCGGACGAGCCGTGCGAGATCCGGGGCGCTTCCGGTGCCCCCGAGGACCGACAGCGTCGGCAGCGAGTTCTCCACCTCGCACCCCGGCTCCGGGGGCCGCAGCCAGAATGCGGCCCCCCGCGGCCCGTCACGGCCGGACCCCGGGCCGGTGGCGGGCGCGAGGGGCGCGAGGGGCGCGTCCATGAGGGCGCCCGTACCCGCCGCGGTCAGACCGAGCGGCAGGGACCCCCACTCCAGCCACTCCAGCAGCCCCGGCACCTCCTCGGCGCCGCCCGCCGCCACGAGCAGCAGCATCCGCTCGCCCCGGAGCGCCACCGGGCCCGTCGGTCCGAGCCGCTCCAGCGCCGCGCGACCGGCCTCGGCCGGGACATCCAGGACGTCGAAGCGGACGCCCACGCGCAGCCGGGGCGGTACTCCGGGCACCGTCGGCCACCCGAGCACGTCCTCGTACCAGGACCGCACCCCTTCCCACCGCAGCCCGGCCCACCGCGTGCCGCCCGCCTCGGGCGACCGGCGCGGCGGCGGCACGGCGGCAGGAGCCGGGGGGACGGGTGGGACCAGAGGGCCGGGAGCGGCCGGAGGGACGACGGGTACCGGGGGCGGGGCGCCAACCATGCCAAGCGCAACGGCCGAAAGTACGCCGGAGTTACGCTTGGTGCCGGAACGATTGCTCAGAGTGCCGGTAATGGGGGCGTGCGGGGGTGCGGGGAGGTGCAAGGTTGTTCGCCCGTAGCGGAGGGAACCGGCGCACGCGGCATGGAGTGTCAGTCCCAGCGGGTAAGACATCCCTAGTGGGAGGGGGCGACACGCAGATCGGGCCGTCTCGCGTTCGCCATCGGCGTACTGGCGAGTGGGGTAAGTGCCTGGCCTGCGGGAACATCGTCTCGCACCATCGGGTTGTGGCAGATGTCGGCGTCAGGGGTCAGGAGGCCATCGACGGTGTCGGCAGTTGGAATGAGCGGTCCCCGCTTGCGGGACTAAGCTGCGGAAGGACAGGGAGGGGAAGTTCCCCTTACTGCCTGACCGCTCTGAGGAGCGATTAACGATGTTCGAGAGGTTCACCGACCGCGCGCGGCGGGTTGTCGTCCTGGCTCAGGAAGAAGCCCGGATGCTCAACCACAACTACATCGGCACCGAGCACATCCTCCTGGGCCTGATCCACGAGGGTGAGGGTGTCGCCGCCAAGGCCCTTGAGAGCCTCGGGATTTCGCTCGAGGCGGTCCGCCAGCAGGTGGAGGAGATCATCGGGCAGGGCCAGCAGGCCCCGTCGGGTCACATTCCCTTCACCCCCCGTGCCAAGAAGGTCCTGGAGCTGTCGCTCCGCGAGGCCCTCCAGCTGGGTCACAACTACATCGGCACGGAGCACATCCTGCTCGGCCTGATCCGTGAGGGCGAGGGCGTCGCCGCCCAGGTCCTGGTCAAGCTGGGCGCCGATCTCAACCGGGTGCGGCAGCAGGTCATCCAGCTGCTCTCCGGTTACCAGGGCAAGGAGACCGCCACCGCCGGCGGTCCTGCGGAGGGCACGCCCTCCACGTCCCTGGTCCTCGACCAGTTCGGCCGGAACCTCACCCAGGCCGCTCGTGAGTCCAAGCTCGACCCGGTCATCGGGCGCGAGAAGGAGATCGAGCGGGTCATGCAGGTGCTCTCCCGCCGCACCAAGAACAACCCGGTGCTCATCGGTGAGCCCGGCGTCGGCAAGACCGCCGTCGTCGAGGGCCTCGCGCAGGCCATCGTCAAGGGCGAGGTGCCCGAGACCCTCAAGGACAAGCACCTCTACACCCTGGACCTCGGCGCGCTGGTCGCCGGCTCCCGCTACCGCGGTGACTTCGAGGAGCGCCTGAAGAAGGTGCTCAAGGAGATCCGCACGCGCGGCGACATCATCCTGTTCATCGACGAGCTGCACACGCTGGTCGGTGCGGGTGCCGCCGAGGGCGCCATCGACGCCGCGTCGATCCTGAAGCCGATGCTGGCCCGCGGTGAGCTGCAGACCATCGGTGCGACCACGCTGGACGAGTACCGCAAGCACCTGGAGAAGGACGCGGCCCTGGAGCGCCGCTTCCAGCCCATCCAGGTCGCGGAGCCGTCGCTGCCGCACACGATCGAGATCCTCAAGGGCCTCCGTGACCGGTACGAGGCGCACCACCGCGTCTCGATCACGGACGAGGCCCTGGTGCAGGCGGCCACGCTCGCCGACCGCTACATCTCGGACCGCTTCCTTCCGGACAAGGCGATCGACCTGATCGACGAGGCCGGCTCCCGGATGCGGATCCGCCGGATGACCGCGCCGCCGGACCTGCGCGAGTTCGACGAGAAGATCGCCGGCGTCCGCCGCGACAAGGAGTCCGCGATCGACTCGCAGGACTTCGAGAAGGCCGCGTCCCTGCGCGACAAGGAGAAGCAGCTCCTCGCCGCGAAGGCCAAGCGCGAGAAGGAGTGGAAGGCCGGCGACATGGACGTCGTCGCCGAGGTCGACGGCGAGCTGATCGCCGAGGTCCTCGCGACCGCCACCGGCATCCCGGTCTTCAAGCTCACGGAGGAGGAGTCCTCGCGCCTGCTGCGCATGGAGGACGAGCTCCACAAGCGGGTCATCGGCCAGGTCGACGCCGTCAAGGCGCTGTCCAAGGCGATCCGCCGTACCCGCGCCGGCCTGAAGGACCCGAAGCGTCCGGGTGGCTCGTTCATCTTCGCCGGTCCGTCCGGTGTCGGTAAGACCGAGCTGTCCAAGGCGCTCGCCGAGTTCCTCTTCGGTGACGAGGACGCGCTGATCTCCCTCGACATGTCGGAGTTCAGCGAGAAGCACACGGTGTCGCGTCTCTTCGGTTCGCCCCCCGGCTACGTGGGCTACGAAGAGGGCGGCCAGCTGACCGAGAAGGTCCGCCGCAAGCCGTTCTCCGTCGTCCTCTTCGACGAGGTCGAGAAGGCCCACCCGGACATCTTCAACTCGCTGCTGCAGATCCTGGAGGACGGTCGCCTGACCGACTCCCAGGGCCGGGTCGTGGACTTCAAGAACACGGTCATCATCATGACGACCAACCTCGGCACGCGGGACATCTCCAAGGGCTTCAACCTCGGCTTCGCCGCCGCGGGTGACAAGAAGACCAACTACGAGCGCATGAAGAACAAGGTCCAGGACGAGCTGAAGCAGCACTTCCGGCCCGAGTTCCTCAACCGCGTCGACGACGTGGTCGTCTTCCCGCAGCTCAGCCAGGACGACATCCTGCGGATCGTCGACCTGATGATCGGCAAGGTCGACGAGCGCCTCAAGGACCGGGACATGGGCATCGAGCTCTCCCAGTCCGCCAAGGAGCTGCTGTCCAAGAAGGGCTACGACCCGGTGCTGGGCGCGCGTCCGCTGCGTCGCACGATCCAGCGCGAGGTCGAGGACTCGCTGTCGGAGAAGATCCTCTTCGGCGAGCTGCGCCCGGGCCACATCGTGGTCGTGGACACGGAGGGCGAGGGCGAGTCCCAGACCTTCACGTTCCGCGGCGAGGAGAAGTCGGCGCTGCCCGACGTCCCGCCGATCGAGCAGGCGGCCGGCGGCGCGGGGCCGAACCTGAGCAAGGAGGCGTAGCCCTCCCGGGGTGAGCCAGGAGAGGGGCTGCACCGGGACTTCGGTCCTGGGGCAGCCCCTTTCGCGTGCTGTCAGCCCAGCTCGGCCCGCACCTCGGCGCCGGGGAAGAGGGCCGTGGCCCTGCCGAGGTCGAGAGCTCGGCCGGGGGCGGCAGCGAGGGACACATGGCGCACGTCGGGCAGGCGGGCGGGGAGGACCGAGAGGTCCTCGTCTCCCCGCAAGGCCCTGAGGCTGAGGCTGACGATGCCCGGGAGGGCCGGCATCGGTCCGAGGCCGTCCAGGAGCAGGGACCGGTCCAGGAGCAGGACGGTGACCCGCGGCAGACCCGCGACCTCCGACCAGTCCTCGCCGGTGAGCGGGGCCTTCGTGGCCAGGTATACGGCCTTCAGGGTGTCCCAGTGGGAGAGCCCTCGCAGCCCGGTGCCGGCGGTCGCCTCGTCACCGAGGTGGAGGTACCTCAGGGAAGCCCCGGTGGGCAGGGAATCCGTCAGCCGCGTGCCGGGGAGTTTCTGCGTCACGGTCAGCCGTTGGACTGAGGTCAGGTCCGACAGACCGGTGAGGTCGGCCGCCTGGATGAGCAGGAGGTCCGCGAGTGGAAGGCTCGCCAGCCGGTCCAGCCCTCGCGCCGACCCGCAGTGCACCAGCAGGCTCCGCAGGCGTGCGAAGACGGCCAGGTCGCCCAGCTCGGTCAGCGCGGTGTTGTTCGCAAGCTGCAGTTGTTCCACCGCATCGGTGTCCGGCACGCAGCCGACGATCTCGGCAGCCCGGTGCGCTCCGTCAAACGTCAGCCGGGGCCAGGGATCCATCAGCGGCATCGTTGCGCGCTGAGCCTCGGTCCCGCATGTCAGGACCAGCTCGTTCCGGTCGAGATGATCGAGTACTTCGAGGGCGTACCGGCGCTCGTCGAACCGATGCCAGGTTCCGACGAGTTGCCGTCGCACATCGAGGGCGGGATGTTCGCGGAACCGTCGCAGCACCGCCAGCGCGCCGTCCGGCTCGGTCGCCGCCAGCAGCGATGCCGTGATCGTCACGCCGTGGGCGTCCGTGTCCGTCAGCCCCTCCGGGCCGGGGAGCAGTTCCAGGACCAGTGGTCCGGCCTCCGCCAGGGCCTTGGCGTCGTCCTTCGACCGCGGCGGAATCAGTTTCCCCGCCCGCGCCTCCACCTCCGCGCGCACCCCCGGGTCCAGCGCCGTGGCATGTTCCAGGCACGCCAGGGCCAGCAACGTGAGCCGCGGGGAGTCCTCGGCGAGCAGCCGGCGCAGCAGCACCGCCCGCTCCCCGGGCCTGGCGTGGGCCACCGCCATGCGGACGACGTCTTCCCAGTGGGTGTCGGCCGCACGGGCCGCGATGACGTCCAGGTGGCCCTCCTCCACCGCGTACCGGGCGCCCAGGTAGTCCTGGAAGGTGCGGTGGACGAAGTCCAGACTGCCCTCGGCGGGCCGCCGGAGCAGCCCGCTGCGCAGCAACAGGGCCCGCAGGACCGTCGCCGCGTCGCCCCGTCCCGCCGCCGAGGCGACCGACGGCAGCGCGCGCTCCACGATGGACTCGGCCGTGGCGACGTCCATCTCCGTGCGCCCGCTGAGCACCAGCGCGTACGCGAGCCGCTGGAGCAGCTCCAGTTGGGCCTCCTCGCCCAGGTCCACGGCTTCCATGCCCCGCTCCCGGTCCCGGCGGGCGAGCAGCATCGTGAGGGCGGCGTCGTACAGCTCCTTCCGGCCGGTGGGGAGATAACCCCGCCGCTCCCGGTGCAAGGCGCAGATCAGGCCGCACATCAGGGGATTGGTGGCGAGGCGGGCCAGGTCGCGCTTGGTGTGCAGGGAGTCGAGCAGCAGGGCCTCGTACTCGGGGGCGCGCGCGGCCGTGTGCCAGCGGCGCACGAAGGTCGTGACGTCGGCCCGGCGCATCGGGGTCAGGGCCAGCTCCCGGAAGCCCTCGCCGGCCAGCCAGTCGGGGCGTACGGCGCTGGGACGGGAGGTGAGCAGCCAGCGGTTGCCGGGGTAGGCGCGGATCAGGGCGAGGAGCCAGTCGCGGGTGCGGTGCCGTTCGGCGGCGGGTATCTCGTCCAGGCCGTCGACGAGGACCAGGGCCCGGCCGGCCGTCAGCACACGCTCGGCCCAGCCCTCGGGCGGGGTGAGCGGGCATCCCACGGCCGTGAGGAAGGCGGTGGGCGCCGGCAGCGTGCCCGAGCGGATCAGGGTGCGCAGCGGCAGCACGTACGGGACCCGGTCGCCGTCCCGGGCGGCGGTGACCGCCAGCCACTGCACGAGGGTCGTCTTGCCGGAGCCGGCGTCGCCGCGCAGCAGCACCCGGTCGTGGGTGCGCAGGGCGTCCTCGGCGGGGAGCCGGACGGTGCGCTCCGGGTCGGTGCGCTCCCCGGGCAGGGCGGCGGCGTGTACCTCCTCGCCGGTCGCCTCCAGGCTCAGGTAGGCGACCTCCAGCGGCCACCTGTCGGGGGAGTCGCGCAGGTCGATGCCGTAGATGGTGATGTGGTTGTACTGCTCGGCCGCGTACGGCAGATATCGGCGCTCGAACGCCGTGTCCCGGGCGTCCGGGCGCGGGACGCGGGTGATCAGCTCGTCGACCTTGGCGATCAGCTCCGCCTGGCCGCGGGTCTGTTCCACGAGTGTCCGGGCGACGAAGGTGGAGCGCCGGGTGAAGAACTCCAGGATGTGCAGGCAGGCCCACTCCGTCGCCGAGTCGAGGAAGTGGCCCGCGTCTGCGGAGAGGCCGTCCCGGGGCCCGGCGGCGGTCCGCAGCCGGGCGGCGAGTTCCCGGTGCCCCAGCCGCACCGCCTGGACGTCGTCCATGTCCAGGTCGCCGAGGGCCAGCAGCCGCGCGGCCAGGGCGTCGGCGACGGCGGTCTCCTCGTCGCGCGGGAAGGGGCGTTCGCCGGGGGAGTCCAGGGCGTCGCCGACCAGCCGCCCCGCGAGCCCGCGCACCTCCTTCTCACCGAGGGTGCGCTGCTCGCCCCTGAAGGACACCAGGCCGGTCAGCCGGACCGGCCGGTCGACCAGTGCGGCGCCGGGGCCGCCGGTCACGAAGAGCTTCTTCACCAGCGGGGCGACCAGGCTGGACGCCAGCTTTCCGCCGAGTACGGTCGGTTCCACCTGCGGCTCCCCTGGTCGTTCGACCAGGGGAGCCTATCCGGCGTCAGGGCACCGGCGTCAGGACAACTGGCCGTCGTAGTCGGGCAGCTTGAACGTCTTCTCGGCGTGCCCGCCCGACAGGTCGGTGGCGCTGTTGCCGATGTTCGCGATGATCGTGTAGCCCTTCGACTCGATCTTCGCCCGCTGTTCGGTCTTGTACTCGGCGACGTCCCGGAACAGGTCGAGGAAGCCGCGCACGTGCAGGCCGGAGGAGTCGTAGCCGGCGTGCGCGAGGTTCCACTCGGTGGGCAGCTCGATGATGCCCGGCCGGGCGGTGACGAAGAACAGCGCGACGCCGCGCTCCTGGGCGTGCCGGGCGGCCTCCAGGACCGGCCGGTTGGCGGGCTGCGGGTAGCTGAAGCCGAAGTCGGTCTCCAGGGCGGTGTTGTCGATGTCGAGGACGATCGCCTGCTTCTCGCCGGGCCGGGCGTCCCCGATCCGCTCCTTCAGGTACGGCAGGGCGCCGTCCATCACAGCCCGGCAGTCCCGCTGCCAGGTGTCGTAGTCGACGTCCGCGGCGGCGGCCGTCACGGCGGTGGTCGAGGCGGCGGGGGCGGCCGGGGCCTCGGGAGTGGCGGCGCCGGCGGGTGTCACCGCCACGGTGAGCGCCGCCGCGGTGACGGCCACGGTGCCGACGGCCTGCCTCCAGGTACGCCGGGTCTGTCTGGTCTGTCCGGTCTGTTCGGTCATGGGGGGTTGGAGTCCTCTCATGCCTGCGCGGATGCCTGACGGCACCAAAGGTGTCGCGTGCATGCTCGCCCCAGCAAGTGGCCGGACGGCAACGATTGGGTTACTGAGTAGTAGTCACGGTCCTGAGCTGCGACTACGCGGTGATCTCCACCCCGTCCGGCACGTTCCGCACCCGCGGCAGCCGCGGATTGACCCGCAGGGTCCGCAGCCGCGGGAAGTGGGAGAGCCAGGAGACGTCCGTGTCCGGCAGCTCCGCGTTGAGCCACAGGTGGGTCAGCCGGCCGGGAAGCAGACCCTCCGTCAGTTCCTCCGCGCGCATCACGCCGGCCACCTGGACGCGCGCCCGCCCGCCGAGAGCACGCAGCGCCGCCAGCTCGGCGGTGTCGGCGACCGGGAAGTACAGGCCGTCCGGGTCCAGGTGGGCGATGATCTCCTGGGCGTACCGCTCGGTGTCGAAGTTCCGCCAGCCCCGGGCGAGTTCGGTGCGCACCGCCAGCGCGGAACGGGACCGCAGGCGGACCAGGTAGTCGATGGCCGCGTCGTCCTCGACCCGGGTCGCGGTGAGCGCGAGCAGCAGCGCCTGCCGGTCGTCGGGGACCTGCCCCGGGTCGGGCAGCAGCTCCAGGACGATGGGGCCGACCCAGCCGAGACCGCGTGCGGCCAGTTCGGTGGTCGGGCGGACCAGGTTCTTCGTCCGGTCGTGGACGAGCTGCTGGACGGCCGGGTCGAGTTCGGTGACGTGCTCCAGGCAGGCCGCGGCCATCAGCCTGCGGTGGTTGATCTGCGGGCGGCGCAGCCCGGGTGCGGGGGCGAGCAGCCGCTCCAGGAACTGCGCGCACTCCTCGGGGCGGGCATGCGCGGCGGACATCCGGATGACCTCCTCCCACTCGGCCTGGTGGGCGTGGTCCACCAGCGTGGGGAACCGGCCGCGCGCCACGATCTCCTTCGCCGCCAGGTAGTCCTGGAAGGTGCGGTGGACGAAGTCGACCGACTCGCCGGAGCGTTCGCGCAGCAGGCCGGTACGGTGCAGCAGATGCCGGAAGATCTTCGCGCCGTCGCCCTGGGCGCGGGCGGCGGGCATCGCGGGCAGCGCGGCGTCCAGGATGCCGACCGCCCGCTCGGCGGTCAGCTCCGAGGCGTCCTCCTCCAGCATCGCGTGCGCCAGCTTCTGGAGCAGCCGCTCCCGGGTGCTCTGCTGGAGCCGCACGTCATCGGCGTACAGGACGTCCCGTTCGGGGTCGCGGCGCTGCAGCAGCATCTCCAGGGCGGCGTCGTACAGCTCCTTGCGGCCGCTCGGCAGGGAGCCGGCCCGGTCCCGGTTCAGGGCGCATATCAGGCCGCACATCAGGGGGTTGGTGGCGAGCTGGCGCAGCTCGCGGTAGATCCGTACGGAGTGCAGGAGCCGCTGTTCGTACTCGTCCAGTGTGCCGCGCTCCCGGGGGCCCGGGGTCCGGTCCCGCTCGTCCAGCCGGGCCGCCGAGTGCCAGTCCCGGACGAACCGCGTCACCTGGTCCCGTGACATGGGCGCCAGGGACAGCTCGACGAAGTCCTCCTCGGCCAGCCCGCCGCCCGAGAGCCAGCCCTCCGAGACCGCGGAGGGGCGGGAGGTGACCAGGCAGCCGTTGCCGGAGAAGACGCGCAGCAACCGCCGGAGCCGGTCGCGCAGTTCGCCGCGCGCCTTCTCGGGCGCCTCGTCGATGCCGTCGACCAGCAGCAGCGCCCGTCCTGCGAGCAGGGTGCGCACCACCCAGCCCTCCGGCGCCCGGTCGGCGAGCGGGTGCCGCACCGCGTGCAGGAAGTCGTCCGGTGCCGGGAACCCCTCGCGGGCGAAGCGGCGTACGGGCAGTACGAAGGGGACCCGGGAGCCCTGCCGGGCGGCGGCCACGGCCAGCCACTGCACCAGGGTCGTCTTGCCCGAGCCCGCGCCGCCGCGCAGCAGCACCCGCTCGTGGTCCTCCAGAGCCCGGTCCGCGAGCAGCACCGTGCGCTGCTCGTCGCCCGTGACGCCCGTGGCGCCGCTGCGTTCCTCCGCCTCCAGGCTCAGGTAGGTCTCCTCCAGCGGCCAACGGTCGGGCGCGTTGGGAAAGTCCACGCCCACGATGGTGAGCCAGCCGTGCCGCCGGGCCACCCACTGCGCGTACTCGGCCTCGAACGCGGCGTCCTCCTCGGACCGTTCGGGCTGCCGGGCCGCCGCCTCGGCGTCCCCCAGGTCGACCAGCTGCGCGATCCGGCTGGCCCGGCCGGGCAGTTGCCGCTGGAGGTAGGGGGAGCGGCGCACCAGATGGTGCAGGACGTGCAGGCAGACCGAGACGAGCAGCGCGTCGTGGAACCAGGCGGCGTCCGGCGACAGTTCGCGGTCGGCGCCCTGCACCGCGCCCCGCAGCCGCCGCGCGTAGTCCTGCGGGCCCATCCGCACCGCGTCGGCGTCGGTGACGTCGACCCGGGCGATGGCGAGCAGGGTGCGGGCCAGGACGTCGACGACCGGCGCCAGTTCGGCGGTGGGCGCGGTGTGCCGTTCGGCGGCGAGGTGCACCAGGTCGGCGGCGGTGCGGTGGACGTCGTCCGCGGGGCCCTGCCAGGTGGTGAGGGCGGGCACCGGTTCGGGCCCCACCGGCGGCCGGCCGGGGACGCGGAAGAGTCTGCCGACGAGGGGCGCGGCGAGGTCGGACGGGGTGTGGACGACGGTATCCATGGATGCGGGCTACCCCTGGTGGTGGATGGGGGACGGCTGCCGGTCGGACTCCCAGGTGATCTCGAGGCCGGCCGGCAGCTCCCGGGCCGCGGCCGCGTCCACGTCGCCGGCCGCCACGTGGACGGTGTCCAGCTCGGGGAAGGCCGACAGCCAGGCCAGGCCCTCGACCGGGTGCGGAGCCTGAAGCGCCAGGTACTTGAGGCGCTCCGGCACGATCAGCGCGGTCAGGTCCTCGATCCGGTACGCGCCGCGCACCACGATCCGCTCCCAGCCGCCCAGCGCGCGCAGGGCGCGCAGGTCGTCGAGGGTGGACACCTGGACGGGCCACTGCTCGGGGAGGTGGGCGAGGATCTCGCGGGCGTACTGCTCCCGGTCGAAGCGGTGCCAGGAGTCGGCCAGGATCACCTGGACGTCCCGGCCCGGATGGTCCCGGAAGCGGGTCAGGAAGTGCAGCGCGGCTTCGCTGCCCACCTCCACGGCGGTGCCGACCACGATGGCGGCGGTCAGGTCGTCGACGCCCTCCGGCCCCGGGAGCAGCGCGAGCACCAGGTCGCCGCCCCGGCGTGCGATCTCTCCGGCCAGCTCGAAGGTGGACGGCGGGACGAGGGCGGCCAGCTGCTCCTCCACCAGCCGCCGTGTCCCGGGCTCCACCTCGGCCGCGTACCGCAGCCCGGCCGCCGCCAGCAGCGTGCCGCGCGGTGTGCCCTCCCCGGTCAGCCTGCGCAGCATGTGCTCCGCCTCCTTGGGCCGGGCGTGCGCGACGGCGAGCAGGATGACGTCCTCCCACGCGTCGTCGCCCGCGTGGTTGACCAGCAGGTCGAAGTCCAGGTCCTGCACGGCCAGCCGGGCGCCCAGGTAGTCCTGGAACGTGCGGTGGAGGAAGTCCACCCTCCCCTCGGCGGGTTCGCGCAGCAGCCCGGAGCGCAGCAGCAGGGCGCGGTAGACGTCCTCCTCACCGGCCCCGTCCAGGTCGAAGGCGGGCAGCGCGCCGCCGATGAGCTGGAGCGCCTCGGCCCTGTCCATCTCGAGGCGGCTGTTGCGGATCAGCCACCACGCCAGCTTCTGCAGCAGCTGCACCTGGATCGCGTACGCCAGCCGGATCCCGTCGGGGTCGTGCAGCTCACGCTCCCGGTCCCGGCGTTCGAGCAGCATGGTCAGCGCGGCCTCGTACAGGGACCTGCGGTCCTGCGGAAGGAAGCCCCGCCGGTCGCGGTGCAGGGCGCAGAGCATGCCGCACATGAGCGGGTTGGTGGCCAGCCCGGTCAGCTCCGGGGTGGTCCGCACCGACCGCAGCAGCGCCTCGCCGACCGGCGCCTCGGCACCGGCCGCGCGGTGCCAGCGCCGTACGAAGGTGGCGATGTCGTCCTGCGACATCCGGGCCAGCACGCGCTCGCCGAAGCCCTCCGCGGCCAGCCACTCCTCCGGTACGGCCGAGGGGCGCGAGGTGACCAGCCACAGGTTGCCGGGGAAGGCCCGCACCAGCTCCCGCAGCCAGCGCCGGGCGGCGGCGCGGCGCTCACCGGCGATCTCGTCGATGCCGTCGACCAGCAGCACCCCGCGCCTTGCGCGCAGGACCCGCTCCACCCAGCCCGGCGGCTGCTCCCCGGCGACGGGACAGCCGACGGCCCGCAGGAAGTCGCCGGGGAAGGGCAGCTCGGCCCCGGGCCGCACGATCCGGCGCATCGGCAGCACGAACGGCACCCGCCCGATGAGGTGGGTCAGCCCGTGGTCGTAGACGCGGCTCGCCGTGGTCACCGCGAGCCACTGCACCAGGGTCGTCTTGCCGGATCCGGCGACGCCGCGCAGGAAGACCTGGTCCTGGCCGGCGAGGACCTGCTCGGCGGCCACGGTCGGGTGGGCGGCGCCCCGGCGCCCGTCCCGCCCCGCCTGCGGCCTGGTCGCCTCCAGGCTCAGGTACGCCGTGTCCAGCGGCCACTCCCGGGTGCCGGCGTCCAGCCCGTAGATGGTGAGGGTGCCGTAGCGGGCGGTGACGTGATCCGCGTAACGCTCCTCGAACCCGGCGTCCTCGGCCGACTGGGACGGCAGCCGTTCCAGCAGGACGTCGACGCCCTGGACGAGCCGGGCGAGCTGCTGCGTCTGCACGGTCTGCTGCCGGGCCACATAGGTGGAGCGCTGGGTGAGGAAGTTCAGGATGTGCAGCGCGGCGGTGTGCAGCAGCCGCTCGTAGAGCAGCAGGCCGCCCTCGCTCAGTCCGTACGGCGACAGCGCCACGTCCGTGCGCAGCGCGCGGGCGAAGCGCTCCGGTCCGAGCCCGACGGCCTCGTAGTCCTCGACGGTGATCTCGCCGAGCCGGGCGAGGGTGCGGGCCAGGGCGTCCTTGACCGCGGCCGCCTCGCCCTCCCCGACGGGTTCCTCGCCGGGTCCGGCCGCCGCCAGCGCCCGGCGGACCAGCTCCTGGGCGATCCGGTCGACGTCCTTGGGGGTGGCGGTCCGCTTCTCGCCCCGGAACGACACCAGCGCCGATATCCGCACCGGGCGGTCCACCAGACCCGCCCCGGGCCCGTCCCGTACGAAGAGCCTGCGGACGAGGGGAGCGACCGCGCTGGACGCGACACGTGCCCCGAGTGCTGTGACGTCGACCATGTTGCGAGCCTAGGTGAACGCCCTTGTACGGGGGGCGGGTTAACCGGACCGGGAGTAGCCCCGGTCACATTCACCGGCCTTTCGATCATGATGGCCGGTGACATGGCGCACAGGCCCTTGGTCCCTTACTACGGGGAATAGTGGAAGCCGCCAGAACTGCGAAATCGGACATAACGGTCCACGTCGCTCGGAGGCCGCCGGGCGCCTGAGCTGGTTTTGTCCGGAATGGCTGCTCTGTCGAGAGTCGGGAAGTATCGCCCTCAAGTACTAAATAACGTCGTAGGTCACACCTTTGTGCGGTTCGGGTCCGTCGGGTTACCAAGGTTGAGCCCGGCCGACGAGCGCCCTGTGCGTCTCGCTCGGAGGGGCTTTCCTCTGTACCCGTCCCCATGAGGTTCGAATGTTTCCGCGTGTCACGTCCCGTTCTTCCCGTACGACCCTTCGCACCCGCGCCGCGGTGATGGCCGCCGGCCTCGGAGCCTCGGTCGCACTGGGGGCCGGGGTCGCGGCCGCCACCGGCACCACGGCGGCCTCCACCTCCTCCACCACGGCGAGCGCCGTCGAGGCCCAGGCCGCGGCGCAGGCCAAGGCGGCGAAGGCCGAGACGGCGAGCGCCAAGAAGGCCACCGCCAAGAAGACGGCCACCAAGAAGAAGGCCGCCTCCTGGGTGGACCCGGTGAAGAAGTACAAGCTCAGCGCCAGCTTCGCCCAGAACGGCGGCATGTGGGCGAGCAAGCACAGCGGCCAGGACTTCGCCGTGCCGATCGGCACCAACGTCGTCGCCACGCACGGCGGCACCGTGGTCAAGGCCGGCGGCAACGGCGCCGGTGACGGCCCCGCCTACGGCAACGCGATCGTCATCAAGCACGGCAACGGCACGTACTCCCAGTACGCCCACCTGTCCAAGGTGAACGTGAAGATAGGCCAGGTCGTGAAGACCGGCCAGTCGATCGCCAAGTCCGGCAACACCGGTAACTCCAGCGGCCCGCACCTGCACTTCGAGATCCGCACGACCGCCAACTACGGTTCGGCCGTCGACCCGGTCTCGTTCCTGCGGGACAAGGGCGTGACCGTCTGACGGTGACCGTCCGACGGTGACCGGCCGGGAGCCGGGCCCGGATCAGGAGCCCCCGGCTCCCCGGTGTGCCTGGGTCACCAGATCGGTGGCGACCTCGAGAACGGCAGCGCGCTGTTCCTCGGGGTCGCCTTCGAGGTCCCGGAGCACGAACATCCCGGCGTGCAGCGTGAACAGCGCACTCACACAGCGGACCTGGTCGACCAGGTCCGCTTCCGGGTCGATGAGGATGTCGCGCAGGCCGAACATGCGGGTCTTGAACAGCTCGCCGATGCGCAGGTCGCGCACGGTCGCCTGGTTTTCCTGCATGAAGCGGAACAGCGGCGCCGCACCCGACAGCGCCTCGCTGTAGCGGCGGATGATCTCCTGCTTCGTCTCCAGGGTGTGCGGCTGCTCCCGCCCCCAGGCGATCAGGTCCTCCAGCGGCCGCGAGAGGTCCTCGAAGATGCTGACCAGGATCTCTTCCTTGGTCTTGAAGTGGTAGTACAGCGCGGCCTTGGTGACGTCCAGGGCCTCGGCGATCTCGCGCAGCGAGGTCTTCTCGTACCCCTGCTCGGCGAAGAGTCCGAGGGCCACGTCCTGGATGCGCTGGCGGGTGTCCCCGCGGCGTCGCTGCTGCCTGGTGCCGTTCATCGTGCCGCCCATTCTCCCGCGCACCTCCCTGTTCAGCGCACTCTGCCCGCTCCGCGCCCTTTCCGAAAAACTTACTTGACGCCCGGCTAGTTACGCGACTACCTTCCCGAGTGTAGTCAACTTGCCGGTCGGCAAGTAAGTGGGACCGGAGTACAGCGGTAGCTGGGGGAAGTGGGAGCGATGGCGGAGACACCACAGGCGGGGACCGGTGAGGCCGGTGCCGGCAAGCAGCCGAAGAGCGTGCGGGTGGTCCTGCTCGCTCTCATGATCGCGATGATGCTCGCGATGCTCGACAACATGATCATCGGCACCGCGATGCCGACGATCGTGGGCGAGCTGGGCGGCCTGGAGCACCTTTCCTGGGTGGTCACCGCGTACACCCTCGCGACGGCGGCCTCGACGCCGCTGTGGGGCAAGCTCGGCGACATGTACGGGCGCAAGGGCTCGTTCATGACCTCGATCGTGATCTTCCTGGCCGGCTCCGCGCTCAGCGGCATGGCCCAGGACATGGGCCAGCTCATCGGCTTCCGCGCCGTCCAGGGCCTGGGCGCCGGCGGTCTGATGGTCGGCGTCATGGCCATCATCGGCGACCTCATACCGCCGCGGGAGCGCGGCAAGTACCAGGGCATGATGGCCGGCGTCATGGCGCTGGCGATGATCGGCGGACCGCTGGTCGGCGGCACCATCACCGACCACTGGGGCTGGCGCTGGTCCTTCTACATCAACCTGCCGCTCGGCGCGATCGCGCTGGTGGCCGTCAGCGCCGTCCTGCACCTGCCGAAGAAGCGCAGCCAGGCCCGGATCGACTACCTGGGCGCCGCGCTGCTGACCATCGGCATCACGGCCATCGTGCTCGTCACCACCTGGGGCGGCACCGAGTACGCCTGGACCTCCGCGCGGATCATGGAGTTGATCGGCATCGGCGTCGCCGCGCTGGTCGGGTTCGTGTTCTGGCAGACCAAGGCGGCCGAGCCGATCGTGCCGCTGCACATCTTCCGCAGCCGCAACTTCACGCTGATGTCGATCATCGGCTTCATCGTCGGCTTCGTGATGTTCGGCGCCACCCTGTTCCTGCCGCTGTACCAGCAGTCGGTGCAGGGCGCCTCCGCGACCAACTCCGGGCTGCTGCTCCTGCCGATGCTGGGCGCGATGCTCGTCACGTCGATGGTGGCGGGGCGGGTCACCACCAATACCGGCCGCTACAAGATCTTCCCGGTGCTGGGCGGCGCGCTGATGACGGTCGGCCTCTTCCTGCTGTCGACCATGGACACCGGCACCTCCCGGTTCACCTCCGGCGTGTACATGGCCGTCGTCGGTCTCGGCATGGGCTGCCTGATGCAGATCACGATGCTGGTGGCGCAGAACAGCGTGGAGATGAAGGACATGGGCGTCGCGTCCTCGTCCACCACCCTCTTCCGTACCCTCGGCTCCTCCTTCGGCGTCGCGATCATGGGCGCCCTGTTCAACCACCGCGTCCAGGACGTGATGGCGGAGCGGGCGGGGGCGCTGGGCTCCAAGGTGACCGAGAGTTCGGCACAGCTGGACGCGGCGAGCCTGGCCAAGCTGCCGGAGGCGGCCCGCGACGCCTACCAGCACGCGGTGTCGTCGGGCACCCACGGCGCGTTCCTGCTGGGCGCGGTGGTGGCGGTCCTCGCGCTGGTCGCGGCGGTCTTCGTGAAGGAGGTCCCGCTGAAGGGAGCGGGCCCGCAGGAGGCGGACGCACCGAGCGACGGCGACGGCGGCGCTACGGCGAAGACGCCGGTGACCGAGGCGGTCTGACCGCGGGGCGGCCCGCCGCCTCCCCCCTGACCAGGCCCCTGGGTGGTTTCGACCACCTGGGGGCCTTACGTCGTACGCCTGGCCGCCGCCTTGCCGACGCACTCGAACCACACCGTCTTGCCCCGCCCGTCCGCGTACGGCGTGACGCCCCACCGGTCGGTCACCGCGGCGACGATCACCAGCCCGCGCCCGCCCTCGCCCAGCGTGCCGGCGGCCGTCGGAACCGGCAGCTCCGGGCAGTCGTCGGCGACCTCGACCCGTACCGCGTCCGGCTGAAGCAGGAAGCACACGCGGCAACGACGGCCGGGTACGTGCCGTACGACGTTGGCGACCAGCTCCGTGAGGGCAAGCTCGGCGGCGTCGGACACCTCGGCCGGCCCGGAGCGCACGAGGTACAGCCGCAGGACTCGGCGCAGATGGCGGGCCGAGTGCGCACCCATCGCGAACTCGGCGCGGTACTGGCTCTCAACGTCCGCCGCCTGCGGACCGGTTACGTGATTCACGCCACCACCCTGCGACGCGGTGCGTACGCTCGACTACGCACAGAAACGAACGCCGAGAGGTGTTGCCGTCCGCAGTCCCGGAGTGAGGTGCCGCAGTGGCCAACATCCAGTCCCTCGACCCGACCGCGTCCCCGCTCGACTACTACGGCTGGGAGCTGCGCCGCCAGCGCGAGGCGCACGGCCTGAGGCAGGGCCAGCTCGGCGACATCATCTTCTGCACCGGCTCACTGGTCGGCCAGATCGAGACCACGAAGAAGGTCCCGACACGGGACTTCTCCGAGCGGGTGGACGCCGCGCTGGGCACGGACGGTCTGTTCTCGCGGCTGATCGGCCTGGTGCTGCGCAGCCAACTGCCGGCGTGGTTCCAGCCGTACGCGGAGATGGAGGCGAAGGCGGCGTACATCTCGACGTATCAGGCGCAGTTGGTCTACGGGCTGTTGCAGACGGAAGAGTACGCGCGGGCGGTGCTCGCCACCGGCATGCCGGACGATCTGGAGGGCTTGTTGGCCGCCCGGATGGAACGTCAGCGCATCCTGGAGCGTGAGCGGCCGCCGCTGGCTTGGGTGGTGCTGGACGAGGCCGTCCTGCACCGCCCCATCGGTGGTCACGAGGTCATGCGCCGCCAACTGGCCCGACTGTTGGAGTTTGCCGGTCACCGCTGGATGCACGTCCAGGTGCTCCCGAACGAGGCGGGGGCTCACGCCAGCCTCGCCGGTTCATTCACCGCTATGCGCTTCGACGACGACCCGGACATCATCTACACGGAAGACGTCATCTCCGGTCACATGACGGCTAATCCGGAGACCATCAGGGAAGCCGCGCTCCGTTACGCTCGCTTGCAGGCCGCTGCCCTCTCCGTGGAGGATTCGGCGGAACTGATCATCCGGGTTTTGGAGGAACGCTATGGACACGGCTCCCAGCCAGAGGAACAGTCAGTGGCGTAAGTCCAGTTACAGCGGAAACACCGGTGGCGAATGCGTCGAGGTGGCCGACAACTCCGCTACCGGCGCCGTCCCCGTGCGCGACAGCAAGAACCCGACCGGCCCGGTCGTGACCGTCGGCGCCCCCGCCTGGCGCTCCTTCATCGCAGGACTGCGCTAGCCCACCGTCATCGCGGCGTGCGCACCATGAACACGTCCACTGGCTCCTCGGTCTCCACGCTGAACCCGTGCCGTTCGTACAGCCGCCGGGCCGGGCTGCCCCGCAGCACGTTCAGCCGGACCAGGGTGGCCTCGCGGTCGCACCGCTCCAGCAGCCCGCGCAGCACGGCCGTACCGATGCCGCCGCCCTGCATCCGCGGCGCCAGGTAGAAGTGCTCCAGCCAGTGGGCACCCTCGGCCGGCCGCAGCGACACGCACCCGGCGAACGCGCCGCCCACCTCGATCACCTGGGTGTGCGCCGGGACGAACCCGTCCCGCAGTCGCTGCCGCACCCGCCGCGCGTCGTACCGCCCGAGCCGCTCCAGATCCGCCCGCAGCACCAGGGCCCGCAACTCGGCCACCGCCTCGACGTCCGCCGCCGAAGCCGGCCGGATTCCCCAGTCCGCCATGATCGTCACACTACTGCGTACTGACATCCGGCCGATGTCAGTACCCCGTGCCACCATCGGCCCCATGGACAAGCTGCGGCAGCTCCGGCTGGCGAAGGACGCCATGGACCGGGACTGGGCCGACCCGGACCTGGACTTGGACGCGGTCGCGGCCCACGCCGGGTACTCGCGGTATCACTTCCTGCGCGCCTTCAAGGAGACGTACGGCGAGACGCCCGGCCAGTACCTCACCCGCCGCCGTATCGAGCGCGCCGAGGACATGCTGCGCACCGCCAACCTGTCCGTGACCGAGATCTGCCACCTGGTCGGCTTCAGCAGTCTGGGCACCTTCTCCAGCCGCTTCAAGGCCAGGACCGGCCTGACCCCGAGCGAGTACCGGACCAGGCACGTGGGCCGGGGGACCGCCCTGATACCGGGCTGCTACGTGATGCACTGGGCGGGCGGGGTGCGGCGCAATTCCGGAGAAGCGGGCTGAGGGCGAGGCTGCCTACCGTGGCAGGGCAAGCGAAACCGGCCACGCAACAGCAGGAGAACGCCATGATCAAGGGCCTCGCCATCTCGACCGTCTGGGTCCTCGACCAGGAGCGGGCCAAGCAGTTCTACACCGAGAAGCTGGGCCTGGAGGTCCGCACCGACATGACCATGGGCGAGGGCGGCATGCGCTGGCTCACCGTCGGTTCGCCGGACCAGCCCGGCGTCGAGCTGACCCTGATGCTCCCGAGCGGCCCGGCGATGGACCCCGAGTCCGCCGAGATGATCCGGAAGCTGGTGGCCAAGGGCGCGCTCGGCGCCGGCGTGCTGACCACCGACGACATCCACGGCGACTACAAGAAGCTCAAGGACCGCGGGGTGGAGTTCCTCCAGGAGCCGCAGGAGCGCCCGTACGGCACCGAGGCGCTCTTCCGGGACGACTCAGGCAACTGGTTCTCCTTCACCCAGCCCCGCGAGGGCGGCCTCGACCTGGACCAGGACTTCGCCTGTTAGGAGTGGTCCCGCTGCGTCGCCCCGTATGGGCCGTATCGGAAGCGTTCCGCCCCCGGGCGGCCCACCGTGGCGGGGAGCGGTTGGCGGCGGCATTGGCGTTCGGGCATCTGGTCGATTTAGGCTGCGTCGGTTCGCGCCGTTCGTGGCAGCCCATCGACGGAGAGGAAAGCCGATGATGCAGCATGCGTCGGCCACCGATCCGGCTCCGGGGCCTCGCCCCGAGCTGGTACCCGACCCGGATGTGGAGACGGCCCGTATAGCGGCGGTACGCCGCTACGACATCCTCGACACGCCGCCCGACGGCGCGTTCGACCGGGTGGCGGCGATGGCTGCCCGCCTTTTCGACGTGCCGGTGGCGACGGTCACGATCGTGGACAGCGACCGCATCTGGTTCAAGGCCGCTCACGGTCTGGAAGGTGTCAAGGAGATCGGCCGCGATCCGGGCCTGTGCGGCTCGGCGATCCTGCGCGATGACGCGCTGGTGATTCCCGACACACTCCGTGATGCCGTTGCGGCGGACAATCCGCTGGTCGCCGGAGAGATGGGGGTGCGCTTCTACGCCGCCGCACCGATCATCACCCCCGACGGCCACCGGCTGGGCACCGTCAACATCCTCGACACCCGGCCGCGCTCGATCACCGAGGACGACACCGCCACCCTGGCCGATCTCGCCGCGATCGTGTTGGACGAGATGGAGCTGCGGCTGTCGGCGCTGCGCGCCCTGCGCGACGAACAGGAGCGGCGGGAGGCGGAAAGCCGTCACGCCGAGGCGGAACGGGCACGTGCCGAGGCGGAACGGGTGGCGCGGGAGCAGGCGGAGCAGGACAAGGCCGCCATCGCCGCGTTCGCCTCCACCCTCCAGCGCACCCTGCTGCCCCCGGCCCTTCCCGTGGTGCCCGGCCTGGAGCTGGCCTGCCACTACCGCACCGCCTCCGCCCACGACGTGGGCGGCGACTTCTACGACGTCTTCCCCCTCCACGGCGACCGGTGGGCGTTCTTCCTCGGCGACGTGTGCGGCAAGGGCCCCGAGGCGGCGACCGTCACCGCCCTGGCCCGCCACACCCTGCGGGCCGCAGCTCAGATCAACCCGGACCCGGTCACCGTGCTGAGCGCGCTCAACACCATGCTGCTCACCGACGTCACCGCCGGCAGCCGCTTCTGCACCGCCCTCTTCGGCCTCCTCGAGTCCCGGGAAGGAAGCGGCTTCACCGCCACCATCGCCACCGGCGGCCACCCGCCCGCCTACCACGTGCGCCCCGACGACAGCGGCGCCGTATGGGTCAAGTCGGTACACCCCAAGGGCGGCATGCTCATCGGCGCCTTCCCCCAGGCACCCTTCGCCCAGACCACCTTCTCCCTGACCCCCGGGGAGAGCCTGTTCCTCTACACCGACGGGCTGACCGAAGCCCGCACCACCCAGGGCGCCATGCTCGGCGAGGACGGTCTGACCGGCTTCCTGCACCAGCGCACCGGGCCCGTCACGGCCACCTCCCTGGTCGAGGACACCATCACGCTGCTGGCCTCGCTGCCCGACGGAGCCGGCGACGACGTAGCCCTGCTGGCCCTGTCGGTGCCCGGCCGCCACACCGCGCCCGACGGCGGTGTCGCCGCCACCGCCCACACCGCCGCCGCACCCGAACACTTCGGCCAGGAGTGATGACCGACGTGACCGGCACGTTCCACCTGACCGTCCAGCACCCTCGCCCCGGCCTCGCCGTCGCCACGGTCGTCGGGGAGGTGGACATGGACACCGCGCTCACCCTGCACTCCGAGGCCCTGGAGATCATCCAGCGAGGGCACCCGCGCCTGGTCCTGGACCTGGCACAGGTCGGCTTCTGCGACTCCGCCGGTCTGAGCGCGCTCATCCGCCTCTGGCACGCGGCCCAGGCGGCGGGCGGCTTGCTCAGCCTCGCCGCCGCCCCCAGCCGTCTGATGCGCATGCTCAGCATGACCGGCGTCGACTCACTCCTGCCGGTCCATGCCACAGCCGCCGAAGCGGTCGCCGTGATGTCCGCCGGCCAGTCCACGGGCGCAGACGTGCACGGCTCCGTCACCAGCTCCCCACGGGGGGCGGGCACCGCGAGCTGACCGAGGAAGAGCCGGCGGCCTTCGACAACGCTCAGCGGCAGGAGGCATCCCAGGCGGGAAACGTCGGTCAGGGCTGAGCGGACAGGCGGAAACACAGAGCGGGGCGGCTGTCCGGTCCGGCAGGCGCCCACTCATGCGTACGACATCACGTCCCGGACCTGCCTCGACACCGCCCCGCGCGCACACCAAGCCCCTACGCTCTCGCGGGCACCGCCCCTGCGCCCCGTCGGCACCGAGCCCTACGTCCCACCTCTGCCGGGCACCCGGTCCGGCAGCATCGGATAGCTCCCCGTGTTGGTCGGCGCGTGCTCCGGCAGCCACAGCACCGCGACCGCGCCCTCGGCCGGGACGTGGTCGGGGGCCCCGGCGGGGCGGACGTTGCGGAAGGTGAGGCGGGCGCCCAGCACCCGGGCCTGACCGGCCGCGATGGTCAGGCCGAGCCCGTGCCCGCGCCCGGCCCGGTCCGTACTGCCGGTGCGGAAGCGGCTCGGGCCCTCGGCGAGCAGGTGCTCGGGGAAGCCCGGCCCGTGGTCGCGGACCCGGATCACCCGGCCCTCGACGCTGACCTCGACCGGCGAGCGGCCGTGCCGGGCGGCGTTGGCGAGCAGGTTGAACAGCACCCGCTCCAGGCGGCGCGGGTCGGTCGTGACCTCCGACTCGTGGATCACCCGCACCTCCACGGCCGGGTCCTTCGCCGCCACCCGCCGGGTCACGAAGTCGCCCAGCATCAGGTCCTGGAGTTCGGCCCGCTCCGACGCCCCGTCGAGCCGGGCCACCTCCAGGACGTCCTCTACGAGCGTGCGCATCGCCTTCGCCCGGTCCAGGACCAGCTCCGTCGGCCGGCCCGGCGGCAGCAGTTCGGCTGCGGTGAGCAGCCCGGTCACCGGGGTCCGCAGCTCGTGCGCGATGTCCGCGGTGACGCGCCGCTCGGCCTCCAGCCGCTTCTGCAAAGCGTCCGCCATCGCGTCCACCGCGCTCGCGAGGTCGTCGGTCTCGTCCCGGACGACCCCGCCGATGGCGTCCCGGACGCGCACGTCCGGCTCCCCGTTGGCGACCTGGTTCGCGGCCGCCGCCGCGTCCCGCAGCCGCCGCGACAGCTGGCGCCCGATGAGCACCCCGAGCGCGCTGCCGCCGAGGACCACCGCGATGGAGCCGATGACGAGGGCCTGGTCGAGATCGGTGAGGATGTCCGCGCTGCGGTCGGTGAAACCGGAGTGCAGGGACATCACGTGCCCGTCCTTGAGCGGCACCGCGGCCCAGACCTCCGTCACCCCGTCGGCCCGCTCGGAGACGTACGTCGCCCGCTGTCCGGCCTCCACCCTGCGGCGCAGCTCCACCGGCAGCTCGGGATCGTCGATCTTGGCGTTGGGGAAGTTCTGCCGCCCCGACAGCTCGTAGTTGCGCTGGGCGATCAGGATCCGGTCGTCCGCGAGGTCCCGGGCGTTGTCCAGCATCGACACGCGGGCGGCGTTGTGCACGACCAGGCTCAGGACGACCGCCACCAGCGCGCCGACCAGCGCGATCGCCGCGCTGAGCTTCCAGCGCAGCCCGGTGCGGATGCCCCGCGCGCGCAGGCCGCGCGGACCCCCGCCTCGTGAACCAGGGCCGCGCGTACTGCTGTCCGGCCCCGTGCGGCCGTCCGCGCGCCCCGGAGGCGAGGCGGTCCGGCGTCGGAAGAACCCCCGCATATCCCTGTGTCCCCGCCTCAGGCCTTCAACTTGTAGCCGAAGCCGCGGACCGTCTCGATCCGGTCCTGGCCGATCTTGGTGCGCAGCCGCTGCACGTGCACGTCGACGACGCGGGTGTCCCCGCCCCAGCCGTAGTCCCAGACCCGTTCCAGCAGCTTGTCGCGCGAGAGCACCGTCCCCGGCGCCGAGGAGAACTCCAGCAGCAGCCGCATCTCCGTCGGCGTGAGCGCCACCGGCCGTCCGGCCCGGCGTACCTCCATGCCCTCGGTGTCCACCTCCAGCTCGCCGAAGGTGAGCACGCCCCCGGTGTCCGCGTGGTCCGCCGCGTCCCCCCGGTCCCCGCCGCCGGCGTGCCCGAAGCGCCGCAGCACCGCCCGGATCCGGGCGACCAGCACGGCCCCGTCGAACGGCTTGGTGACGTAGTCGTCGGCACCGGCCTCCAGACCCAGGACGACGTCGATGGAGTCCGCCCGTGCCGACAGCATGATCACCGGCACCGTGGACTCGTCCCGGATCCGGCGGCACAGGCTCACCCCGTCGAGCCCCGGGACCATGACGTCGAGCAGCGCGATGTCGGGCCGGTGGGTCCGGAAGGACTCCAGGCCGGACAGCCCGTCGGGCATCGCGGTGACCGCGAAGCCGTCCCGCTCCAGGGCGAGCTGGGTGGCCTCGCGGATGACGTCGTCGTCCTCGACGAACAGGACGTGGGTCTGGTCTGCCATCCCGGTGCTCTCAGTCCTCGTTGTGATGGGTCGGGTGCGGTCGCCGGGCGCGGGTGCGGTCACGGACGCCCACGGGGACGGACGCCCGGGCCGCGCACCGCGTTCACCCGGTCATCGCGGCGAGCGGCCCGATCGGTGCACGCCCGCCCGCCTCAGCCGTCCGCGTCCGGGACCGGAGTCGGCGCGTTGCCCGCGGCGTTGCTGTAGTCGTTGTGGGTGCGGTACTGCTCGGCGAACCGGCCCGACGCCCAGCGGTAGGTGATGACGTTCTCGCCGGACGGACTGGAGACCGGGTCGCCCCGCTCGTACACCTGCTTGGTCACCACCAGGTCGCCGCGGTCGATCTCCGCGTAGACCGGAGGCTCCTCGGTGCGGAACACATTCTGGTACGCGCCGTCCTCCTCGCGGTACACGTAACTGCCCACACCCACCGCGTCACCGCACGTCAGGACGTTGACGACGACGTCCTCCGCCGTGCCCCCGGTCAGCTCCCCATAGGACACGTCGACGGGGTACTCGTCGGCGACGCACGGCTTCAGCTCGTGCTTGACCTCTTCGGAGACCTTGGGGTCCGACTTGACCAGCCGCACCGCGTCCACCCGGTCGGGGACCTTCGAGGGGGAGGCGGCCGGCGACGAGGAGGCGGCGCCGCCCACCGCGTCCGCGTGGGCCGCGCCCTCGTCGCGGGTGCCGGTGCCGCCGGCCGCGCAGCCGGACAGACACACGCCGAGGGCGACGAACACGGCCACCGCCGCACTCGTCGCCTGCGTGCCCCTCCGGGTCTCCCCGGGTGATCGACCGACGGTCAGGCCGCGCAACGCTCCCGCTCCTCACGCTCCAGCGCCCGTGCGTCCAGATCGCGGGCGACCAGCTCCTCACGGAGCCGGGCGAGCGCCCGGTGCAGCGTGCTCTTGACCGTGCCGGCCGACATGCCGAGGGCGGCGGCGGTCTCCTCCGTGGACATCTGCTCCCAGTGTCGCAGCACCACGACGCTGCGCTGCTTCGGGGCGAGCACCTTCATGACGTCCATCAGCAGGGCGCGGTCCGCGTGCTGCTCGGTGGAGTCGTCCACGCAGGACTCGGGGAGCTGCTCGGTCGGCACCTCCTCCAGCTTCCGCGCCCGCCACCACTCGGTCCGCGTGTTGATCATGACCCGGCGCAGGTAGGCGTCGGCCAGCCGCTTGTCCTCGATGGTCGACCAGCGGCGGTACGTCCGCGCCAGCGCGGTCTGCAGCAGGTCCTGGGCGTCGACCGGATCCGGGACCAGGCGCCGGGCGCTGCGCAGCAGCGCGTCCTGCCGCGTCCGGACGTACTCCTCGAACTCGAGCACCTCGCCCATGGTCAACCGCCTTCCGATCCCCGTACTCCGCCGGTGTGGTCACCGCCGGCCCACTGCCTGTGGTCCCTGGTCCCGCCGTGCCCGCCGGGCACAGAAATGAAGGTAGGGAAGCGTTGTCACGGCGCTGTGCGGAGCAGCCTGCGACGAACACTCGGCTGTCCGTCGGTTGTGTAACGGAAGTAGGAACCGGGTAAATCGGCAGGCCACTTGATGGAGACAAGTGGTGATTTGTCCGTTACCAGGGTGGTAACCGGGACCGACGGGGCCGGTGTTTCCGTGACACCGGCACCGCCGCCCCTGTGACCCCGCCGCCCGTCAGCTCAGCGGCAGCCGGTACAGCCCGTCCGCCAGCGGCTCCACCAGACCGTCGGAGACCAGGCCGTCCAGGGCGCGGGCCCGCTGGACCGGCTCGTGCCACACCTGGTCGAGGGCCGACTGCGGCACCGGCCCGGACGCCTCCCGCAACACCGCGAGCAGCCGGCCGCGCACCTGCCGGTCGGTGCCCGCGTACGTCTGGCCGCGGCGCGGCGGTCCGTCGTGCGCGGGCTTGCCGGCCAGCCGCCAGGCGCACTGCGCGGCGATCGGGCAGCGCTGGCACGACTCGTTCTTCGCCGTGCAGACCAGCGCGCCCAGCTCCATGGAGGCGGCGGCCCAGCGGGCGGCCCTCGTCTCCTGCTCCGGCAGCAGCGCACGTGCCAGCTTCCGCTCGGCGGCGGTGGTGGCGTTCGGCGGGTACTGCACGCCGGTGACCGCGCGGGCGAACACCCTGCGGACGTTGGTGTCGAGCACGGGGTGCCGCTGGCCGTAGGCGAAGGAGGCGACCGCGGCGGCCGTGTACTCGCCGATGCCGGGCAGCGCCAGCAACTGGGCGTGGTCCGCCGGTACGTCGCCGCCGTGCCGTTCCGTTATGGCCGCGGCGGCACCGTGCAGCCGCAGGGCGCGGCGCGGGTAGCCGAGCCGGCCCCAGGCGCGGACCGCCTCGCCGGGCGCCTCGGCGGCGAGGTCGGCGGGGCGCGGCCAGCGCGCCAGCCACTGCTCGTAGACGGGCTGGACTCGGCTCACCGGCGTCTGCTGGAGCATGAACTCACTGACCATCACGCCCCACGCGCCGGCCTCCGGGCGCCGCCACGGCAGGTCGCGGGCGTGCTCGGCGAACCAGTCGATGACGGGGGCGTGCAACGGCACGCCGGACGAGGCGGCGGCGTCGGAGGGGCCGCTGTGCGAGGACTTCGTGGGCGCAGTCATGACCCTCCGATCCTGCCACGACGAGACCACCGCACGGGTGCACCGCCACCCCGTCGCGTCCACGACACCTGACGATCGGCAGGGGCGCCGCCCCGCCCGCCGCTTGTAGCGTCGGCCCATGGAAGGTACGCGCCCGACCGCCGACGTCGGGATATCCGACGCCGGAGTCGCCGGCACCCCGGCGGACGCGCACCCGCGCGCCCCTTTCACGCCCAGCTCGCGCGCCCCCGGCTCGCGCTCCGCGCGGCTCGCCCCCGTCGGTCGCGGCGCGCTGTTCTGGTGCGTCCTCGCCCTCCCCGCGGTCACCGCCGACCGGATCGGCCTCAACGAGCCGCGTCCCCTCTGGCAGCAGCTGGCCGGCCTCGGGGTGCTCGCGGTGGCCGCCGCGCTCGCCCGGCGCCGTCCGCTCGCCGCGTTCGCGCTGACGGCGGCCCTGGGCCTCGCCGGCGCCCCGGCACTGTTCAGCGTCTCCTACGGCCCCGCCCTCGCGACCCTCGCCCTGCTGCTCGGCCTGCGCGCCCCGCGGCCCCACCCGGCGGTGGCCGTCCTCGCCGGCACCGGCATCGCCGGCGCGGCGCGGATCGCGCTGGTCGGCGTGGACCCGGCGCCCGAGGCGCTGGTCCTGACCGGCACCCTGCTCTTCGGCTCTGTCCTCCCGTGGCTGGGCGGGCGCTACTGGCGGCAGAGCCGGGCGCTCGCCGAGGCCGGCTGGCTCCGGGCGGCCCGTCTGGAGGACGAGCAACGGCACGCGGAGGAGCGGGCCAGACTGCGCGAACGGGCCCGGATCGCCCAGGACATGCACGACTCCCTCGGCCACGAGCTGAGCCTGCTCGCGCTGCGCGCCGCCGCCCTCCAGGTCGCCCCCGGCCTCGGCGCCGGCCACCGCGACGCCGCGGCCGAACTGCGCGTCGCCGCCGCCGACGCCACCGACCACCTGCACCGCATCATCGGCGTCCTGCGCGAGGACGACGAGCCCCTCCCGCTCACCCCGCCCGGCGAGACCGTCGAGGAACTCGTCGCCCGCGCCGCCGAGTCGGGACTCCCCGTCCGCTGGGAACCACGGCACGCCCCCGTCCCGGCCGCCGAGCCGGGCGGCCTCGCCGACCGGCTGCTCCACCGGATCGTGCGCGAGGCGCTGACCAACGCGGCCCGGCACGCGCCCGGCGCCCCCGTCGTCGTGGCGGTCACCGACCAGGGCTGCGGAACGACGGTGACCGTCACCAACGCCGCCGCCACCGGGCCCGGTTCCCCCTCGGCGGGCGGCTCGGGCCTGCTGGGGCTGCGCGCCGCCGTCACCTCGGTCGGCGGCGACTTCACGGCGGCCCCGCACGGCGACGGCTTCCGCGTCCGGGCCCACGTTCCGGCCGTGCCGGCCCTCGCCCACACCC
>NZ_QHJH01000081.1 GCF_003947455.1 Streptomyces sp. WAC 04229 | reverse complement strand
GGGGCGGGTTCCCCGAGGTGTACGTCTCCGAGTTGTCGGCCAACGAGGGGCTGCGGAAGTCCGTCGCCGAGCTGGCGCGCGGGGGTGCGCCCGTGGCGGCGGAGTGTGCGGGACTGCTGTACCTGGGCCGGGAGCTGGACGGGCTGCCCATGTGCGGGGTGCTGGACTCCTCCGCGCGGATGTCGGGGCGGCTCACCCTCGGGTACCGGGACTGCGTGGCGCTGACCGACAGTCCGCTGGCCGTGGCGGGGACGCGGATGCGGGGGCACGAGTTCCACCGGACCGTCGTGGAGCCGGGGGCGGGGGCGACGCCTGCGTGGGGGATGCGGACGCCGCAACGGCGCGTCGAGGGGTTCGTCGAGGGTGGCGTGCACGCGAGTTACCTGCACACGCACTGGGCGGCGGAGCCGTCGGTCGCCCGTCGGTTCGTGGAGAGGTGCCGGGCGTCGTGAACGGCGGCCGCTCACTCCGCGATGCCGACCACCAGCCAGATGAAGGCCGCGCCGGCAACGGTGCACAGCAGGGTCGAGCGGGCCGGGTGCTCGTGGTGGGCCTCGGGCAGGATCTCGGCGGCGGCGAGGTAGAGCAGTACGCCGCCGAACAGGCCGAGGTACGCGCCGAGCGCGCCCTCCGGGATCGTGAAGAGCAGGGTGGAGGCCGCGCCGGCCACGGGTGCCAGGGCGTCGGCGACCAGCATCGCGATCGCGCGGCGGCGGGCGTTCCCGTAGAGGCTGGTCAGCGTGTAGGTGTTGAAGCCGTCCGCGAAGTCGTGGGCGATCACCGCCATCGCCACCGCCGCGCCCATGCCGCCGCCCACCTGGAAGGCGGCGCCGATCGCCACGCCGTCCATCGCGCTGTGCCCGACCATGGCGGCGGCCGCCGTGAGGCCCACCTGGGGCGAGCGCTGCGCGTGCTCGTCGGCGCCGTGCGCGGCGCGGCGGGCGGCCAGCAGGCGTTCCACCAGGTGCGCGAGGAGGAAGCCGGCGACGAAGAGCAGCAGCGCCTCGGGTACGCCGAACACCTCGTCGCCGGCCGCCTCCAGTGCCTCGGGCAGCAGGTCGAGGCCGACGACGCCCAGCATCAGGCCGCCGGCCAGCCCCAGGACCAGGTGGCGCCGGTCGGTCACGCGCTGTGCCGTCCAGCCGCCGGCCAGCGTCATCAGGAACGCGCCGAGCGCGACGAAGACCGCCATGAGCCCTTGCTATCCGATCAGGGCGCGTTCACGCGCGCACGACAGCGGCAACGGCGGTAAAGATGCGCAGGATGAGCGGGACGGAAGCGGATTCCCTGCCCGGACGTGCGATGCGGCCCGCGCCGTCGGTCGTCGTCGGGGTCGGCGCGTCCCGGGGCGTGCCGGTCGACGAGGTGCTCGCGCTGGTGGCGCTGGCGCTGGGCGAGGCGGGGCTGACGGCCGCGTCGGTCACGGAGCTGGCCACCCTCGACACGAAGGCCGCCGAGCCCGGAGTCGCCGGGGCCGCCGAGCGGCTGGGCGTGCCGCTGGTGACCTACAGCGCCGCGGAACTGGCGGCGGTCGGGGTGCCGCATCCCTCCGGTGCCGCGTTGGCGGCCGTGGGCACCGCGTCGGTCGCCGAGGCGGCGGCGCTGGCGGGCGGCGGAGCGCTCCTCGTCCCCAAGCGCAGATCGGCGGCGCGTCCGGCGCGCGCGACCTGCGCGGTGGTACGCCGGTCCGGGCGCGGGACGACGGACCCGGGCGCCGGGGCGGAGGACGGGGTGCGGCACCATCACGCTTATGGACACGCACACTCCCATGCGCGCTGAGCCGGGAACCCGGGGCCACGACCTGCGGCACCACGGGGACGCCGAGGTACGCGACGACGGCTCGGCGCTGGTGGACCTCGCGGTGAACGTCCGCGCGGACACGCCCCCGGTGTGGCTGCGCGAACATGTGGCCGCCTCGCTGGGCTCACTGGCCGCGTACCCCGACGGGCGGGCGGCGCGGGCCGCGGTGGCGCAGCGGCACGGGCTGCCGGTGGAGCGGGTGCTGCTGACGGCGGGGGCCGCGGAGGCCTTCGTGCTGCTGGCGCGGGCGCTGAAGGTGCGGCGGCCGGTCGTGGTGCACCCCCAGTTCACGGAGCCGGAGGCGGCGCTGCGGGACGCCGGGCACACGGTCGACCGGGTGCTGCTGCGGGCCGCGGACGGCTTCCGCCTCGATCCGGCGGCCGTCCCGGAGGACGCCGACCTGGTGGTGGTCGGCAACCCGACCAACCCGACCTCGGTCCTGCACCCGGCGGGCATGCTCGCGGGGCTGGCCCGTCCCGGGCGGACCCTGGTCGTGGACGAGGCGTTCATGGACGCGGTACCGGGCGAGCGGGAGGCGCTTGCGGGGCGCACCGACGTACCCGGGCTGGTCGTCCTGCGCAGCCTGACCAAGACGTGGGGGCTGGCGGGGCTGCGCATCGGCTACGTCCTGGCGGCGCCCGACACCGTGGCAGACCTGGAGCGGGCGCAGCCCCTGTGGCCGGTGTCCACGCCCGCGCTGGCGGCCGCCGAGGCGTGTGTGGCGCCGCGGGCACTGGCGGAGGCGGCCCACGCCGCCCACCGCGTCGCCGCGGACCGGGCCCATCTGGTCGCCGGGCTCGGGGAGTTCGCCGGGGCCGGTCTGCGGGTCGCCGGGCCCGCCGAGGGCCCCTTCGTCCTCGTCCGCCTCCCCCACGCCGCCGCGGTACGCCACCGGCTGCGCGGCCTCGGATTCGCGGTACGGCGCGGGGACACGTTCCCCGGCCTGGACGAGGAGTGGCTACGCCTCGCGGTCCGGGACCGCGCCACGTCGGACAGGTTCCTGCGGGCGCTGGAGCGGGCGATACCGGTCCCGGCCTGACGCCCCCGTCCCGAGGTGACGGCCGCGGTGCGGCGGCAGCGGACCCGCCCTCACGGGGTTCGACCCGGACGGGACGCGCGCCGACGGGCCCCCTCCCCCGCACGCACGCCCCGTTATCTTTTTCGCGGTCCTGCAAGAGGGCCGCTGGCCTCCGGGCCCGGCATGACTGTTGCCCCCTGTCGACGGGATGACCTGGGGGGTGGTGTCACCGGGTCCGAGGGGTGCCGTCGGAGACGCTGATCAGAGGTCCGACCACCGCCCGGCCGGGCGCAATGCCCGGCCGTGTCCGGGCGGCAGGTCTGCATAACGTGGCTGCGCGAGAACGGCCCCGACCGCCGAGGCCGGCACGCATCGACGCATGTGGGGGCACGGTGATCAGCATCGACGGGGTGGGCGTCTTCCTGGGGCTGGACGTCGGCAAGCAGACCCATCACGGTCACGGCCTGACCCCGGCCGGGAAGAAGGTGTTCGACAAGGCCCTGCCGAACAGCGAACCGAAGCTGCGGGCGGTCTTCGACAAGCTCACGGCCAAGTTCGGCACCGTCCTGGTGGTCGTGGACCAGCCCGCCTCCATCGGCGCCCTGCCACTGACCGTCGCCCGGGACGCCGGCTGCCAGGTCGCCTACCTGCCCGGACTGGCGATGCGGCGGATCGCCGATCTCTACCCCGGCGAGGCCAAGACCGACGCGAAGGACGCCGTGGTCATCGCGGACGCCGCCCGCACCATGCCCCACACCCTGCGCACCCTCGACCTGACCGATGAGGTCACCGCAGAACTGACCATGCTGGTCGGCTTCGACCAGGACCTCGCAGGCGAAGCCAACCGCACCTGCAACCGCATCCGCGGCCTGCTCACCCAGTTCCACCCCAGTCTGGAGCGCGTCCTTGGCCCGCGCCTGGACCATCCGGCAGTGACCTGGCTCCTCGAGCGCTACGGATCCCCGCAAGCACTCCGCCAAGCGGGCCGCCGCAAGCTGGTCGAGGTCGTCCGGCCCCGGGCGCCGCGCATGGCCGAGCGGCTGGTCGACGACATCTTCACCGCACTCGACGAGCAGACCGTCACCGTCCCGGGCACCGGCACCCTCGACGTGATCGTCCCCTCGCTGGCGAAGTCGCTGGCCGCCGTTCACGAACAACGCCGGGCCCTGGAGGCCCGGATCGAGGCACTGCTGGAGGCCCACCCTCTTTCCTCGGTCCTGACCTCGATGCCCGGCATCGGCGTCAGGACCGCCGCAGTCCTCCTGGCCACCGTCGGCGACGCCAGCAGCTTTCCCACCGCCGCCCACCTGGCCTCCTACGCCGGTCTCGCCCCGGCAACCCGGCAGTCCGGCACGTCGATCCACGGCGAGCACGCCCCCAGAGGCGGCAACCGGCAGCTGAAACGAGCGATGTTCCTCTCCGCGTTCGCAGCCCTCCACGATCCCGCCTCCCGGACCTACTACGACCGCTGCCGAGCCCGCGGCAAAACCCACACCCAGGCCCTCCTCCGCCTCGCCCGCCACCGCATCAGCGTCCTGTTCGCCATGCTCCGCGACGGAACCTTCTACGAGCCCAGGAGCCCCCGACTCGCTTGACGAAGGACATAGAGGCACCCCCCCGCGCGACGGCGCCCGGCAGGCTCTGGTCAGCCCTGCTTGGGCGCCGTCGGCGCGGTGGACAGGCGCACGGTGAAGGAGTGCCCCGCCGGGTCGGAGAAGCCGCGCTCCTCGTGCGGACCGGCCGGGTCCTTCGCCTCCACGGGGCGTCCGCCGAGCCCCACGATCGCGCGTTCGGCCTCGTCCAGCTCCGCCACCACGAAGTCCAGGTGGACCTGGAGTGAGTTCTCGGGACGGGGCCAGCTCGGCGGGGTCGCGTTGACGTCCCGCCGGAAGGCCATGCGGAAGCCGCGCGGGCCCTCGATCTCGACCCGGTTGGCGGTCGCCTCGGTCTCTTCCGCCCCCAGCAGGCCCTTGTAGAACTCGGCGAGCTTCTCGGGCTCGGCGCAGTCGAGTACCACGACGCCCGCGTTGACCGTTGCCATGTCTCCTCCGAAGGATTCCGGGCGCGGGGCCGACCTGCTCCGTGCCCTCTACCTAGCTGATATCCCGGCGGGGCCGATTCAGTCGGCGGCGGCGGGCTCCTGAGGCGGCGTCATGGCTGTCTAGGGTCGACGGATCCCCCTGCCGGCCAGGGCATCCGGATGCCGTGCCGCCCCGGGAATGACACGATCTCGTCGGAGGTTGCAGACCGTGCCCCTGGAACCACTCCCTATTTGCGAGGTTCTCGATGAACACCATGCGCGCCATCGGCCAGGACGTCCTCGGCGGCCCCGAGGTCCTGAAGGAGGTACGGCCCCCGCGCCCCGAGCCGCGCCCGAACGAGGTGCTGGTGCGGGTGCGCGCCTCCGGAGTGAACCCGACCGACTGGAAGCACCGGGCGAACGGCGGCTTCCTCGGTGAGCCGCCCTTCGTGCTGGGCTGGGACGTCTCGGGCACGGTGGAGGCGGTGGGGATCGGCGTGGCCGCCTTCGCGCCCGGCGACGAGGTCTTCGGCATGCTCTCGTACCCCTTCGGCCACGGCTCCCACGCGGAGTACGTCACCGCTCCCGCACGCACCTTCACGCACAAGCCGGCCGGGATCGACCACGTCCAGGCGGGCGCGCTCCCCCTGGTCTCGCTGACGGCGTGGCAGGCACTGGTGGAGCGGGCCGACGTCCGGCCGGGGCAGCGGGTGCTGATCCACGCGGCGGCCGGCGGCGTGGGCCATGTGGCGGTACAGATCGCCAAGGCCCGGGGCGCCCATGTGATCGGCACCGCCAGCGCGGGCAAGCACGAGTTCCTGCGCTCCCTGGGCGCGGACGAGACCGTGGACTACCGGGAGACGGACTTCACCCAGGCGGTGAAGGACGTGGACGTCGTGCTGGACACGATCGGCGGCGACACGTCCCTGCGGTCGCTGCGCGTACTGCGCCCCGGCGGGGTGGTGGTCTCGATCCTGCCGGTCGGGTCGGACGAGTTCTTCGAGGAGGCCGGGCGGCTCGGCGTGCGCGCGGTGCGGATGCTGGTGGACGCCGACCGGGCCGACATGGAGGCGATCGCGGGTCTGGTCGAGGCGGGGAAGCTGAAGGCGACGATCGAGAAGACGTTCCCGCTGGCCGAGGCGGCCGAGGCGCACGCGCTCGGCGAGACCGGCCGCACCACGGGCAAGATCGTTCTCGTTGTCGACTGATCGACCCGGCTGTGAGATTTCGATGACATATGTCAATCGAACATGCTCAGATTCGCTCGATCGGGGTAACTTTTCGTGCGGGCTGGCTGGTTGAGCCCTCCGGAAGCAGACGGGAAGCAGGCCGGAACGACCTGGAGGCAAGTTTCGTGCGGCAGGAATCGGCGTCGCCCACCCGGCATCTGCGCGTGCGCCACGACCGGGGGCACACGGTGCTGGAGTTCCACGGCGAGATCGACATCGCGTCGGCCGCGGAGATCACGCCGCACCTGGACCGGGAGACCCGGCGCCCCGGAGTCCGGGTCGTCCTGGACCTCGGCGGGATCGAGTTCTTCGACTGCTCCGGCCTGCGGCTGCTCCACCGGGCCCGCGGCCAGGTGCTCGACGGGGGCGGGCAGGTGCACCTGGTGTGCGCCCACCCGCTGACCCTGCGGATGCTGCGGATCACCGGCCTGACCCGGCTGCTGCCGCCCCGGCCGACGCTGGACGAGGTGCTGGGCGTCAGCCTGCCGGCCGCGCGTCGAACAGGGCGCTGACCGACTCGCCGTTGTGGATGCGGCGCACGGCCTCGGCGAGTGCCGGGGCGATGGACAGGATCCGCAGCTTGTCCGTGTGGTCGTCGGCGGGCACCGGCACGGTGTTGGTGCACACGATCTCCAGCACGTCCGGCTGCTCGCTGAGCCGCCCCAGCGCACCGGCCGCGAAGAGCCCGTGCGTGCAGGCGAGGCGGATGGTGCGCGGCCCCGACTCCCGGAGCCGGTCCAGGAGTTCGAGCACCGTGCTGCCCTTGGCGATCTCGTCGTCGAGCACGATGACGTCACGTCCGGCGACGTCCCCGATCACGGCGCTGATGCTGACCCGGTCGTCGGCGTACCGCTGCTTGGCGCCGGCCGCCACCTGGGCGCCGAGCATCCGGGCGAACGCGGCGGCCTCCTTGGCGTTGCCCAGGTCCGGCGAGACGACGGTGGTGCGGGACAGGTCGTACCGCCGGAAGTGCGCGGCCAGTTCCCGCAGCGCGTGCAGGTGGTCGACCGGGACCGGGAAGAAGCCGTGCACCTGGGGCGAGTGCAGGGTCATCGCCAGGACCCGGCCCGCGCCGGCCGCGACCAGCAGGTCGGCGACCAGGCGGCCGCCCAGGGAGATGCGCGGGGCGTCCTTCTTGTCGGAGCGGGCGTAGGAGTAGTGCGGCAAGACGACGGTGATGCGGCCGGCCGAGGCGCCGCGGGCCGCGTCGCACATCAGCAGCAGCTCGACCAGATGCTCCTGGACCGGCTTGACCAGCGGCTGGACCAGGAAGACGTCCCGCTCCCGGCAGTTGGCCAGGAGCTGCACCTCCAGGCAGTCGTTGGCGAACCGGCTGACCCGGGTGGGGCTGAGCGGCACTCCCAGCTGTGCGCAGACCTCCTCGGCCAGCTCGGGATGGGCACTACCGCTGAACACGGCGATGTCTCGCACGGCCCGCTCCTCGCGTGATCCTGTCCGGCCGGGGTCCTCAGCTTACGGAAATCCGGTTGCGCCGGCCCGGGCAGCCGACGGCATGATGGCGCCGTCCGCTACTCCCAGGTCCCTCGGACCTCTCAGGTCAGGATCCCCGCATGCGCCGACCCCTCGGAATCCCCCAGTGCCCCTTCCGGCCCACGGTTCCCGAGGACGCGACCACGCATGCACCCCACGCACACCCTGAACATCGGCATTCTGGCCCACGTCGACGCCGGTAAGACCAGCCTCACCGAACGGCTGCTCTTCGACCACGGCGCGGTCGACCGCCTCGGCAGCGTCGACGCCGGTGACACCCGTACGGACGACGGCGGCATCGAGCGCCGCCGCGGCATCACCATCCGCTCCGCCGTCGCGGCCTTCACCGTCGGCGACACGCAGGTCAACCTGATCGACACCCCGGGACACTCCGACTTCGTCGCCGAGGTCGAGCGGGCCCTGGAGGTGCTCGACGGCGCGGTACTGCTGCTCTCCGCCGTGGAAGGCGTGCAGGCGCGCACCCGCGTGCTGCTGCGCACCCTGCGGCGGCTGCGGCTGCCCACGCTCGTGTTCGTCAACAAGGTCGACCGGCCCGGGGCGCGGCCCGAGGGCCTGCTCGACGACGTGCGGCGCCTGCTGACTCCGCACGTCGCGCCGCTGACGGCGGTGACGGGCGCAGGCACCGCCGACGCCCGGGTGGTGACCCGCCCGCCGGACGAGCGGGCCGCCGAGGCGCTCGCCGAGGTCGATCCGGACATCCTGGCGTCCCTGGTGGACGGTCCCGAGCCGACGCCGCACGATCTCGCCACGGCCCTCGCCGCCCGCACCGCCGACGGCTCCTTCCACCCGCTGTACCACGGCTCAGCGCTCGGCGGTCAGGGCGTCGCCGAACTGGTCGAGGGCCTGGTCTCCCTGGTCCCGGCGGCCGCCGCACCGGCACCGGCCGCCGCCGCGGCGCCACGCGGCACGGTCTTCGCCGTGCGCCCGGAGCCCGGCGGCGGGCGGACGGCGTACCTGCGCCTCTACGACGGTGAGGTGCGCCCGCGCGGGCGGCTGACGTTCCTGCGGCGCGAGGCCGACGGCCGGACCACCGAGGTCTCCGGCCGGGTGACCCGCCTCGACGTCGTCGGCGGCGGCGCCACGCTCACCGCCGGGAACATCGCCGCGCTCACCGTGCCGGGCGGCCTGCGCGTCGGCGACCGGCTCGGCGATCTCACCGACCGGGCGCCGCAGTTCGCGGCGCCGACGCTTCAGACCCTGGTCCGGGCGCGGCGCCCGGAGCAGGCGGCGCCGCTGCGCTCCGCGCTGCTCGCGCTGGCCGACCAGGACCCGCTGCTGCACGCCAGCCCGGCGGCGTCCGGTGCGACGGCGCTGCTGCTGTACGGCGAGGTCCAGATGGAGGTGCTGGCGGCGACGCTGGCCGAGGACTTCGGTGTCGAGGCGGAGTTCGCGCCCGGCCGGGTGCGGTTCGTGGAGCGCCCGGCCGGGACGGGTGAGGCGGCGGAGGAGATGCCGTGGCTCGACCACACCCGGTACTGGGCGACCGTCGGACTGCGGGTCGAGCCGGGTCCGCGCGGCTCCGGCGTGGTGTTCGCGTACGAGACGGAGCTGGGCGCGCTCCCCCGCGCCTTCCACCAGGCGGTGGAGGAGAGCGTCCACGCCACCCTGCTGACCGGACCGGCCGGGGCGGCGGTCACCGACTGCCGGGTGACGCTGATCCGCTCCGGTTTCAGCTCGCCGGTCAGCACCGCCGCCGACTTCCGCGGGCTGACGCCGTTCGTGCTGCGCCGCGCCCTGCGCCAGGCGGGGACCGTGCTCTACGAGCCGTACCACGCCTTCGAGGCGGAGGTCCCGCCGGACGCGCTGGCCTCGGTGACGGCCCGGCTCGCCGCGCTGGGCGCCGACTTCACCGGCACGACGGGCGGCGACCCCGCCTGGATCCTCACCGGCGAGCTGCCGGCCCGGCGGGTCCGGGAGGCCGAACTGCGGCTGCCGGGACTCACCCACGGGGAGGCGGTGTGGTCGTCCCGGCCCTGCACGGACCGCCCGCTGAGGAGACGGCCCTGAGCCGTCGTACGCCCCGCCGTGCCCCCGTCCTCTGTGCGTGTTCCCCAACTGCTCCGTCTGGCCGGGGAGATGGGGGGCATCAGGGTCAGTAGGAAGGAGGGCCGTCGCCATGACGACTCCCGTCAAGAATCCCACGCGCCCCGTCGAGAGGCCCGCGAGGCGCATGCCCGGCTGGGCGAAGGTGCTGACCGCGGTCGTGGTGGTCCTCGCCGTGCTGTTCGCGGGGCTCCGGCTGAGCGTCATACCGGGCCTGAACGACCTGTTCGGCACCGAGACCAAGGACCGTTCGGGCCCCGCGCTGCTCAAGTCCATCCAGGACATCAGCCATTACGAGGCAGCCTCCGGCAACTTCCAGGTCGTCGTGGACCTGGAGAAGGACACCAAGTTCCTGCCCGACGCCGTCCGCGGCTCCCGCACCCTGTACGTCGGGGCGGGCACCGTCGACGCCTACGTCGACCTCGGGAAGGTGGGCGAGGACGACGTGACGGTCAACGACGACCGGACGTCCGCCACGCTGCGGCTGCCGCACGCCGCGCTCGGCGAGCCGGCCCTGGACCCCGACCGCTCGTACGCGGTGTCCAAGCAGCGCGGACTCCTCGACCGCCTCGGCGACCTGTTCTCGGACAACCCGAACAGCGAGCAGGCCGTGCAGAAGCTCGCGGCCCGGCACATCGGCGACGCCGCCGAGGACAGCGAGCTGAAGACCCGCGCCGAGAGCAACACCACGGCGATGCTCCAGGGCCTGCTGCGCTCCCTGGGCTTCAAGGAGGTGCGGGTGGCCTACGGGACCTGAGCGGGCCCCCGGACCGGCGGGCATCCTCGGCGGTCCGGGGGGTAATAGCTCCGCCACGCGGGGATGTCGAATACTGGAGGAATCAAATGGCTCGTGCCGCCTCAGGGCTGCGTTTCCTGCCCCGTCCCCGCGCCGGGAAGGCGCAGGCGAAGGACGCCGACCAGCACGAACGGCGCCCGCTCCCGCTGCCGCTGCGCCTGCTGGCGACACTGTGCGCGTTCGTCTTCATGGTCGCGTTCGCCGTGGTGCTGGCCCGGCTGACCCTGAACCCCTCCCCCGCGTCCGAGGCGCTGACGCACACCAACCTGCATCCCGGGCGCTCGCTGCAGGCGTACCTGGACCAGCCGGCGCTGCGGGACGCCTTCAAACAGGTCGGCGGGAACATCCTGCTGGGCGTGCCGTTCGGCGTCCTGGTCCCGGTCGTCGCCCCGCGCACGCGCGGGCTCCTGAAGGTGCTGCTGCTGACCGCGGTGGTGATGCTGCTGGTGGAGTTCGCACAGGGCGCCCTGGTCACCGGGCGGGCCTTCGACATCGACGACGTCATCCTCAACACCAGCGGTGCGCTGATCGGTTACCTGCTGCTGGGCCGTCGGATGAGCCGCGCGGTGCACGCGCGGAAGGTCCGGAAAGCACGCACGTGAGGGTTTTCCAACCGCGCGAACGACCCTGCGGATTGTTGGTGTGCCCGTAAATGTCGCCCCCGTGGCCGCGCCCGATGGCGCTCACCAGGACGACCCACGCACGCACCCGTCGAAACCTCCTCGACACCCCGTTCACCGGGCCGAGTCCACGGATCGGTCCGGCGACCGACGCCTGACCGGTCGATCCGGGATCGAGACGAGTCCTCACGGAGACTGTTCACCATGAACGTCCCGCGCCTGCCGTCGCTACTGGGGGTGTTCGCGCACCCGGACGACGAGAGCCTCCTGGCCGGCGGCGTGCTCGCCCAGCACCACTCCGACGGCGCCCGTACCGCCGTCGTCACCGCGACCTGGGCGCCCGACAGCCGCCGCACGCCCGAACTCATCGACGCGCTGAATGTCCTGAGCGCCGGCACCCCACGCCTGCTCGGCTACAACGACGCACGCAATCCCGAGGCGGCCCCCGGCCGGCCTCGACTCGTCGACGCTCCCCTCGACGAAGTAGTCAGCTGCCTCGTCACCCACATCCGAGGCTTTCGACCCGACATCGTCGTCGGGCACGACGCCCTGGGCCAGCTGACCGGCCACCCCGACCACGTTCGCACGCACCAAGTCACCCTGCTCGCCGTCGAGGCGGCCGGTCTCGCCCACCTGTATCCCGAAGCGGGCCCGCCCTGGCGGCCAACCGCCCTGTACGCGGCCACGCACCCCGAGTCCGGTGTGGGTCTGCTAGGCCCGCTACTCGAAGGGGCGGGCAAATCCATCCTGGCGGTACCGGACTCATACGTGACCACCAGCGTCGACGTCACGCCCTGGGCCGACCTGAAGTGGCGGGCGATCCTCGCGCACCGCGGCGAAGTCACCCGCAAACGGTCTCTGCCCGGCATCCTCGCCCGCCTTCCCGAAGCCGACCGCAACCGGATCATCCAGACCGAGCACTTCACCCGCCTCACCCTCGGCCCCGGAGGCGCCGTGAGGGGAAGGAGTCTCGTGGGGTAGCGACTCTGAGTCCGCCCGCAGCGGATGATCAACGCGAGAGCTACCGCACTCGCGGGCGGCATGTCGCACGGGAGGTCGCGGCGTACCTCGATGTAAAGCTGAGCATCCGCACGAAGTGCTCCGTGGGGACACGGGGTCTGGCACCACCCGGCCGACGAAGCAGCCCGAGGAGTACCAGTGCACCATCTCGCGGCGCCGGCGATGGCGATCTACCTGCCCGACTCGGGGAGCCTGCCTCCGTGGGTGGGGATCGTCCTGGGCGCCGTGGTCCTCGTGGTGGCCGGCCTGCGGGTGTACCGGCTTTGGCGGTCGTGGCGGCGACGCCGCTAGCGGCCGTACCCCGCGCTGGGAGTGTCCGCCCCCGGCCGGGGGGGGGAGCCACGGGTTGGCATGGAGCCGGGGGCGGTGAGGGCCACAGGGAGGAACCCTCACCTGGACTTCCCGGCGACCGGCCGGGGCGGACGCGGGGCGCGGCGGGATTCACCCGCGTGAGTGACCTGGCTCGCGGCGGATCGACAGCCACTCCGCGCTCACGCCCGGCAGGGCACCTTGGGGCTGTACATACTTCCCGCTTGTCTTCTCGGGCGGTGTAGCCTGTCAGGGATCACATGCGGCGGGGCTCTCCGCCGTCCCCATCGACGCGTACGGCGTCGACGCGCACCGCGCGCCCCGGCCGGAAGGAGGCGAGAGACATGGACCGTTCTGAAGCTGTTGCGGCCATAGTTGCCCCCGGCCGTGCGCCCTCGTTCCTCTGCGGCGCGCGGTAAGAATTCCCAAGCCACCGGCTGCGGCATCCGCCTGAGCTGCCTTCACCCGTGCGGTTCTGCGTACGGGTCGCAGGGCCGCGCGCCCGTGGACGGGCCTCCTCGCCGCTCGCCATGACGTCGGCCTGCTCCGAAGTCGCCTCAACGGCACGCGGACGCCCTGTCAATCGGCAGGCCCGTCGTAGAGCAGTGAAACAGCGGCACTCCTGACCTCACACGCGAGCAGCCCACGCACGGGCCGGCCCGCACGTCGGCATGCCCTCCTGCCCGCGACCCCCATGCCGCTCCGGGCGACGCTGCTCCGCCTGACCCGAGCGACGCCCCCTGCCCGGCTGACCCGACAGCACCCTGACTCGAAATGTGATCACCATGAGAGAACAGCGTCACCCCGGGGCATCCGCCCCTGACGGAACGGCCCCCGACAGCGCGTCACCCGACCCGCACTCCCCCGACGGGTCCACGGATGCCGGCCGGCCACCGGCGACGGCCCTCGTCTCCGACACCCCCACCACGGCCGCACCCGATCCCAAGCGCGCCGTGAGCGCCGCCGCCCGAGCCATCGCCGGGCGACTGCGGGACCCGGACCCGAAGGATCCGGTCGCAGGGCCCTCTGGCGCTCCGAGCGCGAAGTGAGGGCCTACCCGGCACCGCCGTGGCTCACGTCCGCCGTCTCTCCCTCTCCTCCACCCTCGACTCGTCCGGAACCGAAGGAACCCACGTCATGAATCCCCTGACCGAACACGACATCCGCACCTCGTTCGTCAACTGCTCCAAGGGAGAGGCCAAACGCCTCCCCCTGCCCAAGGACCTGGCCGACATCGACCACTGGGGCGACCTGGACTTCCTGGGGTGGTGCGACCTGTCGGCGCCCGCCCGCAGCTATCTCGTCGCCGAACGCGAGGGCGTTCCGGTCGGCGTGACCCTGCGCTCGTCGTCCACCGCCCGCGGATTCCTGCGCCGCAGCATGTGCTCGCTCTGCCTGACGACCCACCCCGGCAGCGGCGTCGCCCTGATGAGCGCCCGCAAGGCGGGGTCGGCCGGGCGGGAGGGGAACTCCGTCGGCCTCTACATCTGCACCGACCTCGACTGCCCGCTCTACGTACGGGGCAAGAAGAAGCCCGCACCCGGCGGACGCATGGAGGAGACCCTCACCGTCGAGCAGCAGATCGACCGCACCCGCGCCAACCTCGCCGCGTTCCTGGACCGGCTCTTCAGCTGAGCCGACCCGTCGTGCCGGGCCACCTCTCGAGGCGGCCCGGCACCGTCCGGCCCCATGTCGGTGGTGGGCCGCGCACTTTGGCGCGAATCTGGTCCGTACCAATGTATTGACCACCCCTTATCTCAATACTTGAATCAAGAGGCGACACCTCAACCCCCCACCTCGGTCGGCGCCCCCTCCCAGGGCGCCGTACGGAAGGGAGAGCCGTGGTCCGTCCACGCCTGCTCCGCAGATGTCTCCTCGCCGCCGCCCTGTCCGCGGGACTCGCCGCGTCCCTGGTGTCGGGCCCCGCACAGGCGGAACCCGATTCCCGTGCCGCCGACGCCGCGGCCGCCGCCGTGACGTTCTCCGACACCTTCGACGGCCCGGCCGGTTCTGCCGTCGACTCCTCGAAGTGGCAGATCGAGACCGGCGACAACGTCAACAACCACGAACGGCAGTACTACACCGCGGGCAACCGGAACGCCGCGCTGAACGGCCAGGGCCAGCTGGTCATCACGGCCCGCAAGGAGAACCCCGCCAACTACCAGTGCTGGTACGGCACCTGCCAGTACACCTCGGCCCGCCTCAACACCTCGGGCAAGTTCACGGCGCAGTACGGACATGTCGAGGCCCGGATGAAGGTGCCGCGCGGGCAGGGCATGTGGCCGGCGTTCTGGATGCTCGGCACCCCGGTGAACTGGCCGGACTCCGGCGAGATCGACATCATGGAGAACGTCGGTTTCGAGCCCTCCACCGTGCACGGCACGATCCACGGCCCCGGCTACTCGGGCGCCGGCGGCATCGGCGCCGGCTACACCCTGCCGGGCGGCCAGGCCTTCGCGGACGGCTTCCACACCTTCGCGGTCGACTGGGCACCCGACTCGATCACCTGGTCGGTGGACGGCAACGTCTACCAGCGGCGCACCCCGGCCGACCTGGGCGGGAAGCAGTGGGTGTTCAACCGGCCGTACTTCCTGATCCTCAACCTGGCGGTCGGCGGCTACTGGCCCGGCGACCCGGACGCCTCCACGGTCTTCCCGCAGTCGCTGGTGGTGGACCACGTGTCGGTGACGACGAGCGACTCCGGCACCGGCGGCGCGATCCGGGGCCTGGCCGGCAAGTGCGTGGACGTCGCCGCGGCGGGGACCGCCAACGGCACCCCCGTACAGCTCTACGACTGCAACGGCACCGCCGCCCAGCGGTGGACGGTGGGCTCCGACGGCACGATCCGGGCGCTGGGCAAGTGCCTGGACGTCAACGCGGGCGGCACGGCGGACGGCACGGTGGTCCAGCTGTGGGACTGCAACGGCAGTGCCGCGCAGCGGTGGGTCGTCACCGGCGCCCGGGACATCGTCAATCCGCAGGCCGACAAGTGCCTCGACGTCACCGGCAACAACGCGGCCAACGGCACCCGGCTGCAGATCTGGACCTGCTCGGGCGGCGCCAACCAGAAGTGGACGGTCGGCTGAGCCGCCCCCGAAGGGCCCGGGCCCGCCCTTCCTAGTGCACCGTCCAGGTGAACTTGTCCCCGCCCACCCAGCGGACCACGTCCGGGTCGTCGAGGTCGTGGACCGTGATGCCGAAGGCCGCCGCGGCCTCCAGTACGTCGGTGACGGCCCTGGCCTCACCGACGACCTGGCCGTCGATCTCCACGATCCGGAACGGAGGCGTGCCCGGCTGCACCCGGAGCACGAGGATCCGCGGAGTGCCGATGTGCGGGCTGTCGATTTCGGTCATGCCTAGAGGGTAGGCCGCAACGCGCGGGAGCGAGGATCGGACCGGCCCGGGGTGCGGGTCCCGGGACGCTGGGGAACCCTGGACGTGCACAGGAGGTCGCGGGAGGAGGTGCCGATGGAGCCCGTCGAGGCACTGGAGCGGATCGCGTTCCTCCTGGAGCGCTCGCAGGCGCCCACCTACCGGGTCCGCGCCTTCCGCACCGCCGCCCGGGTGCTCGGCGGGCTGAGCTCCGAGGAGCTGCGCGAGCGGGCCGGGTCGCTGGAGTCGATGAAGGGCATCGGCCCCAAGACGGCGCAGGTGGCACGCGAGGCGCTGGCCGGGCGCACGCCCGGCTACCTGGAGAAGCTCGAGAGCGAGCCGGAGGCCCCGCGCGCGGAGGGCGGCGAAGCGCTGCGGGAGCTGCTGCGCGGCGACTGCCATCTGCACTCCGACTGGTCCGACGGCGGCAGCCCGATCGAGGAGATGGGCCGCACCGCCGCCGCGCTCGGCCACGCGTGGGCGGCGCTGACCGACCACTCGCCACGGCTGACGGTGGCGCGCGGGCTCTCCCCCGAGCGGCTGCGCGAGCAGCTGGACGTGGTGGCCGGGCTGAACGAGACCTGGGCGCCGTTCCGGCTGCTGACCGGCATCGAGTGCGACATCCTCGAGGACGGCTCGCTGGACCAGGAGCCGGAGCTGCTGGAGCGGCTCGACGTGGTGGTGGTGTCCGTGCACTCCAAGCTGCGGATGGACGCCCGCGGCATGACCCGCCGCATGGTGAAGGCCGTACGCGACCCGCACGCGGACGTCCTCGGGCACTGCACCGGGCGGCTGCTGAGCGGGCGGGGCCGGCCGGAGTCGGAGTTCGACGCGGACGAGGTGTTCGCCGCCTGCGCGGAGTCCGGCACCGCCGTGGAGATCAACAGCCGGCCCGAGCGCCTCGATCCCCCGCGGCGGCTGCTGCGCCGGGCGGTGGCGGCGGGCGTGCTGTTCTCGGTCGACACCGACGCGCACGCGCCCGGCCAGCTGGACTGGCAGATCAACGGGTGCGCGCGGGCGGAGGAGTGCGGGGTGCCGCCCGAACGGGTCGTCACCACGTGGTCCCTGGAGGATTTGCTGGCCTGGACGCGGGAGGGCCGTACACCGTCCGGCGTGGCCGGCGGATGACGTGGTACCCGCCGGACGGCCGGTGACCGCCGCCGGCCGGAGAGCGAGGGCGCATGGACCGCGCAGCGGTGTTCGACGTCGACGGGACCCTCGTCGACACCAATCATCTGCACGTCGTCTCCTGGTGGGAGGCGTTCCGGCAGGCCGGGCACGAGGTGCCGATGCACGCCCTGCACCGGGCCGTCGGAATGCCCTCCTCGGACCTCGTGGGGCACGTCCTGGGCGAGGACCGGGACCGGGACCGGGACGCGGAGCTGAGCGCCGCGCACAAGGCGCTCTACGGGCAGTACTTCGACCGCCTGCCCGCGCTGCCGGACGCCGGGAAACTGCTGCGCCGCCTGGCCGGCGACGGCTGGACGGTGGTGCTCGCCACCTCCGCCGGCGGCCCGGAGCTGGGTGCGCTGCGGCGGGCGATCGACGCGGACGACGCGATCGCGGCCACCGCGAGCGCGGACGACGTGGAGGCGGGCAAACCGTCGCCGGAGCCGGTCGAGCACGCCCTGGAGCTGGCCGGGGTGCCCGCGGAGCGGGCCGTCTTCGTCGGCGACACGGTGTGGGACATGCGCGCCGGCAGCCGCGCCGGGGTGCGCTGCGTAGCGGTGCTCTGCGGCGGTCTGCCCCGCGCCGATCTCGAGGAGGCGGGCGCCGACGCCGTCTACGGCGATCCGGCCGATCTGCTGGCCTCCCTGGAGCGGAGCCCGCTCGCCCGCGGCGCCGTGCCGTGACACACCTCACCCCGGGGAGGGCCGGACGGAGGAACACCGGACGCCCCCGTCCCGTTGTAGAGGGCGTGGGTACGGATGGGACAGTGTCCCCGGGCCTCACCTTTTGCCCACAGGGACGATCGTTCGGCTGAAGCCCTGTGGAGCCTTTCGCCGAGAGGCGACCGCCATCCGTACCCGCCTCAGAGCCGCCCCGGCCGTGATTCCCCCGTCGCGGTCGGGGCTTCCTTCTGTCCTGCGTCTGTCCGGCCCGGGCCCCGCGTGCCTTTCCGGCGCGCTGGGTACCCGGTGACCTCGTGCGGCGACCGGCCGAGAGGAGCGCAGGGTGAGCGGCGGAGCGGGCAGCAGGATCGTGGTCACGGGTGCCACCGGCAACGTGGGCACCAGCGTGGTGAAGCTTCTGTCGGAGGATCCGGAGGTGGGGTCCGTCCTGGGGCTGGCCCGGCGGATCCCCGGGTGGTCGCCGGAGCGGACGGAGTGGGCCGCGGTCGACCTGGCCTCGGACCGGGCCGACCTGAGCGCGCACTTCGCGGGCGCCGACGCGGTGGTGCACCTCGCCTGGGCCTTCCAGCCGACGCACGACCCGGCGACGACCTGGCGCACGAACGTCCTCGGCTCCATCCGGGTCTTCGAGGCGGTGGCCGCCGCCGGGGTACCGGCGCTGGTGCACGCCTCGTCGGTGGGAGCGTACTCACCGGGGCCGAAGGACCGCGCGGTGGACGAGTCGTGGCCGACGCACGGCTGGCCCGACGCCGCGTACTGCCGGGAGAAGGCCTACCTGGAACGCACCCTGGACATCTTCGAGCGGGACCACCCGCAAACCAGGGTGGTGCGGATGCGTCCCGCGTTCCTGTTCAAGCGGGAGTCGGCCAGTGAGCAGCGCCGGATCTTCGGCGGCAGGTTCCTGCCGGGCCCGGCGGCCCGCCCCGGGGCGCTGCCCTTCCTGCCGGACGTCCCCGGTCTGCGGGTGCAGGCGCTGCACACCGACGACGCGGCCCACGCCTATCGGCTGGCGGTGCGCTCCGAGGACGCGCGGGGCCCCTACAACCTCGCCGCGGAGCCGGTCGTGGACGCGGAGGTGCTGGGCGAGATGTTCGGCGCGCGTCCGGTGCGGCTGCCCCGGACCGCGGCCCGTTCGGCGATCGCCGCCGCGTGGGGGCTGCGGCTGCTTCCGGCGTCGCCGCACCTGTTCGACGCGGTGCTGCGGCTGCCGCTGATGGACTGCACGCGGGCGCGGGTGGAGCTGGGCTGGCGCGCGACGCGTTCGGCCACGGAGGTGCTGGAGGAGTTCCTGGGCGGCCTGCGCGAGGGCGCGGGCGCGGACACGGCACCGATGAGGGGACGCAAGGTCGGCTGAGCGGCGCCCGCCCCGTGGGGCACGGCACGCTTGGGGGCGGGCACCTGGCCCGCCCCCTGATCCGTCTTCGTACGCGCCGTCAGCCGGAGGACTCGTCGGGCACCGGGTGCTCCGGGTGGACCGCGGCCGAGTGCGGCGCGCCCTGGCGGCCCGTTCCGGCCTCGTCCGTGTCGGGGACGTCGTCGGCGGGTTCGGCCGCGTCCTCGCCACCGTCCTCACCGCCGGTCCCGGTGTCCTCGTCGCGGCCCGCCTCGTCCGCCGGGTCGCCCTGCAGGTGCTCGCGCTGCTCGCGGGTGGGCGCCGCGGCCTCCCACGGGTCGTCCCCGGTCCCGGCTTGCTGGTCCGGCAGGTCCCGGGGAACGGGGGCGCCGTTCTCGCCCGGACCCTCCTGGCGGTGGTCGGTCACTGCGCGCTCCTTCCGGTGGTGCTCCTGCGTGTCCGACCGCACCGGGTACCCCGCGCCACCTCGCGTAACCTCAGTGCGGCGCCCGCTCCTCCAGCGCCGTACGCCAGGCGGGGACCGGGTATTCGGGTGCCGGCTCGGGGCGTCGCCCGCCGCGCGCGAAGAAGTCGGCCAGGGGCAGGATCGCGGCGCCCACGGTGACGGCGTCCGGGCCGAGCCGCCCCAGGTCGACCGTCACCTTCTGGGCCGGGTGGCGCAGCGCGTACGACACGGCGTGGCGGCGGACGGCGGGCAGGAAGCGGGTGCCGAGCTGGAGGCCGGCCCAGCCGCCGATGAGGATGCGCTCGGGCTGGAAGAGGTTGATCAGGTCGGACAGGCCGGCGCCCAGGTACTCGGCGGTCTCCTCCAGGACGGCGAGCGCGACCGGGTCGGGCGCCTCGCCCCGAGGCGGATAGGCGGCGGCGAGCATGGTGGTCAGGGCGGTCTCCTCGTCGGCGCCCCCGGGCACCGATCCGCCCTCCTCCCGCCACCGGGCCAGCAGCGACTCGGCGCCCGCGTACGCCTCCAGGCAGCCGAGCGCGCCGCAGCGGCAGCGGCGTCCCCTGACCCGGACGGTCAGGTGCCCCCATTCGACCGCCCGGCCCTGCTCGACCTCGGGCGTGACGAGGCTGGCGCCGACGCCGGACCCGAAGAGGACGACGACGGCGTTGCGGGCACCGCGTCCGGCGCCGAACCACATCTCGGCCTGGCCGAGGGTCTTGGCGCCGTTGTCGATGAAATGGGGAACGGTGTCGGGCAGCGGGGACCCGGCGCGCAACAGGGCCTCCAGCGGGACCGCGTCCCAGCCGATGGTCTGGCCGTGCACCACGGCGCCGCGGTCCTGGGTGTGCTCGACGATGCCGGGGACACCGATCCCGGCGCCGAGCAGCCGCCCGGGCGGGAGACCGGCCGCGGCCAGCACCTCGGCGATGCCGTCGCGGATGTGGCCGACGATGACCTCGACGTCGTAGCCCTGCTGCGTCAGCGGGCGTTCGGCGCGGGCGAGTTCGGTGAGCGTCAGGTCGAACAGTTCGACGCGCACCCGGGTCTCGCCGACGTCCACGCCGATCATGTGGCCGCTGGCGGGGGCCACCCGCAGCAGGGTGCGGGGCCTGCCGCCGTCGGAGTCGACGCTGCCGGCCTCCTCCACCAGGCCGTCGGCGACCAGGTCGGCGACGACGTTGCTGACGGAGCCGGAGCTGAGTCCGGTCGCCGGGCCCAGTTCGAAGCGGCTGAGCGGCCCGTCGAAGTAGAGCCGCTGGAGTACGGCCGTACGGTTGGCCCTTCTCAGGTCGCGCACCGTGCGCCCGTTCCGCCCCGCCATGTGGCTCCTTCCGTACCGTGCCCGGTGTGCAACATACCTCTGACGTGCGGCAGCACGCGACTTCCCTCTGCACTTAATTCATGCTATGAAATCCCGCTCGCCGAAATACGGTGGCCCTTCCGCTGGCGGCTATCTACGCTAGGCGAAAACCTAGGGCTTCTAGGTTTGGCCGTTCAGGTCTTCCACGCCGGCACCCGAAGGGGAGGCTCCCCATGAGAGCACTCGTCGAGCAGGACATCCGCACCTCTTTCATCAACTGCTCCAAGGGAGAGGCCAAGCGCCTGCCGCTCCCGCGCGATCTCGGCGAACGCCCCTGGGACGATCTCGACTTCCTCGGCTGGCGGGATCCCGGTGCGCCCGACCGCAGTTATCTGGTCGCGGACCTGGACGGACGGCTGACCGGCCTGTCGCTGCGGTTCCAGCAGGCCCGCGCCGGTTACTTCCAGCGCAGCCTGTGTGCGCTGTGCCTCACCACCCATCCCCGGGGCGGCGTATCGCTGATGACGGCACGCAGGGCCGGGGCGGCCGGACGCGAGGGCAACTCGGTCGGGCTGTACATGTGCACCGACCTGGCCTGCTCGCTGTACCTGCGGGGCAGGAAGGTGTCGCAGAGCGGCGCCCGTTTCGAGGAGAGCCTCTCCCTGGAGGAGCAGATCGAGCGGACCCTGGGCAATCTGTCCGCCTTCCTCGCCAAGGTGACCGCCTGACGAGCGCGGCCCCACGCCGACGCGGGCCGCCGTACGGCGCGTAGGAACCACTCCCATCCCCTTTGTCCGGTTACCGTCCTGTCCGGAACACGTTCGAGGCGCCCGGGGAAGGGAACAGCCCGAGGATGCGTGATGTACGTGAGGCCGCGAAGTCGGCTCTGCGGCGGGTGAAGTGGCTCAGGGACCCCGTGGTCGTGCAGGCCCTGCGTTCGGCCGCCGCGGCCTCGATCGCCTATGTCATCGCGGTGCGGCTGAGCCCGGACAAGTCGGCGGCGCCGCTCACCGCGCCCCTGACCGCGCTCCTGGTCGTCCAGGTCACGCTGTATGCCACGCTCAAGATGAGCTTCCGCAGGGTGAACGCCGTGGTGGCCGGTGTGCTGATCGCCATCGCCTTCAGCCAGTTGGTCGGGCTGAGCTGGTGGAGCCTGGCCCTGCTGATCGTGGCGGCGCTGGGCGCCGGGCACCTGGTGCGGGCGCACGAGTTCACGGCCGAGGTGGCGATCAGCGCGATGCTGGTGCTCGGTGTGACCTCGCACGGCAGCCTCGCGTGGGCCCGGGTGGTGGAGACCCTGATCGGGGCGATCGTCGGACTGGCATTCAACCTGGTCCTCGCCCCTCCGGTGTGGGTGGAGCAGGCGGGCGAGTCCATCGAGGAACTGGCCCGGCGGGTGCGCCAGCTGATGCTGCGTATGGGCGAGGAGGCCGCCGACAGCACGCCGTTCCACGAAGCGGCGGCCCGGCTGCACGAGGCGCGCCGGCTGGACCACGACATCGGGGAGGTGGACGAGGACCTGCGGCAGGCCGAGGACAGTCTGCGGCTCAACCCCCGGGTGCGGGAGGGGCTGCTGCACCGGGTGGTGCTGCGCACCGGTCTGGACACGCTGGAGATCTGCACGGTGGTCATGCGGGTGCTCGCCCGCAGCTTCACGGACCTCGCGAAGGAACGTGAGCCCGAGCCCCTGTTCCCGCCGGAGACGGGCGCCACCATCCAGCAGTTGCTGTCCGAGATCGCCGACGCCGTGGTGAGCTTCGCGGTGCTGGTCACCACCAGCGCCAGCGAGAACGCCGAGTCCGCGGAGGAGCGCCTCTCCAGCGAGCTGCGCCAGGCGGCGGCCACCCGGGACCGGCTGGCCGAACTGCTCCTGGAGGAGGTCAGGCGCGATTCCCGGCAGTGGCAGCTGCGGGGCGCGGTGCTGGCCGAGGTCGACCGGATCATCGACGAGATGGACACCGAGCACCGCTCGCGGCGACTCCTGGAGGAGCTGGACCGGCACACGCGCGAACTGCGTGAACGCATGCCTCGGCTGACCCGGCTGCGGGACCGGGGACGGGCGGTGCTGCGGAAGCGGAACCGCAGCGGCGCCGCGCGGCGTTCCCCTTGAGGAAGAGCGGACGACGACGAGGGGGCGTACGGATGACCGACACCAGCGTGCGGATCGACGGGAACCGGCTGCTGCTGCCGGGCGGGGCCGTGGTGCGGTTCATCCGCACCCTGCGGCTGCCCGAGCAGGGCACCCACCCGCTGCCTCCCGGGCTCGGCGAGTTCCCGGTCCGCCGCGTCGCCGACTACGCCGACACGGTCCCCGAGTCCTGGCGGGCCCGCGGCGGCGTGATGCTGCCGGTGTACCTGCGGGAGGCCATGTGGCTGAGTTTCGCGGGCACGCGCGAGCCCACCGCGCTCCAGGTCGGGGTGGGCAAGGTGTGCGCGGTCTCGGGCAGGCCCTGGAGCGCCCGGCTGTCCCGCGATCCGCAGAACTACGTGGTCCTGCCCCGCCAGCCCTGGCTGGACGGCATCAACTCCGGGACGGGCACGGTCCGGCAGTTCGTGGCGGTGCCGCTCGGCATGGGGGCGACCGTCGAGGGCCAGGTCACCGGCGAGGAGGTCTGGGGCGGGGTCCAGTTGCAGGACTTCCGTCTCAACGACCGGGAACGCGAGCGGTGGCGGGAGGCGGAGCGGCGGCGCGCCGAGTTCGCGCGCCGGGCGGCCCCGCCCGGTGGCGCCTTCGGGGCGGCGATGCCGGCTCCGGCCGCCCCCGGTGCGGCCGCCGCCTACGGGGGCGCGGCCCGGCCCCGGTCCGCGCCCGCGATGGGGCTGGGCGTCGGCGGGTCCATGCGCCAGGAGGTGTACCGGGACGAACGGCCGCTGGAACACTGGGCCGACAGCCCGGCGGGCCGGGTCTTCGTGCACCTGGTGACGCCGCCTCAGTGGCGTCGGGTCACGGGCGAGGAGCCGCCGCCGTCCCCGGTGGACCGGGCCGCGTACACCCAGGCGGGCCTGCCCTGGTACGACTACTACGACCAGGACGCCCACGACCTCGCGCCCACCGGGCCGCTGCGGGACGTCGAGCCGGTCGGCGAGTGGCTCGGGGACGACCACGAGCCGTGGCAGGCACCGGGGCAGCAGCAGGTCCGGCCGCTGAAGGACGCGCAGGGCAAGCCGGTGGAGGACGGGGACTGGTAGGGGGCGGCGGGCCGGTGGGCGAGCCACTGAGAGCGAGGCGAGGAGCAGTGCGTGAGCGGTGACGGCTGGAGCAGGCGGCGGTTCGTCGGGCTGATCGCCCGGACGGCCGGTGCGGCGGCGGCGCTGCCCGCGGCGGCGGGGTGCGGCGGCGAGCCGGAGCCGTCGGCTCCGGTGTCCTCCCCGACACCCACGGCGCCGGGCGCGAGCGCGGGCGCCTCGGGCAGGCAGGGCGACTCCACCGGCCCGCGCCCGCTGTACATCGGCACGTACACCTCGGCCGAAGGCGGCGGCAAGGGCGTCGGACTCGCCGAGTACGACCCCCGCACCGGGCGGATCACCGGCCGTGGCGTCCTCACCGGCGTCGGCGATCCCTCGTATCTCGCGGCGCATCCCGACGGGCGCACCCTGTACGCGGTGAGCGAGCGCGAGGAGGGAGCGGTGACCGCCGTCCGGCTGTCCGACCGGACGGTCCTGGGCAGCCGGAGCACCGGGGGCGCCGCGCCCTGTCATCTGTCCGTGCATCCGGGCGGGCGCTGGCTGCTCAGCGCCAACTACGGTTCGGGCAGCGTCGCCGTGCACCCGATCGACGCCTCGGGCGCGCTCGGGGAGCGCACCGACCTGGTCGCCCACTCCGCTCCCCCGCCCGGCCCCGGACAGCAGGGGCCGCACGCGCACCAGATCGTCACCGCTCCCGACGGCGGCCATGTGCTCGCGGTGGACCTCGGCACGGACACCGTGTACACCTACCGGCTGGACGAGGCGTCGGGCAGGCTCACCGAGGTCGCGCGGGCCCGGACCCGGCCGGGTGCCGGACCCCGCCACCTCACCTTCCACCCCGGCGGTCGCCACGCCTACCTCGCCAACGAGGTCGACGACACGGTCGCGGTCTGCGCCTACGACCCCGGGACGGGCCGCCTGACCGTCGGCGAGGCGCAGTCCACGGGCACGGGGTCCGGCACCAGTCACCCGGCGCAGATCCTGGTGACGGCCGACGGCACGCACGCCTTCCTCGCCAACCGGGGGCACAACAGCCTCACGCGCTACGCGGTGGAGGCGGACGGCGCCCGGCTGCGGCTGCTCGGCACGGTGCCGGTGGGCGGCGACTTCCCGCGGCAGATCGCCTTCTCCCCGGACGGCGGGCTGCTCTTCGCGGCGAACCAGAGGTCGGGCACCGTCAGCGTCTTCCGCGTGTCCGAGGGCGGTGAACTGCGTTCCGCCGGGGAGCCGTTCGCCTCACCCGTCGCCGTCTGTGCGCTGCCGCTGTAGGGCCCGTGGGCAGGAGGCGGCGCTCGCCTGCGACAGCAGCACGTGCACCCGCTCCGTGAGCTGACCGATGTCGTCGGCCGGCGCGTGGAAGGGCAGGCGTACGTCGCCGTGGGTGCGGGCGCGCTCGATGCGCAGGGTCAGCCCGTGCCGGTCGACGGCGAGCGGCCGCACCCGGACCGCGCCGTGCAGGCTGTCGGCCTCGACGAGCCGGGTCAGCCGCTCCACCGCGTCGCCGTGGCAGTCGGCGAGGTGGGTCAGCAGCCGGGCCTCGGCCAGCGCCAGCGGGTCGGGCTCGGCGGCGGCGAACTCGTCGGGGTCGACCACCACCGAACCGGACGGCCGCCGCAGCACCACGCGCGTGGGCCGGAACGCCAAGTGCCCGTCCGCCACGGCGAACCACCCGGCGAGCCAGAGCCGGGCCCTGATCCGGCCGCGCACCGGGACGGGCGCCACGTCGGCGAACTCCAGCACGGCGGACGGCTCTCCGCGCGGCGCGCAGATCGCCGCCCCGAGCAGGGCGCTGTCCTCGGGCACGTGCAGGAACACCTGGCCGTCGTCGGCGACCGTGTGCGCGCCGACGAACTCCTCGCGGCCGCCTTCCGCGGTCACCGCGCAGGACCAGGCGGCGGCGAGTACGGAGCGGGCCTGCTCCGCCGCGGCAGGCGCGGCCGTCCAGGCGTGGCTGTCACCCATCCTCAACCTCCGTCATCAATTCATTAGGTAAGGCTCACCTAACCTATCGGAGTTCGAGGCGCGCGCCAACCAGGAGTCGTGATCTTTGCGAGACCTTTTCAGCGTGCGGGACGGCGCACTTCAGCAGCCCGAGGGCGCGTTCCGAAGTGCAACGGGGGCGCTCAGGGGGCGATGGCGCCGAGCAGCGCCCGCGCGCACAGGTCGCGCACCTGCTCCCGGGCGGGCTCCGGGTCCCGCAGCCACTCCAGGCAGACCGCGGTGGTGAACGCCAGCCAGCCGCGCACCGCGAGCCGCACGTCGCCGCGCTCCTCGAAGGCCGGGCCGAACTCCGGGTCGGCGGCCAGGGCCGCGAGGATCTGCCGCTCCTGCGCGGCGAGCGCCTGCCGGTAGACCCGGCGCACCGCCTGGTCGCCGGTCGCGTCGGCGCGGTGGAAGGCGCGGTAGCCGTGTGCGTGGGCGCGGACGTACTCCAGGTACGCGTCGAGCCCCGCGGTGAGCTGCTCGCGGACCGGGACCCCCGGCACGGCCGCCGTCATCCGCAGCATGCGCTCGCTCTCGCGCTCGACGACCGCCGCGAAGAAATCCCGCTTGTTCGGGAAGTAGTGGTACAGCAACCCGCGGGAGACCCCCGCGATCTCGGCGACCTGCTCGATCCAGACCTCGTCGTACGGGCTCTCCGAGAACAGCCGCGCCCCCACCGACAGCAACTGCTCCCGGCGCTCGCCGGTGCTGAGCCGGCGGCGTGTGCGCTCGCCCTGTTTCGCGGCCATGTCCGCACCTTACTTGACGCCGGTTCAACAACGGGACGAGACTGGGAGCCGCTATTGAATCCATGTACAACACGCTTGCCCCAGGTGGGCAGCACGCCGCCGCGTCAAGGGAGACCGCGCATGGCCCGGACGACGAACGAGGCGGCCCGGGACGGCCTGCCGAAAGGCTTCCGCAGCGCCGAGCTGGGCTGGCCCGAACTGCGCCGCATACCCCGCCCGCCGTACCGCGTCCCCCTGCTGGGTGACGTGATCGGGGCGAGCCGGCGCACGCCGATGCAGGACTCTCTGCGGTACGCGCGGCAGCTGGGGCCGATCTTCCGGCGGCGGGCCTTCGGCAAGGAGTTCGTGTTCGTGTGGGGCGCCCGGCTCGCCGCCGATCTGGCGGACGAGTCGCGCTTCGCCAAGCACGTGGGGCTCGGCGTGGCCAACCTGCGGCCGGTGGCGGGGGACGGCCTGTTCACGGCGTACAACCACGAGCCCAACTGGCAGCTCGCGCACGACGTGCTGGCGCCCGGCTTCAGCCGCGAGGCCATGGCCGGGTACCACGTGATGATGCTGGACGTGGCCTCACGGCTCACCGGCCACTGGGACCGGGCCGGGGCCGCGGGACGGGCGGTGGACGTGCCGGGCGACATGACCAAGCTGACGCTGGAGACCATCGCGCGTACCGGGTTCGGGCACGACTTCGGGTCCTTCGAGCGCTCCCGCCCGCACCCCTTCGTCTCCGCGATGGTGGGCACGCTCACCTACGCGCAGCGCCTCAACACGGTGCCCGCGCCGCTCGCCCCCTGGCTGCTGCGCGACGCGAGCCGTCGCAACGCCGCCGACATCGCCCACCTCAACCGCACCGTGGACGACCTCGTCCGCGAACGCCGGGCCGCGGGGGGCGGCGAGGGCGACCTGCTCGACCGGATGCTGGAGACGACCCATCCCGTCACCGGTGAGCGGCTGTCGGCGGAGAACGTCCGCCGACAGGTCATCACCTTCCTGGTCGCCGGGCACGAGACCACCTCGGGCGCGCTCTCCTTCGCCCTGCACTACCTCGCCCAGCACCCCGACGTCGCCGCCCGGGTCCGGGACGAGGTGGACCGCGTCTGGGGCGGCACCGAGGCACCCGGCTACGAGCAGGTGGCCAGGCTGCGCTACACGCGCCGGGTGCTGGACGAGTCGCTGCGGCTGTGGCCGACCGCCCCCGCCTTCGCGCGGGAGGCCCGCGAGGACACGGTGCTGGGCGGCGCGTACCCGATGCGGCGCGGGGCCTGGGCCCTGGTGCTCACCGGCATGCTGCACCGCGACCCCGACGTGTGGGGCCCGGACACCGAGCGCTTCGACCCGGACCGCTTCGACGCGAAGGCCGTACGGTCGCGCGCCCCGCACACCTTCAAGCCGTTCGGGACGGGGGCGCGGGCCTGCATCGGGCGGCAGTTCGCGCTGCACGAGGCGACGCTGGTCCTGGGTCTGCTGCTGCGCCGCTACGAGCTGCGGCCCGAGCCCGGTTACCGGCTGCGGGTGACCGAGCGGCTCACGCTGATGCCGGAGGGGCTGCGGCTGCGACTGGAGCGGCGCACCGCGTCCGGCGGTCCCGTCCCGGCGCCGGCGGACGGCGCCCGCACCGCGGACACCGACGACGCCGGGGACGCCGCGTCAGCGGCCCGCTGTCCAGTGCACCGGACGGGTGACTGAGTCCGGCAGCCGGGTACCGGCACCGCCCCGGGCCGCGGTGAGCTGCGGCTGGGTCAGGAAGAAGGCTCCCGTCAGGTCCGCGTCCGTCAGGTCGGCGTCGCGCAGGTCCGCGCCGATCAGGTCGGCGCCCCGCAGGTCCGCGCCGGTGAGGTCGGCGGCGATGAGGTAGGCGCCGCGCAGGTCGGCCCCGGCGAGGTCGGCGCCCTTGAGGCGGGCGCCCATCAGGTCGGCGTTGCGGCGGTTCTTCTTGCGGCCGCGGGTGCCGGACCGCACCAGTTCGCTGGTGCGCAGCAGCAGCGCGTTGACCCGCCGGCGGTGCGCGGCCACGTCGAGGGCCGCCAGGTCCTCGGGGGTCCCGTCGGTGAGCCGCTCGGTGTCGGCCAGGGCGCGGCGCAGGTCGGGGTGGACCGGGCGGGCGGCGGGCAGGGTGAGCGCCTCGGCCAGGTACCAGAGCAGTTCGTGCAGTTGGCGGACGACCGGGAAGACGTCGAAGACGAGGCGGGCGCGCTCCGGCGGGCCGGTGCGCCAGTCCCGTCCGCCGAAGGTGACCTGCGAGACCCGCTGCCCGGCGCCGAAGCAGTCGTAGACCGTGCAGCCGGTGAAGCCGCGGTCCCGCAGCTCGGCGTGGATGCCGCAGCGGTGGTCGGTGCCGAGGTTCGGGCAGGGCTTCCCCGCGTCCTTGTCGATGGCGAAGTCCGCCGAGCGGGCGAACGGGAGGGCCACGCAGCACAGACCGAAGCACTGCCCGCAGTCGGCGCGCAGCGCGGCCCGGTCCACCGTGTGTTCTCGCATGTCACCGAGGATACGGGCCGTCGGCGCGCCCCTGCGCCGACGGCTCCCGGTCCCGGTCAGGCCTCCAGCGCGGACAGGTCGAGGCGGGCCAGCCGCTCGGGGTCGGACAGGATGTACAGGCCGGTGATGAGTCCGTCGGCGACGGTGACGTAGGTGACCGACCGCGGACGTCCCTCGGTGACGGCGACGGTGCCCACCGCGCCGTTGACCAGGACGAGGCGTGCCGCCCCCGCGAGGTGGCGGAAGTGGAAGGCGCCGGTGGCGACCGTCCGGGCGCCGGCGACGACCTTGGAGGCGGCCGGGCCCCGGCCCAGCGCACCGGCGTCGGCGCGCAGCACCACGTCCGGGTGGAGCACGGACACCAGCGCCTCGAAGTCCCCGGCGCGGCTCGCGGCGAGGAACGCCTCGACCGCCCGGCGCTGCCGTCCCAGGTCCGGGTCGGCGGCGGGGGTGGCGTCCCGCACCCGGCGCCGGGCCCGGCTGGCCAGCTGCCGGGTGGCGGCCGGGCTGCGCTCGACGATCCGCGCGATGTCGTCGAAGGGCACGGCGAACATGTCGTGCAGCACGAACGCCAGCCGCTCGGGGTCGGACAGGATGTACAGGCCGGTGATGAGTCCGTCGGCGACGGTGACGTAGGTGACCGACCGCGGACGTCCCTCGGTGACGGCGACGGTGCCCACCGCGCCGTTGACCAGGA
>NZ_QHJH01000080.1 GCF_003947455.1 Streptomyces sp. WAC 04229 | reverse complement strand
CCCCCGCAACGCCGCCCCGAGGTCGCCGTGTCCAAGCCCGTCGCCCGTGAGCCGCAGCGACGCAACGCCCGCTCCAACCGGGCGCGCATCCTGGCCACGGCCCGCCGGGAGCTGGGGCGGAATCCGGACACCACCCTGGAGGAGCTGGCCCGCGCCGCCGGTGTCGTACGGCGCACCCTCTTCGGCCACTTCCCGGGACGCGCGGCGCTCCTCGAGGCCCTCGCCGAGGAGGCGTCCGAGGTGCTGCGGGGCGCGATGGCCGCCGGGGCGGAACGGGTCGGGCCCGGCGAAGCGGCCGACCGGGCGCTCGCGCACTTCGTGCTGCTGATGTGGCCCGTGGGCGACCGCTACCGGATGCTCCTGGCGCTGGCCCGGCACGATCTGGGCGTGGAGCGCGTCGCCGAGATCCTCGCCCCGGCCCGTGCCGAGGTCACCGCCATCCTGGAGCGCGGCCAGCGGGACGGCGTCTTCCCCGCGCATCTGCCGCCGGCCGTGCTGAGCGCCGGACTGGAGGCGATGACCGTCGCCCTCCTGGAGCAGGTCAACACCGGCGCCCTGGAGGACGACGGCACCCGGGCCGCCGTCGCCACGCTCATCGCGGCCGGAGTGCCCCAGCGCCGCGCACACGCGGTGGTCGCAGAGGCCGGCCCGGCACCGGTGCCGGAGGACTCCGCTCCCGGCGCGTAGGCCACCCGCCGCGCCCGTCGGGTCACCGGCGGCCCCGCCCCGGCCTCGTCCCCGCGGGGAGCCGTGCGCCTCCCGCCACCTTTGCCGCGGTCCCGCTCTCCACTCCCGCCACCACCAGCGCGGCCACCGCCGCCCCCGTGCCGTCGTCCTCCCAGGTCCCCGACCGCGCGCAGCCCAGCAGCGCCAGCAGGTGTGCCTCCAGTGCCGCCCCGAGCACCCCCGCCGGAACACCGGTGTGGAAGACGCCCGCCCGCTGTCCGCGCGCGATGATCCCCGTGACCGTGGAGCGGGCGGGGCCGAGGACGGCGTTCACCGGGTCGGGGCCGAGTCCTCGGCGGCGGGCGAGGACGATGAGGGTGCCGTAGCGGTCACCGACCGGCCACAGGGTGCGGACGAAGCGGCCCAGCGCGGTCGCCGGGTCGTCGTCCGGGGCGGACGCGTCCGCCGCGGCGAGGGCGTGCTCTACCGCCCGCGCGGCCTCCTCGACCAGCCCCTCGACCAACGCGTCCCGGCCGGTGAAGTGGACGTACACCGTGCGGCGCGCCACGCCGGCCGCCGCGGCGACCTCCGCGAGGCTGCTGTCGGGATCGCGGACCAGCAGCCGCTCGGCCGCGCACAGGATCCGGGCACGGGTGCCAGTCCCGCCGCCTCCGCCGTTCGCGCCGTGTGCCCTTCGCATGCCGCCACCCTCCTCCTCGTCCCCCCCCGGCCTCGTCGAACAGTCATATTTGCACACCACTGTGCAACAAACTACGCTGACGCTTGTCTGCACATAGATGGGCAATTAACTGCCCGCGTTTTCCCGGAGCCCCCATGCCCCTACTGGCCACCACCCCCGTCGAGAAGATGAACGGGCCCTACCCACGGCGCTGGTGGGCCCTCCTCGTGCTGTGTCTGAGCCTGCTGATCGTCGTGATGGCCAACACGTCCCTGATCGTGGCCGCACCGGACATGACCGCCGACCTGGGCCTGAGCAGCAGCGACCTGCAGTGGGTCATCGACGGCTACACCGTCCCGTACGCCGCGCTGATGCTGGTGCTCGGCGCGATCGGCGACAAGTACAGCCGCCGCGGCGCCCTGATCACCGGACTGGTGATCTTCGCGGGCGGCTCGGTGATGGGCAGCCTGGTCGAGGAGACGGGGCTGGTCATCGCGGCCCGCGCGGTCATGGGCGTGGGTGCCGCCGTCGTGATGCCGGCCACCCTGTCGCTGCTGGTCGCGGTCTTCCCCAAGGGCGAGCGGGCCCGCGCCATCACCGCCTGGACCGCCACCTCCGGACTCGCCATCGCGGTCGGCCCGCTGGTCGCCGGCTGGCTCCTGGAGGACCACGCCTGGGGTTCGACGTTCCTGGTCAACGTCCCCATCGCGGTCCTCGCGGCCGTCGGCGCGCTGCTCCTCGTACCGCCGTCCAAGGCGGCCGGCATGGGCCGGATCGACTACGTGGGCGGTCTGCTCTCCATCGTCTCCGTGGGCTCCCTGGTCTACGCGACCATCGAGGGCCCGCACTTCGGCTGGGGCGCCGGCCCGGTCACCGCCGCCGTCGTGGCGGGCGTCGGCCTGGTGGCCTTCGTCGCCTGGGAGCTGCGCCACCCCCACCCCATGCTGGACGTGCGCCGGTTCCTGCTGCGGCCCTTCAGCGGCTCGATGCTGGCCGTGCTGTTCTTCTTCTTCGGCACCTACGGCGCCATCTACTACGCCACGCAGTTCCTCCAGTTCGTGCTCGGCTACGGCGCGCTGGAGACGGGCGTACGGCTGCTGCCGCTGGCCGGGGCCGTGTTCGTCGGCGCCGCGGTGACCGGGCGGCTCACCCCGAAGCTGGGCGTGAGGGCCATGGTCGGCTCCGGCATGGCGATCGGCACGGCCGGTGTCCTCCTGCTGGTCCTGATCGACCAGGGCTCCACCTACGCCGACTTCCTCGCCCCGATGCTGCTCCTCGGCCTCGCGATCGGCCTCAGCGTCTCCCCGGCCACCGACACCATCATGGGCACCTTCCCGGAGGACGAGCTGGGCGTCGGCGGCGGCGCCAACGACACCGCGCTCGAACTCGGCGGCTCGCTCGGCATCGCCGTCCTCGGCTCCCTCCTCGGCACCGCCTACCGCGACGAACTGGCGAGCCTGGTGGGCGACCGCCTGCCGGCCGCCGCGCTGGACACCGCCCAGGACTCCGTGGGCGGCGGACTCGCCGTCGCCCAGCGGCTCGCCACCGACCCGGCCGCCGGGCCCGAGCAGGCGCGGGCCCTCACCGACGCCGTCGACCGGGCCTTCGCCCACGGCGTCTCGACCACCAGCCTCGTCGGCGGCATCATCATGGCCGCCGGCACGCTGATCGTCCTCGCCGTCCTGCCGGGCCGCCGCCGCGGCGGCGCCGAGGACCGCACCGAGGGCGAGCCGACGGCTGCCACACCCGAACCGGAGCACACCGACTCCGCGCGGTGAACCCGGGCCGCCCCGGCCGGCGCACACGTCAGTCGGCCAGGGCGGCCAGCTCCTCCGGAGTGCGCGGTCCGGCCGCCGACTCCGGCAACAGGCCCCGCGCCCGCAGCAGTCCGGCCGCCGCGACGCCCCAGGGCAGCCGCAGCCCCGCCTGCCGCAGCAGATCCGTGCGGGCCAGCGTCGCCGCCGTCGGACCGGTGCGCACACCGTCCGGGGTGAGCAGCGCTGCATCGTCCGACCAGCGCAGGGCGAGGTCGACGTCGTGAGTGGCCATCACCACCGTGGTACCGCCCGCGCGGAGCCGGTCCAGGGCGGCGAGCAGCCGTTCCTGGCCGTCGGGATCGAGCCCGGCGGTCGGCTCGTCCAGGATCAGCACCCGCGGCCGCATCGCGACCGCCCCCGCGATCGCCGTCCGTTTGCGCTGCCCGTACGACAGCAGATGGGTCGGCCGGTCGGCCAGCGCCCCGATGTCCAGCGCGGCGAGCGCCTCGTCGACCCGGGACCGGACCTCCGCGTCCGGCAGGCCCAGGTTCAACGGCCCGAAGGACACGTCCTGTCCCACCGAGGCCGCGAAGAGCTGGTCGTCCGGATCCTGCACCACCAACTGCACCGTGGTCCGCAGCCGGGTCAGCCCCTTGCGGTCGTACGCCACCGGCTCCCCGCCCAGCGTCAACGTCCCCGCACGCGGCCTCAGTCCGCCGCTCAGCAGCCGCATCAGCGTGGTCTTGCCGCTGCCGTTGCGGCCGAGCAGCGCCAGCGCCCGCCCCTCGCGCACCGAGAAGTCCAGCCCGGCCAGCACGTCCGGGCCCTCCTCGTAGGCGAAGGCCGCACCCCGCAGGGCGACCAGCGCCTCCGCCGTCGCCCCCCTCGTCCCACACACGCTCACGACAACGGCCCTTCCAGTACGAGGGTGAGGGCGGCCAGCGCCGCCAGCAGCGCGCCGCTCGCCGCCGTGAAGGCCACGGAGACGCGGGCCTCGGGCACCAGGACCCGCAGGGTGCCGTCGTAGCCGCGGCCCGCCAGCCCGGACTGGAGCCGCGCCGCCCGGTCGAAGGCCCGCACGAACGCCGTGGCGCCGAGCCCGCCAAGCGAACGCCAGGTCGCGGCCCGGGTGGTGTGCCCCAGCCGCGCCGCCTGCGCCTCCCGGATGCGGCGCACCGAGTCCAGCAGCAGGAAACTCATCCGGTACGTGACGAGCGCCACGTCCACGACCGGCGCGGGCACCCCCGCCCGCACCAGCCGGGGCAGCAGGTCCGACATCGGCGTGGTGAACGCGAACAGCAGCACCCCGAGCGAGGCCGCCGAGGTCCGCAGCAGCAGCTCACCGGCGTGCACCGGCCCGCCCTGCGCCACCGTCAGGAACCCGTCCGCGCCCCCGACCTGGACCAGCAGCGGCAGCGCGCCCGTCACACAGAAGCCCAACGGCACCCGGTACGCCCGCCACAGCCGCCGTCCGGGCACCCCCGCCGGGCCGAGCAGCACCGCCAGCGCCGTCACCAGCACCAGCGCGGCGCCCGGCCAGGGCGGCAGCGAGATCGCGAGCACGGTCAGGCCGAGACCGAGCACGGCCTTGTCCACGGGATGGCGGCGGCGCCACCGGCTGCTGTGGGCCGCCGCGTCGATCGGCAGCACTCAGTCCCCTTCGGGAGTGTCCCGCAGTGCCGCCGCCGCCCGCTCCTCGCCCTGCCGCCGGCCCCGGCGCACACCGAAGTAGTACGCCAGCACGCCCGCGCCGAGCGCTGCCTGCACCGCGAACAGCGCCGACTCGATCTCGCCGGACGGCGGTTCGTACAGCGGCGAGAACCACGGCTCGTAGTCCGGCTCGATCTCCGTGATCGCGGTCTCCGCCTCCGCGTCCGCGCCGGCGAACGGCTCCTCCTTGTGGTCACCGAGCCCAAGCACCAGCGGCAGCACCGCGAGCGCGGCCACGGCGAGCAGCAGCAGGGCGTTGATCTTCGCGTTGCGGGTCATCGGGCCACCGCCTCCTGCTCGTCGGTCGTGGTCTTGCCCGACCGGGTGAGCAGCACGCCCAGCCGGGTCAGTTCCCCCTTGCTGGACTGCACCAGCAGCCGCATCACGATCACCGTGAGCAGGCCCTCGCTGACCGCGAGCGGGATCTGCGTGACGGCGAAGATGGACCCGAACTTGCCGAGTGCGCCGAGGAATCCGCTGCTCGGGTCGGGGAAGGCCAGCGCCAGCTGCACGCTGGTCACGCAGTAGGTGGACAGGTCGGCGACGAACGCGGCGAAGAACACGGCGACCATCAGCGGCACGTCGTAGCGGCGCAGCAGCCGGTAGACGCCGTACCCCGCCCAGGGGCCGACGATCGCCATCGAGAAGACGTTGGCGCCCAGCGTGGTCAGCCCGCCGTGGGCGAGCAGCAGTGCCTGGAAGAGCAGGGTGATGGTGCCCAGTACCGCCATGATCGGCGGCCGGAAGAGGATGGCGCCCAGACCGGTGCCGGTCGGATGGGAGCAGCTCCCGGTGACCGAGGGGAGTTTCAGGGCGGACAGGACGAACGTGAAGGCACCGGAGGCGCCGAGGAGCAGCGTGCTCTCCGGGTGCTCCCTGACCTCACGGGTGAGTGACCGGACTCCGTGGACGACGAACGGCGCGGACGCGACACCCCAGGCGATCGCGTGCGCCGGTGGCAGAAAGCCCTCGGCTATGTGCATGGCTCAGCAGACCCTCTCCAGCACCTCGTGGATGGACGACGCGCCTTGGCCGGTCTCCTGGCTGACGGGTACCGCAGTCCGGGCAACGCCTTCCCGGATCACAAGGATCCAGTGGCTGCCCACGAGGGGCCGGAGCCGGACTTCCCGATTCACAGTGGCGAGGGCCGCACCGGCATCACACCGGATTTCCCGTTCACCAAGGCGTGGCGACAGTAGTGCTCCCACGGGGGTGGTGACAAGCGGGCCTCCTGTCGCGCGGACCCCGGCGGACAGGGCCCGGGGCTGCGGAAACGTCAGCCGGACCGGTCCCGTTCCGTGCGCCGCACCACCATCGCGCGGGCCCGCGTGCTGAGCGCGGTCGCGGCGGCGGTGAGGAAGACGAAGCTGTAGGCGATCTGGATCAGGGTCACGATCCGGGCGGACTGCCCGCTCGGTGTGATGTCCCCGTACCCGACCGTGGCGAGCGTCACCACCGTGAAGTAGAGCGCGTCGACGCGGGTGTGGAGGCCGGTGAACTCGCCCGGCTCCTTGGCCAGGGCGTAGTACGTGGCCGAGAAGATGTGCACGGACAGGATGATCAGCATCGTGATGACCACGCCGGGCCTGGTCTCGGGGCGGTCCACGAGGACGTGGCGGATCTGCCGGAGCAGCAGCGCGGCCACGACGGCCAGCAGCAGGGCGCACAGCACCCAGCTCAGCACGGGCCGGTGCGGCCCCAGATGGTCGAGGGGGAGCAGGAAGTAGGCCACGACCACGGCCACCGCGACGCAGCCGCGTACGACCCAGGGCCGGGCGGTGTGCCAGGCGGAACGGCTCCGTACGGTGCGGCGCTCCGTCACCCGGTCGTTCCCGTCGCCGGGGCGTGGGCCGCCTCCGGTTCCCTCCGGCGCACCACCTGGGAGACGACGAAGGAGACCACCGACGCGGTGACGATCAGCGGCATCTGGTCGTACGCGTCCCCGCCCGTCAGCAGCACCGCCAGGACCGCGCTGGACAGCGGCAGCCCGGTCACGGCGGCCGCCGCGGCGGAGATGCCGAGGGCGAGCGCGGGGGTCACGCCGAAGCCGGGCAGCCCGGAACAGGCCATCGCCGTCGCCGTGCCCAGCAGCACGGACGGGAAGATCGGACCGCCGCGCAGGCTGCCCAGGGCGATGCCCCACGCCAGCCCCTTGCAGGCGACCAGGGCGATCAGCGCGCCCACCGGCCAGGCGTGCGGGTCGGCCGCGAGCTGGGCGAGCGCGGCCTGCCCGGAGAGCGCCGCCTCGGCCGGGGAGCGGCCGGTGATCAGCGCGTACGCGGCGACGCACACCCCGACCGCGGTGGCGCAGGCGACCGTGCGCACGGCCGTGTGCCGGCGCGTCCACGAGACGGTGCGGTGCCCCAGCTCGCGGGCCAGCGTGATCAGTACGGCGATCAGCGCCGCCGTCGGGACGCCCCACAGGAAGTCGCCCGCGTCCGGGTTGGCGGCCGGCGGCAGGTCGGGCAGGGCGAGCGCGCCGATCTTCAGGCCGGTCCACTGGCCGAAGCCGGTGAAGACCAGGGAACCGGTGGCGCTGGCCAGCAGACAGGGCAGCAGCAGGACCACCATCTGCGCCCCGGCCAGCCCCGCGCCCTCGATGAGCAGGACGGCCGCGGCCACCGGACCGCCGAGGATGGTGGAGATGGCGGCGGTGGAGCCGGCCGTCGCGAGGAGCGCCCCGGCCCGCTGGTCGCCGCCCGCCCCCGCCCGCCGCACGGCCAGCAGCGCGAGTCCGCTGCCGACCGCCATGAGGGGCGCCTCCGGACCCAGCACCACACCGAGCGGCAGGGTCGCCAGCGCGGCCAGGACCGCGCCCGGCAGCGCCTTGGGGCCGACGGGCGGCCCGCCCAGACCGTTCACCGGCAGATGCCCGCCGGCGCCCGGCATCCGGGTCACGATCGGCGCGAGGACCAGCCCGGCCAGCACCAGTGCGGGCAGCGGCCACCACCAGGGCGGGGTGCGGTAACCGGCCGCCTCGGGCAGCGAGGTCCACACCCAGTGCTGCAACTGGTGCTGGAGACCGACGAAGAAGAAGCAGGCCAGCGCGATCGGCACGCCCAGCAGCACGCACAGCAGCAACAGCCGCCGGTAGCCGGGGCTCAGCAGCATCTGCCGCAGCGACTGCTCGGCCCGGCCAGGGACGGCGTTCGCCGGCGCCGGCCGACTCGTCACGTGCCCTCCTTCGTCCGCTCCCGCGGGTGCGGCTCAGTTAACGCGAGGGGGCGCACGGCCGCATGCGCACGCCGGGGCGACCCTTCACCCGGACGGCGGACCCGCGTGGCCGGGGGGCCCGGCGCCCCGCAGGCTCGGAACGACCCGGCGGCGCCGTGCCGGTGCCGGCGGGCAGAGGCCCGTACGGGGGACCCGCAGAAAGGACCGCGCACATGAGCCAGCACGCCGAACCCCCTCCCGGACGCCCGTCCCAAGGCGACGCCACCTGGTCCCGGCGCTCGGACGGGCGTCCCGGTGGCTGGGCGGCCGGCGGCGTCGTCTTCGCGGGCGTCCTGCTGACGCTGAACGGAGCCCTCGCCGTCCTCCAGGGCATCGCGGCCATCGCCGAGGACGACGTGTACGCCCGCATCGGCACCTACGTCTACGAGATGAGCCTCACCGGCTGGGGCATCGTCCACGTCGTCCTCGGCGCCCTCGTCCTCGTCACCGGGTACGGCCTGCTGAAGGACATGGCCTGGGCGCGGGTCGCGGGCATCGTCATCGCCTCGCTGAGCCTGGTCGCCCAGTTCCTGTTCCTGCCGTACGCGCCCGTCTGGTCGGTGATCATGATGGCGATCGACGTGTTCGTCATCTGGGCCCTGGCCAGCCGTCAGGACGCCACGTCCCGGGTATGAGCCTCGCGGGCCGTGTCGCAGTTGGGCCGAACGGGTGACGTGACGTAAGAATTGGCTGGTGCATGCAATAACGGCGAGTGGAATGCGGGGGAGCCGGTGAACAGCCACGACGTCACCGATGAGCAGTGGGAGGGGCTCGCCCAGGTCGTTCCCCTGCGCGGACGCGACGCCTGGCCCTCGGCGGTCGGTCACCGGGCGATGCCCGAGGCGGCGACCGAGCGGCGCCGCCGCTTCGTGGTGCTGCGGGTCAACGTGTTCGCGGACGCGCGAGAGGTCGCCGAGACGCTGATGGCGGGCATCCCCGTCCTGCTGGACCTGACCGGCGCCGAGGGCGATGTCGCCAAGCGGGTCCTGGACTTCAGCACCGGCGTCGTCTTCGGACTGGCCAGCGGGATGCACCGGGTGGACCGCAACGTCTTCCTGCTGAGCCCGGCGGGGACCGAGGTCAACGGGCTGATGGAGGACGCCGTGGGGGTCCCCGGGGTGTGACGGTGCCGTCCCGTCCTGACGGCGCCGTCCCCCGAACGTAGGAACGCTCCGGGGGCAAAACGGTTCGCCGTACGGCGGAGTCCTACGGTCCGCATATGGCAGCGTCATTGGCGTCGGCGGAGTCCGCCACACCGCTCCCCGTCCGCCCCCGCGTCACGGAGCTGCGGCTCTCCGCCTTCGCGGGGCACCGGCGCGCGGTGCTGCGGCTCGGGCCGCTCACCCTCCTCGCCGGGCCCAGCGGCTGCGGCAAGACCACCGCGCTCAGGGCCTACGACGCCCTGGCCCGGCTCGGCGGCGGCGCGGAACTCGGCGCCGTGTTCCCCGATCCCGTCGCCTGCGTACCCGAACGGGCCCGGCCCGACGCCCAGCGGCGCCGGGGCTTCCGTATCGGCTGCACGGCCGACGGCGCCGAGGGCCCGGTCCACCTGGACGTCGCCGTGCAGGCGGAGCCCGAACTGCGCGTCGTGGGGGAGCGGCTGTCGGCGGACGGCGTCGTGCTGCTGGAGACTGCCCTGCGCGACCCCGGACGGCGTGCCGTGCAGGCCGCCTGGCACACGGCCGGTTCGGCGCCGGTGACCCGCGCGCCACTGCCCGACGACCGGCTCGGCACCCCGCTGCTGCCGCTGCGGGTGGCCGGCAAGACGGACGGACAGCGCAGGGTGCTGGCCGCCGCCGAGCAGATGGTGGTCGCGCTGCGCTCCGTCTTCGCCTGCGACCCCCGGCCCGGCCGGATGCGGGAGCCTGTACCGACCGGCTCCGGACGCCTGCTGGGCGGCTGCGACAACCTCGCCGAGGTGCTGTGGCGCACCCGCACCGAATGCGGCCGGCGGCACGCGCAGTTCGTCGCGGCGGTCCGCACCGGCTGCGCGGGCCCCGTCGCGGACGTACTGGCCGAACCCGCCGTCGGCGGCGTGGTCCGCGCCCTCCTCGACCGGGGCGACGGGGTGCGCACCGGCCTGGCCCGGCTCGGCTACGGCGAACTGCGCTACCTCGCCCTCGCGCTGGTGCTGTTCACCGGACCCGGGGTGCTGGAGGTCGACCCGGCCGGCGAGGTCCCCGCCGCCCTGCAGACGCTCACGGTCCTCGCCGACGGCTTCGACCGCGGCCTGGACGTGCGCCAGCGCGCCGAACTCCTGCGGCTGGCGGCGCGGATGTGCGACCGCGGCCACATCCGCCTCGTCGGGGCGGTGACCGACGCCTCGTGGGCGGCGGGGGCGGACGGCGTCACGGTGGTACACCTGGACCCGTGACCGATCACCCCCAGGACCTCGCCGTACTCCAGCGCAGGCTCGCCGAGTTCGCCGCCGCCCGGCACTGGCAGCCGTACCACACGCCCAAGAACCTCGTCGCGGCGCTCAGCGTGGAGGCCGGCGAACTCGTCGAGATCTTCCAGTGGCTGACGCCCGAGCAGTCGGCCGCCGTCATGGCCGACCCGGACACCGCGCACCGCGTCCGGGACGAGGTCGCCGACGTCCTGGCCTATCTGCTCCAGTTCTGCGAGGTGCTGGGCGTCGACCCGCTGGCCGCGCTGGAGGCGAAGATCGAGCGGAACGAGTCGCGGTTCCCCGTGCCGGACCCGCGGGACGACTGAGCGGCAGGACGGCCGAGTACGGAGGAGTCGACCACTCCGCTATCACTCTCCGAAGTCAAAATCCGGCCAGTTATCGAGATGTTGTCCGAAGATTTCCGCCTTCCTCTGGCTTTTCGCCCCACACGCCTTCACTCTGGGTAGTGAGTGACGGAGTTCGGGCGGACGCGCCCCGCGCGCGTCGGAAACAGACGGGGGCAGCGCATGGACGCTGTGCGGCTCATCGTGACCAGTGGACGTGCCCTGGCCGCCGGCGGAGAGGTGCCGGACGTCCTGACCGAGGTGTGGCAGGTGCAGGCCCTCGCCCAGGCGATCGGCAGCCGGCTGGCCGTCCACGGCCCACCGGAACTGCGCGGCGAGGCCATCGGCCTGACCGAACTGGCGGGCCGCGGCTGCGGAGTCCTGCACACCCCGGACCTGGCCCCGGGCGAACTGCGCGCCGCGCAGCTCACCGAGCTGGGCGACGCCCGCCAGGCCCTGATGCGCCTGGGCACCCTGCTCGGCGAGACCGGCATAGCCCTGGTGGGCATCGCCTGCGCCGCCGACGACGAGGCCACCTACTGGCAGTGCGTGGAGGCGATCGACGCGGCGGACGAATCACGCGACCGGGTCCTGGAGATGCTCCGCAAACTCACCGACCGCGACACCGGGTTGCCGGAGCGGGAGGCCGGCTGATGCCGGGAGAGCCTGTCCGGCGCACCCGCGCCGAACAGGCAGGATGGAACGCATGGATCTCCGTATCTTCACCGAGCCCCAGCAGGGGGCCACCTACGACACCTTGCTCGCCGTGGCCAAGGCCACCGAGGACCTCGGCTTCGACGCCTTCTTCCGCTCGGACCACTATCTCCGCATGGGTGCCTCGGACGGCCTGCCCGGCCCCACCGACGCCTGGATCACCCTGGCGGGCCTCGCCCGGGAGACGAAGCGCATCCGCCTCGGCACCCTCATGACCGCCGGCACCTTCCGGCTGCCCGGCGTCCTCGCCATCCAGGTCGCGCAGGTGGACCAGATGTCGGGCGGCCGGGTCGAGCTGGGCCTGGGCGCCGGCTGGTTCGAGGAGGAGCACAAGGCGTACGGCATCCCCTTCCCGAAGGAGAAGCTCGGCCGCCTGGAGGAGCAACTGGCCGTCATCACCGGTCTGTGGGCCACCGAGACCGGCAAGACCTTCGACTTCCACGGCAAGTTCTACGACCTCACCGACTCGCCCGCGCTGCCCAAGCCCGCGCAGCCGAAGGTGCCCGTGCTCATCGGCGGACACGGGGCCACCCGCACCCCGCGCCTGGCCGGCCGGTACGCCGACGAGTTCAACATGCCGTTCGCCTCCGTCGAGGACACCGAGCGGCAGTTCGGCCGGGTGCGGGCCGCCGCCGAGGAGGCCGGCCGGGCCGACGCCCTCACCTACTCCAACGCGCTGGTCGCCTGCGTCGGCAAGGACGACGCCGAGGTCGCCCGCCGCGCCGCCGCGATCGGCCGCGAGGTCGACGAGCTGAAGGCCAACGGCCTCGCCGGCTCCCCGGCCGAGGTCGTCGACAAGATCGGCCGGTACGGCGCCGTCGGCGCCCGGCGGATCTACCTCCAGATCCTCGACCTCGACGACCTGGACCACCTGGAGCTGATCTCCTCCCAGGTCCAGGCACAGCTGTCCTGACGCCCCGCCACACCCGCCCGATAACCGAAGGCGCCGGTCACCGGCCCTGTGCGATGGTGTGACCGTCGTCCTGCGGGAGCCCCCGGGATCACTCACCCCGGGGGCTCCCGCGCGTACGGCGCCTCCTAAGCGTCCACCGGCCGGAGAGGCCCCCAGCATGTTCCTGACCATCACCACCACCGGCACCCCCGGGCACCCCGCGACCGACCTCGGTTTCCTGCTGCACAAGCATCCCGACAACGCGCAGGTGTTCTCCACCTCCTTCGGCACGGCCCACGTGTTCTACCCGGAGGCGGAGGAGCAGCGCTGCACGGCGGCGCTGCTGCTGGAGGTCGACGCGGTGGCGCTGGTCAGGCGCGGCAAGGGCAAGGGCCGCGGCGGCGCCCCCGACGCGGCCCTCGCGCAGTACGTCAACGACCGCCCCTACGCGGCCTCCTCCCTGCTCGCCGTCGCCCTGAGCAACGTCTTCTCCAGCGCCATGCGCGGCGTGTGCAAGGCCCGCCCCGAGCGTGCCGCCGAGCCGCTGCCGCTGCGCGTCGAGATCCCGGCGCTGCCCGCCCGCGGCGGACCCGGCCTCGTCCGCCGCCTCTTCGAACCGCTCGGCTGGGCCGTCACCGTCGAGGCCGTGCCGCTGGACACCGAGTTCCCCGAGTGGGGCGACTCGCGCTACGTCCGCCTGGTCCTGGAGTCGGGCACCCGCACCCTCTCCGACGCCCTGCGCCACCTGTACGTCCTGCTGCCGGTGCTCGACGACGCCAAGCACTACTGGGTCTCGCCGGACGAGGTCGACAAGCTGCTGCGGGCCGGCGAGGGCTGGCTGCCGGGCCACCCCGAGCAGAAGCTGATCACCAGCCGCTACCTGTCCCGCCGTTGGTCGCTGACGCGCGAGGCGATGGAGCGACTGGAACTGCTCCGGCTGGCGGAGACCGACGACAGCGAGGTCGAGGAGATCGACAACGCCGTCGCGGCCGAGACCGAGCAGGAGGACCGGCCGACCCCGCTCGCCGTGCACCGCCGCGAGGCCGTCCTCGCCGCGCTCCGCGACCACGGCGCCGCCCGCGTCCTCGACCTCGGCTGCGGCGAGGGCCACCTGGTGCGCGAACTGCTCAAGGAGCCGCGGTTCACAGAGATCACCGGCGTGGACGTGTCGGTGCGCGCGCTCACCATCGCCTCCCGGCGGCTGGGGCTGGACCGCATGGGTGAGCGGCAGGCGGCGCGCGTGAACCTCTTCCAGGGCTCCCTCGCCTACACCGACAAGAGGCTGGGCGGCTACGACGCCGCCGTGCTCAGCGAGGTGATCGAGCACCTCGACCCGCCGAGGCTGCCCGCCCTGGAGTACGCGGTCTTCGGCGCCGCCCGCCCCCGCACCGTCGTCGTCACCACGCCGAACGCCGAGTACAACGTGCGCTGGGAGACCCTCCCGGCCGGCCACGTCCGCCACCGCGACCACCGCTTCGAGTGGACCCGCGAGGAGTTCCGGACCTGGGCGGAGACGGTCGCCGAACGGCACGGATACGACGTCGGGTTCCGCCCCGTCGGTCCCGACGACCCCGAGGTGGGACCGCCCACCCAGATGGCCGTCTTCAGCACCAGGACCCCGACCGAGAAGGAGGCGAAGGCCGCATGACCGCCAAGGACACCCCCGGGACCACCGACACCACCGCGAGGACCCGGAACCTCCCCGTCACCGACCTCTCCCTCGTCGTGCTGATCGGCGCCTCCGGCTCCGGCAAGTCCACGTTCGCCCGGCGCCACTTCAAGCCCACCGAGGTCATCTCCTCCGACTTCTGCCGCGGTCTGGTCGCCGACGACGAGAACGACCAGAGCGCCAGCCGGGACGCCTTCGACGTCCTGCACTACATCGCCGGCAAGCGGCTCGCGGCCGGCCGCCGCACCGTCGTCGACGCCACCAACGTGCAGCAGGACGCCCGCCGTCAGCTGATCGAGCTGGCCAAGCGGCACGACGTGCTGCCCATCGCGATCGTCCTCGACGTCCCCGAGCAGGTGTGCGCCGAGCGCAACGCCACCCGCACCGACCGCGCCGACATGCCCCGCCGGGTCATCCAGCGCCACACCCGCGAACTCCGCCGCTCCCTGCGCCACCTGGAGCGCGAGGGCTTCCGCAAGGTGCACGTCCTGCGCGGCGCGGCGGAGGCCGAGCACGCCACCGTCGTCACCGAGAAGCGCTTCAACGACCTCACCCACCTCGCCGGCCCCTTCGACATCGTCGGCGACGTCCACGGCTGCGCCGCCGAACTGGACGCCCTGCTCGGCAAGCTGGGCTACGCCGACGGCGTCCACCCCGAGGGCCGTACCGCCGTCTTCGTCGGCGACCTGGTCGACCGAGGCCCGGACAGCCCCGGCGTCCTGCGCCGCGTGATGTCCATGGTGAAGTCGGGCAACGCGCTGTGCGTCCCCGGCAACCACGAGAACAAGTACGGCCGCCACCTCAAGGGCCGCAAGGTCCAGCACACCCACGGACTCGCCGAGACCGTCGAGCAGATGGACGGCGAGAGCGAGGAGTTCCGCGCCGAGGTGCGGGAGTTCATCGACGGCCTGGTCAGCCACTACGTCCTCGACGGCGGCCGGCTCGTGGTCTGCCACGCCGGTCTGCCGGAGAAGTACCACGGCCGCACCTCCGGCCGGGTCCGCTCGCACGCCCTGTACGGCGAGACCACCGGCGAGACCGACGAGTTCGGGCTGCCGGTGCGCTACCCGTGGGCCGAGGACTACCGGGGCCGCGCGGCCGTGGTCTACGGCCACACCCCGGTCCCGGAGGCCACCTGGCTCAACAACACCATCTGCCTCGACACCGGCGCCGTCTTCGGCGGCAAGCTGACCGCACTGCGCTGGCCGGAGCGCGAACTGGTCGACGTACCGGCCGAGCGGGTCTGGTACGAGCCGGCGAAGCCCCTGCGCACCGAGGCCCCCGGCGGGCACGACGGACGCCCGCTGGACCTGGCCGACGTCCAGGGCCGCCGGGTGGTGGAGACCCGGCACGCGGGCCGGGTCACCGTGCGCGAGGAGAACGGCGCGGCGGCCCTGGAGGTCATGAGCCGCTTCGCCACCGACCCCCGGCTGCTGCCGTACCTCCCGCCGACCATGGCACCGACCGCCACCTCGTCGGTGGAGGGCTACCTGGAGCACCCGGAGGAGGCGTTCGCGCAGTACGCGGCGGACGGGGTGGCACGGGTCGTGTGCGAGGAGAAGCACATGGGTTCACGGGCGGTGGCGCTGGTGTGCCGGGACGCGGACGCCGCCCGCACCCGCTTCGGGGATGGGGGCACCTCCCGCTCGAGCGGAGCCGAGAGTGGGGGAGGGCCCACGGGCTCCCTCTACACCCGTACCGGCCGCCCGTTCTTCGACGACGCGGCCGTGGCCGAGGCGGTCCTGGACCGGCTGCGCGCGGCGATCGGCGCGGCCGGACTCTGGGACGGACTGTCCACCGACTGGCTGCTCCTCGACGCCGAGCTGATGCCCTGGTCCCTGAAGGCCTCCGGGCTGCTGCGCTCCCAGTACGCCGCCGTGGGCGCCGCCTCCGGGGCGGTGTTCCCGGGTGCGCTCGCCGCGCTGGAGGGTGCCGCCGCGCGCGGCGTCGAGGTCGCCGGCCTCCTCGCCCGCCAGCGCGAACGGTCCGCCGACGCCGCCGCCTTCACGGACGCCTACCGCCGCTACTGCTGGACGACCGACGGCCTGGACGGCGTCCGCCTCGCACCGTTCCAGATCCTCGCCGCCCAGGGCCGCAGCCTCGCGTCCCTGCCGCACGACGAGCAGCTCGCCCTCGTCGACCGCCTCGTCGAGCACGACACCACCGGCCTGCTGCACACCACGCGGCGGCTGTACGTCGACACCGGCGACCCCGAGTCGGTCGCGGCCGGCGTCGACTGGTGGCTGGAGATGACCGGCCGGGGCGGTGAGGGCATGGTGGTCAAGCCGGTCGGCGCCCTGGTGCGGGACGCGCGAGGTCGCCTGGTCCAGCCCGGCGTCAAGTGCCGCGGCCGTGAGTACCTGCGGATCATCTACGGCCCCGAGTACACCCGCCCCGACAACCTCACCCGCCTGCGCGGACGGTTCCTGGGCCACAAGCGGTCCCTGGCGATCCGCGAGTACGCCCTCGGCCTGGAGGCCCTGGACCGCCTCGCGGACGGCGAGCCGCTGTGGCGGGTGCACGAGGCGGTGTTCGGGGTGCTGGCGCTGGAGTCGGAGCCGGTGGACCCGCGGCTGTGAACGGGGTGACGCGGCGACACCGCCGCGTCACCCCGCGGACGGCCGCACGCTGGTCTCCGGGACCGGGGCCGCGCGGCGGTCCCGGTCGGCCAGGCGGCGGGTCAGCAGCAGGAACGGCTGGGTCAGCAGCGTGGTGGTCAGCGCCATGAAGACCAGGACCGTGTAGAGCGGGGCGCTCAGCAGTCCCGCCTCCAGGCCGGCGCCCAGGGCGATCAGCTCGGTCAGGCCCCGGGCGCTGAGCAGGACCCCGACCGTGCGTGCCTCGTGCCGGTCCAGTCCGCCCAGCCGGGCCGCCACCGTCCCGCTGCCGATCTTCGTCGCGACCGCCAGCACCGTCACCACCAGCAGGGCCGCCCAGCCCGTGCCGGTCATGCTGTTCAGGGCCACGGACTGCCCCGAGAGCACGAAGAAGAACGGCAGCAGCAGGGAACCGGCCTCGTGCAGCGGCCGCAGCAGATCGGGGTCGAGCGTGCCGTCCTCCTCGCGCGGGACCACCACCCCGGCGAGCAGCGCCCCGAAGATCACGTGCAGCCCCAGGGAGTGCGTCACCCAGGCCGACCCGAGCGCGAACCCGATCAGCAGCGCCAGCCGCAGCGACGGCTCCAGGCGGGTGCGCCACAGCAGTCGGCGCAGTACCGGACGGGCGGCGAGCGCCATCACGGTGACGAAGCCGGCGGCGAGCGCGGCCCGCCAGGGCCAGCCGGGCGTCGCGTCCCCCGCACCGCCGTCCAGCAGCGCGGCCGCGAGTACCGTCCAGCACACCGCGTCCAGGACCCCGGCCGCCGAGACCGCCACCACCCCCGGCACCGAACGCGACAGCCCGTTCTCCCGCACGATCGCGGACAGCACCGGCACCGCCGTTATCGACAGGGCGATCCCCGCGAAGAGCACCGTGGCGACCGACGGGTCCCGCTCCATGCCGAGGTCGTGCAGCGCGTCCCGGAACAGCAGCGCGGTGCCGCACCCCACGGCCATCGGCACCGCGAACGAGACCAGGGCCACCAGCACCGAGGTGCGCGCCCGGTCGCCGAGGACCTTCAGGTCCAGCTCGTAGCCCACCGCGAACAGGAACACCACCAGGGAGAACTGCGCGAAGCCGGTCAGCGCCGGGCCGATCGCCGCCGGGAACAGAGCGGCGTAGGCGTCGGGGGCCAGGGTGCCGAGCAGGGACGGGCCGAGGGCGATCCCCGCCGCCAGCTGTCCCACGATGCAGGGCTGGCGCAGCCGCCGGGCCAGCCAGCCGCCGGCGTGCGCGGCCACCAGGATCAGCGCCGAGGCACCCACGAGATGGGCGATCATCGAATCGGGACTCACCCGGTCTCCCCCCCTGACACGTGGCCGGACGCTCCGGCCCTCGCCCTGGTCTACGCGAGGACCCGGGGGCGCCCGACGTCGCACGGGTGCACCGGGAGGGCGCACTTGTGGCCACGGGTACGTGAAAGCAGGGGGTGAACGCGCGCCCGAATGGTCAGGATGGAGACATGGGATTCCACGTCGCATCCGAGGCCGGGCGGCTCAGCCGCGTCATCCTGCACCGGCCGGATCTCGAGCTCAAAAGGCTCACCCCCAGCAACAAGGACGCCCTTCTCTTCGACGACGTGCTCTGGGTGCGCCGGGCGCGCGCCGAGCACGACGGGTTCGCGGACGTGCTCCGCGACCGCGGGGTCGCCGTCCACCTCTTCGGCGACCTGCTCACGGAGACCCTCGACGTCCCGGCGGCCCGTCGGCTCGTCCTGGACCGGGTCTTCGACGAGAAGGAGTACGGAGTGCTGGCAACGGACCATCTCCGGGCCGCCTTCGAGAACCTGCCCGCCCACGAACTCGCCGAGGTCCTGGTCGGCGGCATGACCAAACGGGAGTTCCTCGACGCGCACCCGGAGCCGACCTCCGTGCGCTTCCACGCCATGGAGCTGGACGACTTCCTGCTCGGCCCGCTGCCCAACCACCTCTTCACCCGGGACACCTCCGCCTGGATCTACGACGGCGTCTCCATCAACGCCATGCGCTGGCCCGCCCGGCAGCGCGAGACGGTCCACTTCGAGGCGATCTACCGGCACCACCCGCTGTTCCGGGACGAGACCTTCCACCTGTGGTCCGAGGGGCAGGCCGACTACCCCTCCACCATCGAGGGCGGCGACGTCCTCGTGATCGGCGACGGCGCGGTGCTCATCGGCATGAGCGAGCGGACCACGCCCCAGGCCGTCGAGATGCTCGCCCACAAGCTGTTCGCCGCGGGCTCGGCCCGCACCATCGTGGCCCTCGACATGCCCAAGCGGCGTGCCTTCATGCACCTGGACACGGTGATGACGATGGTCGACGGCGACACCTTCACCCAGTACGCCGGGCTCGGCATGCTCCGCTCCTACACCATCGAGCCGGGCGCGGGGGAGAAGGACCTGAAGGTCACCGACCATCCGCCGGAGCACATGCACCGCGCGATCGCCGCCGCCCTCGGGCTGGGCGAGATCCGGGTCCTGACCGCGACCCAGGACGTCCACGCCGCCGAACGCGAGCAGTGGGACGACGGCTGCAACGTCCTGGCCGTCGAGCCGGGGGTCGTGGTCGCCTACGAACGGAACGCCACCACCAACACCCACCTGCGCAGGCAGGGCATCGAGGTGATCGAGATCCCGGGCAGCGAGCTGGGCCGGGGCAGAGGCGGGCCGCGCTGCATGAGCTGCCCGGTGGAGCGAGCGCCTGTATAGAAATTCAGAAGGTCGTATAGACTTCCAGCAGTCAGTCTCCCCGACCCTGTATCTCTGGAGCGCCCCATGGCGACAGTCCCGACCGCCCTCGCCGGCCGCCACTTCCTCAAGGAGCTGGATTTCACCGAGGAGGAGTTCCGCGGCCTGGTCGAACTGGCCGCGGAGCTGAAGGCGGCGAAGAAGGCCGGGGCCGAGACACGGTACCTCCAGGGCAGGAACATCGCGCTGATCTTCGAGAAGACCTCGACGCGCACCCGCTGCGCGTTCGAGGTCGCCGCCGCCGACCAGGGCGCCTCGACGACCTACCTCGACCCCGCCGGCTCGCAGGTCGGGCACAAGGAATCCGTGAAGGACACCGCCCGCGTCCTGGGGCGCATGTACGACGCGATCCAGTACCGGGGAGACGGCCAGGCCAAGGTCGAGGAGCTGGCCGCCTTCGCCGGCGTCCCCGTCTACAACGGCCTGACCGACGACTGGCACCCCACCCAGATGCTCGCCGACGTGCTCACGATGACCGAGCACACCGACCGGCCGCTGTCGGAGACCGCCTTCGCCTACCTCGGTGACGCCCGCTTCAACATGGGCAACTCCTACCTCGTCACCGGCGCCCTGCTCGGCATGGACGTGCGCATCGTGGCCCCGCGCGCCTACTGGCCCGCTCAGGAGGTCGTCGACCGGGCCAGGGGACTGGCCGAGTCCAGCGGGGCGCGGATCACCCTCACCGAGGACGTGGCCGAAGGGGTGCGCGGCGCCGGGTTCGTCGTCACCGACGTCTGGGTCTCCATGGGCGAGCCCAAGGAGGTCTGGGCCGAGCGGATCAAGGCCCTCGCCCCCTACGCGGTGACCATGGACGTCCTGCGCGCCACCGGCAACCCGGACGTCAAGTTCCTCCACTGCCTGCCCGCCTTCCACGACCTGGGCACCAAGGTCGGCCAGGAGATCTTCGAGGCCCACGGCCTGGAGTCCCTGGAGGTCACGGACGAGGTCTTCGAGTCCGCGCACTCCGTCGTCTTCGACGAGGCGGAGAACCGGCTGCACACGATCAAGGCCGTACTCGTGGCCACCCTCGCCTGAACAGGCCCTATGCTGTCCGGCGGCCCCGGAGCCACCCCTTCCGGAGCCGCCGCCGCGACCACCGTCGCGCCCCGCACCACCAGAAACGAGCACCACCCGCAATGCCCGCTTCCCGTATCAAGTCCCCCCAGGTCCTCATCGCCGAATCCGGCGCCGACCGCGAAGGCCACGGCCTGAAGCGCACGATGGGCCTCTTCCAGCTCGTCTGCTTCGGCGTCGGCGCGATCGTCGGCACCGGCATCTTCGTCGGCCTGTCCGACTCCGTCGCCGAGGCCGGCCCGGCCGTCGTCGTCTCCTTCGTGCTGGCCGCGATCACCTGCGTCTTCACCGCGTTCGCCTTCGCCGAGCTGGGCGGCGCGATCCCGGTCTCCGGCTCCTCGTACTCCTTCGCCTACGCCGGGCTCGGCGAGCGCACCGCCTTCCTCGTCGGCTGGTGCCTGCTCCTGGAGTACGGCGTCTCGGTCTCCGCGGTCGCGGTCGGCTGGAGCCAGTACGTCAACGAACTGCTCGACAGCGTCCTCGGCATCCAGCTGCCGCACGCCCTGTCGGCGGGCCCCGGCGACGGCGGCGCGGTCAACCTGCCCGCGGTGATCGTCATCGCCCTGGCCTGCGTCCTGCTGGTGCGCGGTGTGCGGGAGAGCGCCCGGGCCACGGCCGCGATGGCCGTCCTCAAGCTGGCCGTCCTGATCGCCTTCTGCGCCATCGGCTTCGTCGCCTTCGAGGACGGCAACCTCACCCCGTTCTCACCGGCCGGCCTCGGCGGCATCGGCGCCGGCACCACGGCCGCCTTCTTCTCGTACATCGGCTTCGACGCGATCACCACGGCCGGCGAGGAGGCCAAGAACCCGCGCCGGGACATCCCGGTCGCGATCCTGGTCTGCATCGGCCTGGTCACCCTGCTCTACTGCGCGGTCGCCGTCGCCGCGATCGGTGCCGTCGGCGGCGGCGCGGTCGGCGACCGGCCCGCCGCCCTGTCGTACGTCGTGAACGAGGTCACCGGCTCCACGGTCGGCGGCGGCGTGGTCGCCTTCGGCGCGGTCGTCGCCATCGCCTCGGTGGTGCTCGCGGTCATGTACGGCCAGACCCGCATCCTGATGTCGATGTCCCGGGACGGACTGATCCCGCGGGTCTTCGAGAAGGTGTCGCCGCGCACCGCCACCCCGGTCGCCGGCACCCTGATCGTCGGCGTGGTCTTCGCCCTCCCCGCGGCCTTCGCGCCGCTGGACGCGGTGGTCAACCTGTGCACCATCGGCACCCTCGCCACCATGGCCGCCGTGAACGTCTCCGTCCTCGCGCTGCGCCGCCGCGAGCCGGGCCTGGCCCGCACCTTCCGGGTGCCGCTGTACCCGGTGACCCCGCTCCTCGGCGTCGGTTTCTGCCTCTACCTGATGTACGAGACGGGCGGCGCCACCTGGCTCCAGTTCGCGGTGTTCCTGGCGGTGGGGCTGCTGGTCTACACGGCCTACGGCCGCCGGCACTCCCGTCTCGCCCGCGCGGAGGTCACTCCGGAGAGCAGCGCGGAGCGGGTACCGCAGGAAGCCTGAACCAGACCGCCTTGCCCGAGCCGGTGGGCCGGTGACCGCAGGACGAGCTGAGGGCGCGGATCAGCAGCAGTCCGCGCCCGTGTTCCTGCCACGGGTCGGGCGGCTCGATCCCGGGGCGGGTGAGGTCGGCGGGTGGTGCCGGGTCCGGGTCGTGCACCTCGACCTGGCAGCCGGTCGGCCTCAGCTCCACCACCAGCTCGATCGGCGTCCCGCCCGAGGTGTGCTCCACGGCGTTGGCGACCAGCTCCGCCGTCAGCAGCTCCGCGGTGTCGCCGTCCGCCGTGTGCTCCAGCTCGGCCAGGGCCGTGCGCACCAGGGCACGGGCGACCGGCACGGCCGCGGCGGAGTGCGGCAGCGCGATGCGCCAGGAGGCGGGAGCTTTGGAGTGATCTTGCACGGCGGGTCCGTTTCGTGGAGCAGGGCGTCCTGTCCTGCTTTCAACCGTATGAATGGTACGGCGCCACCCGGCAGAGCCGTTCGACGGGCACCCCCGGGACCTTGGACCCTCCCCGGCACGGGATCGAAGTATCGCGCCCTCGTGACGACGGTCACGGAAGGGTGATAACTTCGAAGGGCCGCGAGACACCACGCTCAGTGAGGCCGTGCCCGCCCTAGGAGGCCCCGCCCGTCATGAGTCCCTTCACCGGCTCCGCCGCCCCCACCTCCGACTGGCGGCACCTGCGCGTCGAGCGCGCCGACGGCGTCGCCACCGTCACCCTCGCCCGCCCCGACAAACTCAACGCCCTCACCTTCGAGGCCTACGCCGACCTGCGCGACCTGCTCGCGGAACTGTCCCGGGAGCGGTCCGTACGCGCCCTGGTCCTGGCCGGCGAGGGCCGCGGCTTCTGCTCCGGCGGCGACGTCGACGAGATCATCGGGGCGACGCTGTCCATGGACACCGCCCAGCTCCTGGACTTCAACCGGATGACCGGCCAGGTGGTGCGCGCGGTTCGGGAGTGCCCGTTCCCGGTGATCGCCGCGCTGCACGGTGTCGCCGCGGGCGCGGGCGCGGTCCTCGCGCTGGCCGCCGACTTCCGCGTCGCCGACCCGTCCGCCCGCTTCGCCTTCCTCTTCACCCGCGTCGGCCTCTCCGGCGGCGACATGGGCGCCGCGTACCTGCTGCCCCGCGTCGTCGGCCTCGGCCACGCCACCCGGCTGCTGATGCTCGGCGACACGGTGCGGGCGCCCGAGGCCGAGCGCATCGGCCTGATCAGCGAGCTGACCGACGAGGGCCGCGCCGACGAGGCCGCCCACGCCCTCGCCCACCGCCTCGCCGACGGCCCCGCCCTCGCCCACGCCCAGACCAAGGCCCTTCTCACCGCCGAGCTGGACATGCCCATGGCCACGGCGATCGAACTGGACGCCTCCACCCAGGCCCTCCTGATGACCGGCGAGGACTACGCGGAATTCCACGCGTCCTTCACCGAGAAACGCCCTCCGAAGTGGCGAGGGAAGTAGGCGCATGCTTTCACCCAAGGGCACATCAACTCCCCCAGGGGCGCGGGGAACGGCGCGACCAGCCACAACGCACCCGCAGCCGCTCAACAAGCTCGACCACCCCCAACGCATCGCCGTCGTAGGCGGAGGCCCCGGCGGCCTGTACACCGCCGCCCTCCTCAAGCGCCTCGCCCCCGACCGCGAGATCACCGTCTACGAACGCAACGCCCCCGACGACACCTTCGGCTTCGGAGTCGTCCTCTCCGACGAAACCCTCGGCGGCATCGAACACGCCGACGCGGACGTCTACGCCGCCCTCAAGGCCGACTTCGTCCGCTGGGACGACATCGACATCGTCCACCGGGGCCACCGCCACACCTCCGGAGGGCACCGGTTCGCCGCCCTCGGCCGCCGCCGTCTCCTGGAGATCCTGCACGACCGCTGCCGCGCCCTCGGCGTCGACCTCCGCTTCCGGGCCGAGGCCCCGGACCCCGGGACGCTGGCGCGGTCGTACGACCTCGTCGTCGCCGCCGACGGCGTGCACAGCGCCACCCGCGAGGCCCGTCGCGAGGTCTTCCGGCCCCGCGTCACCGGCCACCGCTGCCGCTACGTCTGGCTGGCCGCCGACTTCGCGTTCGACGCCTTCCGCTTCGAGATCGCCGAGACCGAGCACGGCGTGATGCAACTGCACGGCTACCCCTACGCGGCCGACGCCTCGACCGTCATCGTGGAGATGCGCGAGGAGGTCTGGCGGGCGGCCGGCTTCGACGGACTCGACGAGGCGGAGTCCACCGCCCGCTGCGCCAAGATCTTCGCCGAAGCCCTCGAGGGCAAGCCGCTGCGTTCCAACAACTCCGCGTGGACCACCTTCCGCACCGTCGTCAACGAACGCTGGTCGCACGGCAACACCGTCCTGCTCGGCGACGCCGCCCACACCGCGCACTTCTCCATCGGCTCCGGCACGAAGCTCGCCGTGGAGGACGCCCTCGCGCTGGCCGCCTGCCTGGAGGAGCAGCCCTCCCTCGCCGACGCGCTGGCCGCCTACGAGGAGGAGCGGCGCCCCGTCGTCGCCTCGACCCAGCGGGCGGCCAAGGCCAGCCTGGAGTGGTTCGAGGACCTGGCCCGCTACGTCGACCAGCCGCCCCGCCAGTTCGCCTTCAACCTGCTCACCCGCAGCCGCCGGGTCACCCACGACAACCTGCGGCTGCGCGACCCGGGCTTCACCGGGGCCGTGGAGCGCGACTTCGGCTGCCCGCCCGGCACGCCCCCGATGTTCACCCCGTTCCGGCTGCGCGACCTGACCCTGCGCAACCGCGTCGTGGTGTCGCCGATGGACATGTACTCCGCCGTCGAAGGCGTCCCCGGCGACTTCCACCTGGTCCACCTGGGCGCCCGCGCCCTCGGGGGCGCCGGCCTGGTGATGACGGAGATGGTGTGCGTCAGCGCCGAGGGCCGCATCACCCCCGGCTGCGCGGGCCTCTACACCGGCCGGCAGGGCGAGGCGTGGCGGCGGATCACCGACTTCGTGCACGCGAGCGCGCCGGGCACCGCGATCGGCGTGCAGCTCGGCCACAGCGGACGCAAAGGCTCGACCCGGCTGATGTGGGAGGGCATGGACGAACCGCTGCCCGAGGGCAACTGGCCCCTGGTCGCGCCCTCCCCGCTGCCGTACAGGCCGGGCGGCCAGACGCCCCGCGAGCTGTCCCGGGCGCAACTGACGGACATCCGGGAGCAGTTCACCTCTGCCGCGACACGCGCCGCCCGGGCCGGCTTCGATCTGCTCGAACTGCACTGCGCCCACGGCTACCTGCTGTCCGGCTTCCTCTCGCCGCTCACCAACCGCCGCACCGACGCCTACGGCGGCTCACTGCACAAGCGGCTCCGCTTCCCGCTGGAGGTGTTCGACGCCGTACGCGAGGTGTGGCCCGGGGAGCGGCCCATGACCGTGCGCGTCTCCGCCACCGACTGGGCCGAGGGCGGCACCGGTGCCGAGGAGGCCGTGGCGATAGCCCGCGCCTTCGCGGCACACGGCGTGGACGCCGTCGACGTGTCCACGGGGCAGGTCGTGTCCGACGAACGGCCCGAGTTCGGGCGGTCGTACCAGACGCCGTACGCGGACCGCATCCGCCACGAGGCGGGCGTGCCGGTGATCGCCGTCGGCGCGATCTCCTCCTGGGACGACGTCAACTCACTGATCCTGGCCGGGCGCACCGACCTGTGCGCCCTCGCCCGCCCGCACCTCTACGACCCGCACTGGACGCTGCACGCCGCGGCCGAGCAGGGATACGAGGGCCCGGGGGCGGTCTGGCCGGCGCCGTACCGGGCGGGCAGCCGTCCGCCGCGCACCGGACGCACCGACGCCCCGAGGCCCCGGCTCACGCTGCACGGCGGGCCTCAGGAGGCGTAGCCCCAGGCCTCGCAGACCGGGCGCAGCGGCTCCGGGACCTCGTCCGCGTCGGGCAGCGCGCGGCCCGGCTGCACGGTGCCGGTGCGGATGTTGTCGCGCCAGTCGCCGAGCCCCCTGACCAGCTCGCCGCCGCTCTTCTTGCCGTAGTCCAGCATGGCCGGGGCGTAGTCGACGCCGAGGAACGCGCACAGGCGGCGCATCTCGCGCCCCGGGTCGTCGGTGATGTCCTCGTAGCGCACGGTGAAGCCCTCGGCGTCCGCCGCGCGGGCCTCCTCGACGGCCGTCAGGTACTTGAGTACGTCGGTCACGGCCGTGTCGTACGGCCGCTTGACGGGGTCGGTCTCGTGCCAGGAGCGGGCGACCGACACGGGGTGGCGGAGCAGGAAGACGAAGCGGGCGTCGGGCCAACAGTCCTTGAGGCGCTGGTACATGTAGACGTTGGCCGGGGTCTTCTCGACCACGAAGTCCTTGCCCGACCTGGTCAGTTCGCGGTGCAGGACACGGTCCCAGAGCAAGTGCTCCAGATCACCGCGCTTCAGGTCGAGGGCGCCCATCGCGCGTTCGGAGAACCAGTTGGAGCAGACGACCTCCAGCCTGCCGATGTGCAGCTCGTGAGGGGCGTGCAGCCGCGGGTGGGCGCCCAGCATCATGCGCAGCAGGGTGGAGCCGGAACGGATGGACGAGATGATGAAGACGGGCCGCCGCAGCAGCCGCTCGGTGGGAAGTTCCTCGGAGGACGGACATCGGTAGGCGGCCGAGGGGGGCGCCGCCGGGTTCGGCGCGGCCAACTTCTCCTTCTCCTCCACGGCACGGGGCGCTCTCCGCACCTGGAGGCCGGTGGTGACGGTGAGGGCCCGGTTCAAGTTGCGTGCGAGACTCATGCGTCCGCACGGTAGGGGAGAAACCTGAGAAGAGGGTCTGAGACGACTGAGGGTTCCCTGATCCCGGAAAAGTGTGACGTAGGTCACCCGGTGGGGCTGCACCGGACTCAGAGTGCCGCGAAGCGGGCGCCCGCGTCGCGCAGCCGCTCGTGCAGGGCGCGGAAGACCGCGGCCGAGCGCGTGCCGGGCCACTGTGCGGGCAGCAGCCGGGCGGGCAGCCCCGGGTCCGTGTAGGGCAGGTGGCGCCAGGAGTCCAGGGCGAGGAGATAGTCGCGGTAGGCGTCCTCCGGCGGAGTCTCCGCCCGGCTCTCCCAGTCGCCCAGTACGCGCGCGTGGCGGTCGAGGAACGCCTCGTGCTCCTTGGCGATCGCGGCCAGGTCCCACCAGCGCGCCACGGCCTGAGCGGTCGGTGTGAAACCCAGGTGCTCGCCGCGGAAGAAGTCCACGTAGGAGTCCAGCTCCAGCCGGCCCAGCGTGTGCCGCGTCTCCTCGTACAGCCGGGCCGGGGCGATCCACACGCCGGGGGCCGCGCTCCCGAAGCCGAGGCCGGCCAGCCGGGAGCGCAGGACGTGCCGCTTCTGCCGTTCCGACTCCGGCACGGAGAACACGGCGAGCACCCAGCCCTCGTCGTCGTGCGGGGCCGTGGCGTAGATACGCCGGTCACCGTCGTCCAGCAGCTGACGCGCCTGGGGCGACAGTTCGTAGCCCGCGGCGCCCTCGGCGGTACGGGCGGGCAGCAGCAGCCCGCGCCGTTTCAGCCGGGACACCGACGAGCGCACGGAGGGCGCGTCCACCGCGACCGCGCCCAGCAGCCGGATCAGCTCCGCGACGGGCACCGGACCCGGCGCGAAACGGCCGTAGGCGCCGTAGAGCGTGACGATGAGGGACCTCGGGGCGTGCTGCGCGTGCTGGTCGTACACGTTGATCATCTTATGTCGTCGGACAGGAGCCGGTACCGCTGGAGCTTGCCGGTCGCCGTGCGCGGCAGCGCGTCCAGGAAGACGATCTCCCGCGGGCACTTGTACGGCGCCAGCTCCTCCCGCAGGAAGGCGCGCAGCGCCTCGGCGTCCCGGACGGCACCCTCCTTCAGCACGGCGTGGGCCACCACGATCTGCCCGCGCCGGGTGTCCGGCCGGCCCACCACGGCCGCCTCCACGACGTCCGGATGCCGCAGCAGCGCGTCCTCGACCTCCGGTCCCGCGATGTTGTACCCGGCGGAGATGATCATGTCGTCGGCCCGGGCCACGTACCGGAAGTAGCCGTCGGGCTCACGTATGTACGTGTCCCCGGTGATGTTCCAGCCGTCGCGCACGTACTCCCGCTGCCGCGGGTCGGCGAGATACCGGCAGCCCACCGGTCCGCGCACGGCGAGCAGTCCCGGCTCGCCGTCGGGCACCGGTACGCCGGAGGCGTCCTGCACGCGCGCGTGCCAGCCCGGCACCGGGACGCCCGTCGTGCCCGGTCTGATGTCGCCGTCGGCGGCGGAGACGAAGATGTGCAGCAGCTCGGTGGCGCCGATGCCGTTGATGACGCGCAGCCCGGTGTGCTCGTACCAGGCCTGCCAGGTGGCCGCGGGCAGGTTCTCGCCCGCCGAGACGCACCGCCTGAGGCTCGACACGTCGTACCCGTCCAGCTCGTCGAGCATCGCGCGGTACGCCGTCGGCGCGGTGAACAGCACCGACACCCGGTGCTCGGCGACGGCCGGCAACAGCTGCCTGGGACCCGCCTGTTCGAGCAGCAGTGCGCTCGCGCCGGCCCGCATCGGGAAGATCACCAGTCCGCCGAGTCCGAAGGTGAAGCCGAGCGGAGGGCTGCCCGCGAAGACGTCGTCCGGGGCCGGCTTGAGCACGTGCCGGGAGAAGGTGTCGGCGACGGCCAGCACGTCACGGTGGAAGTGCATGCAGCCCTTGGGGCGGCCGGTGGTGCCCGAGGTGAAGGCGATCAGCGCCACGTCGTCGGCCGCGGTGTCCACGGCCGGGTACGGCGTGCCGGGCGCCGTGTCCGCCGCCGTGCGGGCCAGCAGGTCGTCGGGGGTGTCCCCGCCGTACGTCGTGATCCGCAGGCCGGGGATCTCCGCCTTGGCGAGGTCGTCGACGGACCGGACGTCGCACAGGGCGTGCCGCACCCGGGCGATCTCGCAGATCGCGCCCAGCTCGTGCGGGCGCTGCTGGGCCAGCACGGTGACCGCCACCGCGCCCGCCTTCAGCACCGCCAGCCAGCAGGCGGCCAGCCAGGGCGTGGTGGGACCGCGCAGCAGCACCCGGTTGCCCGGTACGACGCCCAGCTCGCCGGTGAGCGCGTGGGCGATCCGGTCCACGCGGTCCCGGAGCAGGCCCCAGCTCCAGGTGTCCCCGGTGGCGGTGCGGAAGACCGGGCGGTCGCCGGGCGGGCCGGCGAGCAGCTCGGCGGCGCAGTTCAGCCGCGCGGGGTAGCGCAGCTCCGGCAGGTCGAAGCGGAGCTGCGGCCACTGGTCGGGGGGCGGCAGGTGCTCGCGCGCGAAGGTGTCGACGTGGGCGGAGCGGCTCGGTTCCGCGCGGTGCGGAGCTGCCATGGCGGTTCGCCCCCTTTGTCGTGGTGGGCACGCGCATCGAGCGTATCGCGTTGGTGACGACAGTCAACGGGGCGCGATAGCCTCGACTGGGACCCGAGGGCCGCAGCGGAGCAGGGGAAGGACCGGCGATGACCGCATTCTCGCTCGAACCGGCACAGCTCACCTGGTGCGGGGAGCTGCGCGCCCTGGCCGCCGAACGGCTGCGTCCGTTGGCGGACAAGGGGGAGCCCGGCCACGTCAACCGTGCCCTCGTCGCCGAACTCGGCGCCCTCGGGCTGCTCTCCCGCCTGTTCACCTCGGGCGCGCTCGACCTGTGCCTGATGCGCGAGTCCCTCGCCCACGCCTGCACGGAGGCCGAGACCGCGCTCGCCCTCCAAGGCCTCGGCGCCCACCCGGTGCACGCCCACGGCACCGGGAGCCAGCGCGCCCGCTGGCTCCCCGGCGTCGTCGCCGGCACGACGGTCGCCGCCTTCGCCCTCAGCGAGCCCGACGCCGGCTCGGACGCGGCGGCCCTGACCCTCACGGCGACCCCGTCCGCGTCGCGGCCGGTGCCGGTGCCCTCGGTGGCCCAGGCGCACCCGGCCGACGGGGCCGTCCCCGTGCCGCTCCCCCCGCCCCCCCCCGC
>NZ_QHJH01000007.1 GCF_003947455.1 Streptomyces sp. WAC 04229 | reverse complement strand
GGGGAGAGGGACGGATGGGCCGGGACCGGCTTGGACATGTAGACGGCTTCACCGCCGTAGGCGCCGTCGGGCACCACCCCCGGCTCGGCCACGAAGCCGCGCCCCGCCCAGAACCGCTCGGTGCCGCCCACGGCGACCAGCGAGATCCGCTCGTCCCCGCGCGTCCGGGCGGTGCCGGTCAGGTGGTGCAGCAGGTGCCGCGCCAGCCCTCTGCGGCGCAGGCCGGGCGCCACGACGATGTCGTGCAGGTGGAGGTTGCCGGGCGGGAACGCCGTCGCGGCCTCCTCCGCCCGCGTCAGGTCCGGGTAGCGGTGCGGCGGGTAAGGGAGGGCCAGCAGGTATCCGGCGGTGCGGGCGCCGACGTCCACGACGAAGCAGGTGTCCGGCGAGGCGGCCGCGCGGGACTCCAGCGCCGCCCGGCCCTCCGACAGCCCGAGGCCGGTGTAGGCGTCCCGCTCCAGCGCCACGACGGCGTCCCAGTCCCGGTCGGCGAGGGCCCGGACGCGCACGGTGTCAGTCATCGGCGCCGGTCCCCTCGGGGCGCTCCGCCCAGGCGTACGGGAGCGGGGCGAAGCCGTTGAAGCCCAGGGTCGTGTAGCTGGTCGCGTAGGCGCCCGAGGACAGCACCCAGACCGGGTCGCCCGAGGCCAGTGCCCGCGGTACGGGCACCAGTGCCTCCTCGTGGGAGTAGGCGTCGTCGCTGTCGCAGGTGGGTCCGGCGACGACGGCCGGGACGGTGGGCCCGCCGGGGTGGGTCGGGAAGACCAGCCGGTACTGGAGGGCGTCCATCTCGTACAGGCCGTTGAACTTGCCGCAGCTCAGGTAGAGCCAGTGCCGGCGTTCGCCGTCGGCGTCCCGGCGTTCGGTGAGGCGGGCGACGTGGGCGCGGATCGCGCCGTGGTCGGCGACGAGGTGCCGGCCGGGTTCGATGACGAAGTCCAGCGGTCCGCCGTGGATCCGGCGGAGGTCGTCCGTGCCCTCCCGGATCACCGCGAAGATCTTGTCCAGCGGTGGGTCGAGAGGGGTGCCGCGCCGGTCGCGGTAGCCGAGCGCGGGCAGGCCGCCGCCGAGGTTGACGTGGTCGACGCGGATGCCGCGCCGGTCCAGCGCGCGCAGCACCCCGCCGAGGTCCTCGACGGCGGCGTGCCACGCCTCGCCGGTCATCTGCTGGGAGCCGACGTGCACGGACAGGCCGGCCGGGACCAGACCGGCGTCCCGGGCCCGTTCCATGACGCGGACGGCGTCGCCGGGCGAGCAGCCGAACTTGTTGCTGAGACCCCACACGGCGCCCGCCCCGCCGGTCGCCACCCGGCAGAAGACGCGGGCGCCGGGGGCGTGGCGGGCGAGGGCGGCGACGTCCTGGACGCTGTCGGTGGCGAAGGTGCGGATGCCGAGCCGGTACGCCCCGGCGATGTTCCGGTCGGACTTGACGGTGTTGCCGTAGTGCACGCGCCCGGCCGGCACTCCGGCGCGCAGCGCCTGTCCGATCTCGCCGGGGCTGGCCGCGTCGGCGCCGGCGCCGCGTCGGGCCAGGGTGGTGAGGACCTCGTCGACCGGGCAGGCCTTCATCGCGAACCGCACCTCGACGCCGGGCAGTTCCCGGCGCAGGGTGTCGTACCGCTGCTCGATGCCGGCCAGGTCGTAGACGATGCGGTCCTCGGTGGCGGCGGCGAGGGCGGCGGCCAGGGGCTCGCCGAGGACCGCGCCCGGCGCCGGGCCCGTCACCGCGCTCACCGCGGCGCCACCGGCGGCCGGACCGGGGGCGTGGCCTTGGCGGCGGCGACCAGCCCCTGCCACGCCTCGGTCAGCAGGGCGAAGTCGGCCATGTCGCCGCGCGCCTCGTCGAGGAGCCGCTCGCGCCGGCCGGCCAGCAGGTCGGCGAAGTCGGCGTACGGGCCGCCGAGGCGCCGGTAGGCGCTGTCGAGGGCGTCGAGCCTGCGGACGTTCTCCGCGGTGGCCAGGCCGGTGCTCTCGCGGGCCAGGGCGGCGACCGCGGCGGGGCGGGCCCGGCCGTGCTCGTCCAGGAGGGTGTCGCCCGCCTCGGCCATGCGGTCGTAGACGAAGTGGAAGTAGAGCATCGACAGCAGGAACTTGGCGAAGCGGGTCTGGTAGGCGAGGAAGCCGGGGCCGGTCCGTCGTTCGCCGGTGTAGTAGTTGACGATGTTGCGGTTGTGCAGCACGCCGGGCAGCCGGGCGTCGTGCACCAGGTGGATGAGGAAGTAGTCGCTGCCGATGGTGTCGCGGGCGGGCGGCAGCGGTACGCGTTCGCTGACCGTCTCCCCGTGAAAGGCGATGTTGCACATGTCGACCCGCATCGGGTCGACCACCGTGAGCAGCGAGTGGTCCGCCGTGAAGGGGTCGGTGCCGGCGCCGGCGAAGGACTCCTCGACCAGGTCCCGTTTCTGCTCGGGGGTCCAGTCCTCGGGCGCCCACAGGGAGACCACGTCGTGGTAGACGCCGGGGTCGGCGTCGCGTATCCGCGCGATGTCCACGGAGAGTTCGCCCACGAAGGAGCTGCCCACCATGGCGACCCGCCGTCCCAGCAGACCGTCGGCGAGGTCGGACTCGGTGACGCCGGGCAGGGCGTCGGCGGCGGGCCTGCCGAGGGAGAGCAGTTCGTGGTGGACGGGGAAGACGGTGCGGCCGTCCACGCTCTGGTAGCGGCTGTCGGAGTCCCGGCGGTGCACGGACTCGCAGCCGAGCGCCGCCGCGATCAGGAAGGCGCGGTTGGTGCAGGCGCCGTAGGACACGCCGTCGGGCAGCATCAGGTCGAGGAGCAGCTCGGGCTTGGCGCTGCCGGAGCGTGCCGTGACCCGCTCCAGGAAGTCGCGCTGGGCGCTCTCGTCCAGGTGGTGCGCCGTGATCCGGGGGTGCGGGGGCAGCCGCCGCAGCGCCTCGGCGTGGGCGGCGTGGTCCTCGGGCGGGCAGGAGTCGAGGACCAGCAGGTGGACCTCGACGTCGAAGTGGGCGGCCGCGTGGGCCGCTTCCTCGCCGAGTGCCGTGATGGTGTCCGGGCAGTGCCGGTTGGTGGGCAGGGTCAGGCAGATACTGCGCATGCGGCGTCCCCGGTGGCCTCGTCGGTCGCCTCGTCCGTGCCGGTGCCGGCGTCCTCGTGCCAGGACGTCAGGCCCAGCAGCCTGGCGCCCAGTTCGTTCAGTTCGGCCGGGCCGTAGCGCTCGGACTCGTGGCGGTGGGCGTCGCCGAGGAGCGTGCCGTTCCAGTCGGGCGTGGTGAGGTTGCGCCAGGAGTCGACGCGGGAGTCGCGCAGCCGCCGGTGGCTCTCCAGGGCGGGCATCATCGACAGGTACTGGACGGCGCGCACGCCCTCGCCGGAGACGTTGGGCGCCACTCCGTGGGCCAGCAGGCCGTTCCAGATGAGCAGGTCGCCGGCCTCCAGGTCGGGCCGTACGACGGGCATGTCCTCGCGGTCGATCGCGGGCCGGATCGGGTCACGGCCGTCGGGCTGGAGCGCCTTCCACCGGTCGAAGCGGCGGAACAGCTCGGGGCAGCACTGGAAGCCGCCGTGGTCGGGCTTGGTGTCGTTGAGGGCGATGATGCCCTGGACGCGCTGGGGCAGTACGCCGAGCGTGGTGTCGACGTCCCAGTGCAGGTCGATGTCGAAGCCGCGCTCGGGCTTGTCGATGAGGGCGCGGTCGCGGTTGCCGACGTTGGGCGGGTTGAGGTTGAGCCGGTCCAGGGTGACCCACAGCTCCTCGCAGTCCCACACGTCGACGAAGGCGTCGTACACGCGCCGGGTCTGCCGGCTGTCCCAGATGAGCTGGTGCTGGTACGCCTCGACGAAGCCGTAGATGTGCAGTTCCCGGTCGAGGTCGGAGCGGTACTCGCGGTCCTGGTACCAGGTGTCGGGGCGGTCCGGGTCGAGGCCCTGGAACTCCCAGGCGAAGTCGAGCAGCCGGCGCGCGGAGGAGGCGGGTATCGCCTCCTTGACCACGACGTAGCCGTACGTCTGCCAGTGCGCGAAGTCCTCCTCGGACAGCACCCGCAGCGGGCGGGTCTTGTCCAGGTCGCGCAGCTGGGTGCGGGCCAGGTAGGTGTCGGCGTCCGCGCTGAAGTAGGGGATGTCCGACGGGGCTCGGTGGAGGTAGGAATCGGGCGTCGCCATGTGGTGCTCCAGATCCTCGCCGTCGCACCGTGCGGCAACGGCGGTGTGTGCGACGGAGGTCGGGCCGTCACACATCAGGTCGGTGGGGGCAGCGGGGCCCGCTCGCGTCCGGGGGCGGAGCGGGGCGACGAGGGCGGCTCGGACGGACGGGGCTCTCCCGGTTCAGGGGCTCGCCCGGTCCGCGCTCTCGTCCGGAATGGTCGTCTCGTCCGGGGTGGTCGTCACGGAAGTGGTCGTACGGAAGGCGTCGCGAGCGGTCTTCGCAGCCCGGCCGCGGCAGGTGCCCGGCGCGGTGACTGGTGTCCCATGTGTCCCTCGCCGAACGTGCGCCTCACAATGGACTAGACCAAGGGAGGGTGTCAACACCCGCCCCGACGAGGAGAGTTGTTACTTCCGAGTTCGGCGACACCCCTCTTGACAGGCGTGGTTAACCTGAACGCGCACCCTCTTGGTCTATACCAAGAATCGTCACCGAAAGGCGCGCCCGATGGCCTCCAGCAAGCACAACGGCGAGCTGCGCCGGCTCGCCCTCTCCGTCCTCCAGCCGGGATTCGTCGGCACCGAGGCGCCCGACTGGGTCCTGCGCGACATCGGCGACGGCCTGGCCTCCGTGGTGCTCTTCTCCCGCAACATCGTCTCCACCGAGCAGGTGGCCCGGCTGACCGCGCAACTGCGGTCGGAGAACCCGGAGTTGATCGTCGCCATCGACGAGGAGGCCGGCGACGTCACCCGGATCGAGTCGGCCACCGGATCGTCCCGGCCGGGCAACTTCGCGCTCGGCACGGTCGACGACACGGAACTGACCGTGGCCGTCGCCGCCGACCTGGGCCGGCAGCTGCGCACCGCCGGGGTGAGCCTCGACTACGCGCCGAGCGCGGACGTCAACTCCAACCCCGACAACCCCATCATCGGCGTACGCTCCTTCGGCTCGGACCCCGACGTGGTCTCCCGGCACACCGCCGCGTGGGTCCAGGGCCTCCAGTCGTCCGGCGTCGCCGCCTGCGCCAAGCACTTCCCCGGCCACGGGGACGTCGCCGTCGACTCGCACCACGCCCTGCCGGCCTACGGTGCCGGGCGGGACGAGATCGCGGCCCAGGCCCTGCCCCCGTTCCGGGCGGCCCTCGCGGCCGGGGTGCGCGCGGTGATGAGCGGCCACCTGCTCGTCCCCGCCTACGACCCCGACCTGCCGGCCACGCTCAGCCGGCGCATCCTGCGGGACCTGCTCCGCGGCGAACTGCGTTTCGACGGGCTGGTGGTCAGCGACGCCATCGAGATGGGCGCCGTAACCCGCCGGTACGGCATCGACGGCGCCACGGTGAAGGCCGTCGCCGCCGGGGTGGACGCGATCTGCGTCGGCGGCGAGAGCGCCGAGGAGGCCACGACCGAGCTGCTGGTCAAGGCGCTGACCGCCGCGGTCGCCGCCGGTGAGCTGCCGGAGGAACGGCTGGCCGAGGCGGCGGGCCGGGTACGGGAGTTCGCCGGCTGGTCCGCCGCGCTGCGGGCGTCGGCCGGGGACGCCGGGGAGACGGCCGGCGACGGGATCGGACACCTCGCCGCCCGCCGCGCCGTCCGGCTCACCGGGGCCGCGCGCGAGGCGCTGCCGCTGACCACCGCGCCGCACGTGGTCGAGCTGGCACCGGTGACGAACATGGCGATCGGCAAGGAGACGCCGTGGGGCGTCGCCGACCCGCTGCGCGAGCGGCTGCCCGGCACGACCTCGGTGCGGGTGCACGACGAGGAACTGCGCGAGGGAACGGTGGAGTTGACGAGCTGCGCCCTCGAACCGGCCGCGGGACGCCCCCTGGTCGTCGTGGCCCGCGACGCGGCCCGCCACCCGTGGATGAGCCGCGCGGTGACCGGCCTGACCACGGCCCGCCCCGACGCGATCGTGGTGGAGATGGGCCTGCCGGGCACGATCACGGTGGCACATGCCCAGATCTTCACGCACGGCGCGAGCGCGGCGTCGGGGGTGGCGGCGGCGGAGGTCCTGGCGGGGACGGACTGACACATGGGGCCCGATGACCCGGACCAAGAGGGGCGGGGCTGCGGCCTCGGCCCCCGAGAGAGAGACCCGAGGATGACACCGCACCGTTCCCAGCCGCGCCTGTCCACCGTGATCATGGCCCACCCGCGGCGGCGGGCCGCGGCACAGGCTCTGGGCGAGGCGCACCCCGCGCTCGCCGCGCGGGTCGTCACCGACCCGGAGCCGCAGGGTCCGCCGTCGGCCCTGCGCACCGCGCGCCTGGCCTGGCGGTCCGTGTCCGCCGACGCCACGCACCACCTGGTGCTCCAGGACGACGCCGTGCTCTGCCCGGACTTCGCGGACACCGTCGCCGCGCTGGCCGCCGCCCGCCCGCGGGACTCCGTCAGCCTGTTCACCGAGTGGGGTTCGCGCACCGCCAACGCGGTCCGTGCCGCGGCGCTGCTCGGCCACGCCTGGGCGCCCGTGGTGGACGACTACCTCCCGTCGGTCGCGCTGGTGCTGCCCGCCGGACTGGCCCGGGGGTTCGAGGAGTACGCCGCCGTGAAGGCCGCGCCCGACGCGCCCGACGACGTCACCCTGCTCGACTACCTGCGTGACGTCGGCCGGGTCGTCCCGGTGGCCGGCCCGGTCGACCATGCCAACCCGCCGAGCCTCGTCGGCAACGACGTGATGGGCCCGCGCAGCGCCGCCTGCCTCGCCCCCGCCGGCGACCCGGAGGGCTCCGTGCTGCCCGCGATGCGCGCGGTGCCGTACTTCTGCTGGTGGGAGCAGCTGGCCGTGGTCTACCTGCGCGACCCGGCGAGTCCGGACGGCTGGCGCCGGGTGCCGGCCGAGGAGGCGCTGCTGCAGCGGGGCATCGGGCGGGAGCGGGTCGTGGCGTCGCTGCGAACGGCGCTGGAGAGCGTCCCGCACCGGGCTTTGATCCACGACCGGGTCAGCGACGTCCTGCTCGCCGAGGTGTGGACCACCGCCTACGCGCTGGGCGTGGTGACCCGGGACCTCGGCGGCTTCCCCGACCTCGGCCGTCCGGCGGCCCGGGAGGCGCTGGCCACGCTGGCGCCGGGGGCGCTGCGCAGGGTCGTGCCGGTGCGTTGGCTGGCGGCCGTGGGCGAGCTGCTGTACCCGCTGGTGGCGGCGGCCGTGCTGGGGGGCGCGGCGGACGCGGAGGCGGCGGGGCACGGCTCGTGAGGTGCGCCCGCCCGCCGCGGGTCGCCCCGCGACGGGTGCGCGGGGCTCAGCGGGCGGTGCGGGTGTGGACGTACTCCACGAGGCGGGTCAGCGCGTCCGGTTCGGTGGTGGGCAGGACGCCGTGGCCGAGGTTGAAGACGTGGCCCTCCAGTCCCGCCGCCGCGTCCAGGACCTCGCCGGCCTTGGTCTCGACGGCCTGCGGGGTGGAGAAGAGGACGGCGGGGTCCAGGTTGCCCTGGAGCGCCTTGCCGGGGCCGACCCGGCGGGCCGCCTCGTCCATCGGGACGCGCCAGTCGACGCCGACGACGTCCGCGCCGGCCTCGCCCATCAGGCCGAGGAGTTCGCCGGTGCCGACGCCGAAGTGGATGCGCGGCACGCCGTATCCGGCGACGGCCTCGAAGACCTTGCGGGAGGCGGGCAGCACCGAGGCGCGGTAGTCCGCGGGCGACAGGGCGCCGACCCAGGAGTCGAAGAGCTGGACGGCGCTCGCGCCCGCCTCGATCTGCACCTGCAGGAAGGCCGCGGTGATGCCGGCGAGCCGGTCCAGGAGGTCGGCCCACAGCTGCGGGTCGCCGTACATGAGCGCCTTGGTGTGCTCGTGGTTGCGGGACGGCCCGCCCTCCACGAGGTAGCTGGCGAGGGTGAACGGCGCCCCGGCGAAGCCGATCAGCGGGGTGGCGCCCAGCTCGCGGGTGAGCAGGCCGATGGCCTCGCTGACGTAGGTGACGTCGTCGGGGGTCAGCTCGCGGAGCCGGTCCAGGTCCGCGCGGGTGCGGATCGGGTTCTCGACGACCGGGCCGACGCCCGGCTTGATGTCGAGGTCGATGCCGATGGCCTTGAGCGGGACCACGATGTCGCTGAAGTAGATGGCGGCGTCCACGCCGTGCCGGCGGACCGGCTGGAGGGTGATCTCGGTGACCAGTTCCGGCCGCATGCAGGACTCGAGCATCGGGATGCCCTCGCGCACCTTGAGGTACTCCGGCAGCGAGCGCCCGGCCTGCCGCATGAACCACACCGGGGTGTGCTGCACCGGCTCGCGCCTGCAGGCCCTGAGGAACGCGGAGTCGTACGTGGCGGTCGGCGGCTGGCCCGCGGGGCTCTGGTTGGCACTCACACCGGCAAGTCTCGCACGGCGCGCGGACGGTCCCGGACCGCGGGTGGGGCGGCTCCCGCGCGCCCTCGGGGTACCGCGGGATCCGGACATCGCGTCCGCACGCGGGTGTCCCTCCCTGCGCCGGGCCGCCGTTCCGCTTAGTGTTCCCCGCATGGCTGCGGCTCAGGGACGACTGTCGGACGGCGCTGGCGGAATGGACGAGGCGAAGGGAACCGAGGAGGAGGCCCGGCACAAGGGGAGTACGGCACCGCCGGCCTTCACGGCCGCCGTCGAGGCCCTGCGGGCCGCGCGGCTGCGGCCGCAGATCGAGGTGGAGCCGACGCGCGCGCCCCAGCGGCTCGCCCCGCACACGTACGCGCTGGAGGCCGCGGTCGTCGACGGCGACGAGGACCTGGCGGACGGCCGGCTGGTGCTGCTGCACGACCCGGCCGGGCACGACGCCTGGCGGGGGACCTTCCGGCTGGTGACCCTGGTCCGGGCCGAACTGGAGCCGGAGATGGCCGCGGATCCACTGCTGCCCGACGTGTGCTGGTCCTGGCTGACCGGCGCGCTCCAGGCCCGCGGGCTCACGTACGGGGAGCCGAGCGGCACCGTCACGCGCGCGAGCTCCCACTACTTCGGGGGGCTCTCGGCGCGCCCCGCGGCCTCGCAGATCGAGATCCGGGCGTCCTGGACGCCGCGGGAGGGTCTGGGCGGCGTCCCGGACACCGCGGCGCACCTCGCCTCGTGGTGCGACCTGCTGGCGCAGGTCGCGGGCCTGCCGCCGGCCGGGCCCGGCGACGCGTCGATCGTCACGCTGCCGCAGCGCCGCGGCCCGCAGTCGCGCTGACCCGCTCTTCCTTTCCTTCTTCTCCACCAGAGGGCTTCCGCCTTCTCCACCAGGTGGCTTCCGCACGGCTGGGAAACGTTCCGTCACTTTGTCGACACGGCCACTTTCGGCCGCGTATCGACAAAGTGTGAAACCGTTCGATCTTCGAATGATCGACCGCGTGTCCGAATTGCTCGGATTGTTACTCACCAGATCGTGATCATTCTCTAAAGGCGAACGGGTTCGGTGCCGAAGACGACTGTGACCTTGAAAGCACGGTTCGTCCCGCCTTCACCCCACGAGCCGGCCCCGTCCCCGCCCCCCAGGAGGCCTGGTGTCCGTTCTCCTCGAGCAGCCTGCAAGCCTGGTCGCCTACCGCCCGAACAAGCCGACCGCCATGGTGGTCGTGGCCGACCAGCGCGTCCGTTCCACCGTCACCCGCCACCTGTGGGCGCTCGGTGTGCGCGACGTCATCGAGGCCTCGTCCGTCGCGGAGGCTCGTCCCCGCATCGGCAACCCCCGCGACATCTGCGTCGCCGAAGTCCACCTCCCCGACGGCTCCGGCCTGACCCTGCTGTCGGAGACCCGCGCCGCGGGCTGGCCCAACGGTCTCGCCCTGTCCGCCGCCGACGACATCGGCGCCGTGCGCAACGCCCTCGCCGGCGGCGTCAAGGGCTACGTCGTCACCGGCACCCGCACCAACGTCGGGCTCCCCACCCGGCCGGGCGCCGCCCCCATCGGTGCCGCCGCCGCCCGCCTGCACCGCCGCCCCCCGGGTGCCCCGAGCCACCCGGGCGGCTACCGCGAGCTCTCCGGCCGCGAGGTGGAGGTGCTGCGACTGGTCGCGGAGGGCCAGTCGAACAAGGCGATCGGTGTCTCCATGGGCCTGTCCGCCCTGACCGTCAAGAGCCACCTGGCCCGCATCGCCCGCAAGCTCGGCACGGGCGACCGCGCCGGGATGGTCGCGGTGGCCCTGCGCACCGGCATCATTCACTGACCCCGTTCACCGACCTGACTGGTTTACGACCCCCCGGCGCCCGCCGACGGAACGTTCCGTCGGCGGGCGCCGTCGATCCACCGATAGTCTTGACAGGTGACCGACGCCCACGAAACCGCAGCAGACCGCCCACTGCGAACCACCGGAGGCGCCCCTCCGGACGACGCCGGATCTTCTGTGAGTCAGGCGCCGACCCCCTTGCTCGAACCGCGCGAGGGCATTCCTCCGGTGATCGCCGACGCGGCCGCCCTCGCCGAAGTGACCGCCGCCTTCGCCGCCGGCCACGGCCCCGTCGCCGTGGACGCCGAGCGTGCCTCCGGGTACCGCTACGGGCAGCGGGCCTACCTGGTGCAGCTGCGCCGGGAGGGCGCCGGGAGCGCGCTGATCGACCCGGTGGCCTGCCCCGACCTGTCCGGACTCGGCGCGGCCATCGCCGACGTGGAGTGGGTGCTGCACGCCGCCACCCAGGACCTGCCGTGCCTGCGCGAAATAGGGATGGTCCCCACCCGCATCTTCGACACCGAGCTGGCCGGGCGGCTCGCCGGGTTCCCGCGGGTCGGCCTCGGCGCGATGGTGGAGAACGTCCTGGGCTTCGTCCTGGAGAAGGGCCACTCGGCCGTCGACTGGTCCACCCGCCCGCTGCCCGAGCCCTGGCTGCGCTACGCCGCGCTCGACGTGGAGCTGCTCGTCGACCTGCGGGACGCGCTGGAGAAGGAGCTGGACCGGCAGGGCAAGCTGGAGTGGGCCCGGCAGGAGTTCGACGCGATCGCGTCCGCCCCGCCGCCCGAGCCGCGCAAGGACCCGTGGCGGCGCACGTCCGGCATGCACAAGGTGCGCCGGCGCCGGCAGCTGGCCGTCGTGCGGGAGCTGTGGCAGGCCCGGGACCGGATCGCGCAGCGCCGGGACGTCTCCCCCGGCAAGGTGCTCGGAGACGCGGCCATCGTCGAGGCGGCGCTCGCGCTGCCGGCCGACGCGCAGGCGCTGGCCGCGCTGAACGGCTTCGGGCGGGTCAGCCGCCGGCAGCTGGAGCAGTGGCAGGTGTCGGTCGACCGGGCCAAGGCGCTCTCCGAGTCGCAGCTGCCGCAGCCCGGCCAGCCGGTGACCGGTCCCCCGCCGCCGCGGGCCTGGGCCGACAAGGACCCGGCCGCGGCGGCCCGGCTGTCCGCGGCGCGCGCGGCGGTGACGGCGCTCGCCGAGCAGCTCGCCATGCCGCAGGAGAACCTGATCACGCCGGACACGGTGCGCCGGGTCTGCTGGGAGCCGCCGGCCGCGGTCGACGCCGGCTCGGTGGCGGCCGCCCTGGCCGGCCACGGGGCCCGGCCCTGGCAGGTGGAGCAGGTGACGCCGGTGCTGGTCACCGCGCTGACCTCCGCGGCGGACCCGCGCTGAGCCATCCGGCGGACCCGCGCCGAGCCTCCGCGTGCCCCGACGGTGTGACGTTCGCCGCTCCCGCCGGGGGGACTGGGCAGCTACGTTACTCATAAGTAGCATGGGGACTGAGCGCGCGCTCAGTGCATGCGTGCCGCAGCAGTGCCACCCCGCACCCTGGAGGAGAGCCATCGTGCCTCGTACCGTCAGGGACGTCGTCTTCGTAGACGGCGTCCGCACCCCGTTCGGCAAGGCGGGCCCGAAGGGCGTCTACCACGAGACCCGCGCCGACGACCTGGTCGTGAAGGCGATCCGGGAGCTGCTGCGCCGCAACCCCGGTCTCGACCCGAAGAAGGTCGACGAGGTCGCCGTCGCCGCCACCACGCAGGTCGGCGACCAGGGCCTGACCATCGGCCGGATGGCCGGCATCCTGGCCGGTCTGCCCCAGTCGGTGCCCGGCTACGCGATCGACCGCATGTGCGCGGGCGCGCTGACCGCCGTCACCACCGTGGCCGGCTCGGTCGCCTTCGGCGCGTACGACGTCGCCATCGCGGGCGGTGTCGAGCACATGGGCCGCCACCCGATGGGCGAGGGCGCCGACCCCAACCCGCGGTTCGTCTCCGAGAAGCTGGTCGACGAGTCCGCCCTGTTCATGGGCATGACCGCGGAGAACCTGCACGACCGCTACCCGAGCATCACCAAGCGGCGCGCCGACGAGTACGCCGTGCGCTCGCAGGAGAAGGCCGCCAAGGCGTACGCCAACGGCCAGATCCAGGCCGACCTGGTGCCGGTCTCGGTGCGCCGCACCAACGAAGAGGCGGGCGAGACGGGCTGGGGCCTGGTCACCGCCGACGAGCCGATGCGTCCGGGCACCACGCTGGAGAACCTCTCCGGCCTGAAGACGCCGTTCCGCGTGCACGGCCGGGTCACCGCGGGCAACGCGGCCGGTCTGAACGACGGCGCCACCGCCTCGATCATCGCGAGCGAGGACTTCGCCCGCGAGCACGACCTGCCCGTCAAGATGCGCCTGGTCTCGTACTCCTTCGCGGGTGTCGAGCCGGAGGTCATGGGCTACGGACCGATCCCGGCGACGGAGAAGGCGCTGGCCCAGGCCGGCCTGTCCATCGACGACATCGGCCTGTTCGAGATCAACGAGGCGTTCGCCGTCCAGGTCCTCGCCTTCCTGGAGCACTACGGCATCGCCGACGACGACGCGCGCGTCAACCAGTACGGCGGCGCCATCGCCTTCGGCCACCCGCTGGCCTCCTCCGGCGTGCGTCTGATGACGCAGCTGGCCCGCCAGTTCGAGGAGCAGCCGCACGTCCGCTACGGCCTGACCACCATGTGCGTCGGCTTCGGCATGGGCGCGACCGTCATCTGGGAGAACCCGCACTTCGAGGGGGACAAGTGAGCACCACCGCAGAGCTGCTGAAGGGTGCGGCCGAGCTGTTCCCCGGCGAGGTCGTCACCCAGGCGCACGTACGCCACTTCGACCTTCCCCTCGGTGCCGGGCGCTTCGCCCTGATCACCCTGGACAACGGCCACGACCACACCAAGCCGACCACACTCGGCCCGCAGTCGCTGGCGAACATCGACGCCGCGATCGACCAGGTCGAGAAGGAGGCCGCGGACGGCGACATCGTCGGCGTCGGCGTCACCGGCAAGCCGTTCATCTTCGCCGTCGGCGCCGACCTCAAGGGCGTCGAGCTGCTGAAGCGGCACGAGGACGCGCTGGCCATCGGCAAGGGCGGCCACGACGTCCTCAAGCGGCTGTCGAAGCTGGCCGTGCCGTCCTTCGCGTACTACAACGGCGCCTCCATGGGCGGCGGCGTGGAGATCGGCCTGCACTGCTCCTACCGGACGGTCTCCGCGGCCCTCCCGGCGTTCTCGCTCCCCGAGGTCTTCCTCGGCCTGGTCCCCGGCTGGGGCGGCTGCACCCTGCTGCCGAACCTGATCGGCGCGGACAAGGCCGTCTCGGTGATCATCGAGAACAGCCTGAACCAGAACAAGCAGCTCAAGGGCAAGCAGGTCTACGAACTCGGCATCGCGGACGCGCTGTTCGAGGGCGCGGACTTCCTGGAGCAGTCGCTGATCTGGACGGCGTCCGTCCTCAAGGGCGAGATCGCCGTCGAGCGCCCGGTGATCGACCGCGGCGACGCCTGGGACCAGGCCGTCGCGAAGGGCCGCTTCATCGCGGACGGCAAGGTGCACGGCGCCGCCCCGGCCGCCTACCGCGCCCTGGACATCATCGCCGCCGCCAAGAACGGCGACCTCCAGCAGGGCTTCGACGCCGAGGACCAGGCGCTCGCCGACCTGATCATGGGCGGCGAACTGCGGTCCGGCATCTACGCCTTCAACCTGGTGCAGAAGCGCGGCAAGCGCCCCGCGGGCGCCCCGGACAAGTCGCTGGCCCGCCCGGTCACCAAGGTCGGCGTGGTCGGCGCCGGCCTGATGGCCTCCCAGCTCGCGCTGCTCTTCCTGCGCCGCCTGGAGGTCCCGGTCGTCCTCACCGACATCGACCAGGAGCGCGTCGACAAGGGCGTGGGCTACGTCCACGCCGAGATCGACAAGCTGCTCGGCAAGGGCCGGATCAACCAGGACAAGGCGAACCGGCTGAAGGCCCTGGTCTCCGGCGTCCTGGACAAGGCCGAGGGCTTCGCGGACGCCGACTTCGTCATCGAAGCGGTCTTCGAGGAGATGGGCGTCAAGCAGAAGGTGTTCGCGGAGGTCGAGGCGGTCGCCCCGGCGCACGCGATCCTCGCCACCAACACCTCCTCCCTCTCCGTCTCGGAGATGGCGTCGAAGCTGAAGCACCCCGAGCGGGTCGTCGGCTTCCACTTCTTCAACCCGGTCGCGATCCTGCCGCTGCTGGAGATCGTCCGCGGCGAGCAGACCGACGAGGCCTCGCTGGCCACGGCGTTCGGCGTCGCGAAGAAGCTGAAGAAGACCGCGGTCCTCGTCAAGGACGCCCCGGCGTTCGTCGTCAACCGCATCCTGACCCGCTTCATGGGCGAGATCCAGAACGTCATCGACGAGGGCACGCCGGTGGACGTCGCGGAGAAGGCGGTGGAGCCGCTCGGCCTGCCGATGTCCCCGCTGGTCCTGCTGGAGCTGGTCGGCCCGGCGATCGGCCTGCACGTCTCGGAGACCCTCAACGGGGCCTTCCCCGAGCGCTTCACGGTCTCCCCGAACCTCAAGGCGGTCGTCGAGGCCGGCAAGCGCGGCTTCTACGTCTACGACAGCGGGAAGCCCGAGCTGGACCCGGAGGTCGCCGCGCTCCTCAAGCAGGGCGACACCGTCCTGACCGAGGAGCAGGTGCGGGCGCGGGTGCTCGACGCGGTCGCCCAGGAGATCGGCCTGATGCTCGACGAGGGCGTCGTCGCCGAGGCCCAGGACATCGACCTCTGCCTGATCACCGGTGCCGGCTGGCCCTTCCACCTGGGCGGCATCACGCCGTACCTGGACCGCGAGGGCGTCTCGCAGCGCGTGAACGGGAAGCCGTTCCTGGAGGCGGGCGTGGCGAGCGTGCCGGCGTAGCCTCCCGTACGACGACGAGTGGGCCCCCGCCGCACGGCGGGGGCCCACTCGCGTGACGTGGTGGGGACCGGTCAGTACCCGTACGGCGTCGTGCCCGCGGTGACGTGCGCGACGGCGAAGAGGACCGGCGTCGGGGAGGACTCGTTGCCCGCCGCGTCGACGGCGAACACCTCGACCGTGTGCCGCCCCTCCTGCCACGGCCAGCCGGAGTCCCAGGCCCACCGCCCGTCGACGGCGACCGGACTCCCGCCCAGCAGGGTGCCCCCCGCCCTGAACCCCACCTGCGCGGCGCCCGGGGCGAGGCCGGTGAAGCGCACGGCTCCGCCGGCGATACGCTCGTACGCCATCGGGGACCGTACGACGGGGGCCGCGAGTGCGCCGGTGGGAACGTCATCGGCAGGTGCCGGGCCGGTCGGCGCCGCGCCCTCCGCGACGGCGAACGCGACCTCCGTCGTGACGGAGTGGGCCCCCGCCGGGTCCACGGCGAAGATCTTGACGCGGTGCTCCCCCGTGGCCCAGGGTTTGGCCGGCTCCCAGGACCAGGTGCCGTCGGCCGCCACCGGCGGGGACCCGAGAAACTTGCCCTTCTCCCACAGGCTCACCCGTACCGCGCCGGCCGCGGACCCGGTGACCCGCCAGCCCGTGCGGGGCAGTTGGCCGCCCTGCGCCGGCCGGACCACCACCGGGGCGGCGAAGGCCCCCTCGGCCTTGACCCGGGCGGTCTCGCCGAGGAACCGGTCGATGGCGGAGGTGTCCCGGTCGGGCTCCTCGTAGCCGTGGCGGGTCAGTCCGAGCCGGGGCGCGATCCCTTCGACCAGCAGGTAGGCGATCCCGAGGAGCGGCGGTACGTTCCGCACGGTCACCTGGTTGTGCTCCCGCACGAACGGGGACTCGCTGTGGAGGTAGTTGAAGTTCGGGTAGTGGCGCAGCATCTCCAGGTAGGGCTCGATCTGGGTGGGGTACTGCTCGTCCTGCGGGGACGACACCAGGTAGATGTTGGCTTCGCGCCCGGCGCCCGCGGCCAGCAGGTCCGGCAGGATCGAGTCCAGGACCCGGGCGTTCTCCTCGGGCAGCCCCTCGCCCAGCATGGACCGGCCGACCTTGGGATACGTCTCCCGGACGAAGGTGCCGATGCGGAGCTGCGGCACGCACGCCACGATGTTGCGGAAGCCGTAGCGCAGCCCGTAGTACAGGGCCGCGCTGGCCCCCTTCGAACTGCCCCAGAGCGTCACGTCGTCCGGGGTCAGGCCGAGGGCCCGCACCACCCTCGCGATGAGGCCGGCGACCGAACTCTCGACGGAGAAGTCCATCTCCCGGCAGAGGTAGTAGGTGAGCCCACCGTCGAAGCGGTCGCGGATCCACAGGATGTTGGACCGCAGGTCGTCCAGGACTCCGGTGGACCATCCGTAGTCGTCCGGGGCCGCCAGGTTGGCGAAGACGACGGTCAGGTGGCGGTTCCCCTTCTTGGCGTGGGCGAATCTGTACTCCACCGGGCGCGCACCTGACGTGTCGATCCCGGTGATGATCTGGCGCCCGTTCGACGTCGCTCTGGGCATCTGCGGCTTCCTCTGGTGAGTTGGTCCGGTCGGCGGACGTGCGGTCAGTAGCCCGGCGCGAGGTGCCCGGCGGGTTCCTGGACGTACATGACGGTGAAGGCGGCCGTCGCCGGCGCGGACCGGCCGCCGACCGCGTCCACCGCGACCACCTCGACCAGATGCGGCCCCTCCGGCCACGCCCAGCCCGGGTCCCAGCCCCAGCCGCCGTCCTGCGCGACCGCCACCGCGCCGAGGGGCACTCCGTTCTCGCGGAAGCCCACCTGTACGGCGCCCGGCGCGTTGCCGTGGAGGGCGACCGACGGTCCGACCTGCTGCCCGGGCACCGGTACGTCGACGACCGGTGGGGTCGGTCCCGCAGGGGCGGGACGGTCGACCACCGTGAAGGGCACCTCGACCCGGCTGGAGTGGAACCCGGCCGGGTCGACCGCGAAGATCTTGACCAGGTGCTTGCCGGTCGCCCACGGCTTGGCCGGCGCCCAGGACCAGGAGCCGTCGGCCGCGACCTCCGGCGACGCCACGAACTTGCCGTTCTCCCACATGCTGACCCGCACCGCCCCGCGGGCCGTCCCGGCGAAGCGGAGGCCGGTGGCGGGGGCCTCGCCGTTGTAGTCCGGGGCCGTCACCACGGGCGGCGCGAACGCGTCGGCACCCTGCACCTTCGAAGTGGCGGAGAGGTAGGCATCGATGTCCGACGTCTCCCGGTCGAACTCCTCGGCGGCGTGGCGCACGAACCCGAGGCGCGGAGCGTAGCCGTCGGCGAGCAGGTTCAGCAGACCGACGAGTGCCGGGACGTTCCGCCGGGTGACCGTGGCGTGGCCGGTGATCGTCGGCGACTCGCTGTACAGGAAGTTGAAGTTGTCGTACCCCTGGAACATGCCGAGGAAGGGCTCCACCTGCACCGCGTAGTGCTCGTCCTGGGGTGAGGAGAGCACGTAGATGTTGGCGGCGCTGTTCGCGCGGGCCCGCACCAGGTCGGGGAGGAGGGCGTCGAGGAACCGGGCGTTGTGCGCCGGGGCGCCTTCGCCCAGCATGTAGGCGGAGACCTTCGGGTGCCGCCGCTCCAGGGCGTCGCCGACGAGGAACTGAGGCACGATGGCCACGATGTTCCGGTACCCGTACCGGAGCCCGAAGTACAGCGCGGCGCTGCCGCCCTTGGAGCCGCCCCACAGGGTGACCTGGTCCGCCGTCAGCCCCAGCGACCGCGTGACGTTCGCGATGAGGGTCTGCACCGAGTCCGCCAGGCCGAAGTCCATGTTCCGGCACAGGTAGTAGGCGTTCATCCCGTCGAAGCGGTCGCGGATCCAGAGGATGTTGGCGCGTACGTTGTCGAAGACGCCGTTGCACCAGCCGTAGTCCTCGGGCGCGGAGAAGTTGGCGAACACCACGACGAGGTGACGGTTGCCGCTCTTGGCGTGGGAGAACCGGTACTCGACGGGAAACGGGCCGGACGCCTCGATCCCGTTGAACATCTTCCGCGCGGGCGCCTTGGACATGTACGGAACTCCACTCTCATGACCGCCCCCGTAGGCCGGTTCGGTCGATCGGACATGATGTCGGGATGCCCCTGCCGGACTTCCCGCTCCGCACCGGCCCGCGCCGGCGTCGCCGCCTGGTCGCCGCGGCCTCGGTGCTCGCGCTGTCGGCGCTCCTGGTCACGCTGGTGCCGGTGCTGACCGCGAGGGGGACGGTGCGGTCCCTCCCGGCGGAGCGCGTCCTGACCGTGGCGTCCTGGAACATGTGCGGGGTGTTCTACCGGGAGCGCGACCAGGAGTTCGCCGCCGACCGCTCCGGGCGCCCGACGCACGAGTCCGGTCACAAGCTGGACTGTCTGTTCACCGGCCTGCCCAGGTCCGGCTGCACGGTGCGTGACACCGGCGTCTCCGACCACCGCGCGCTGCTGGTCCGGGTGGACACCGGCTGAGGGCCCGCCGAGTGCCGGCGTCATACGACCGCGCCCTCGAAGGTCCGCCCGCCGGGCATGAGCTGCGGAGGGCCGGCGACCTCCGGCCCGGGCTGCGCGGGCACCGCACCGACCACGGGCGCGGCGACGGGCCCCGGTTGCACCGTCCGGCGCGGCGCGGTGAACCAGCTCCCGGCACGGCCCTGGACCGGCGTCATGGGCCGCCCCGCCTGCCGGGTGTCGACGGTGCCCACGGCCGGTGCCTGCGCCTGCCCGGGAGCGAGGTCGCCGCCGGCCACGAGCATCCGGTCGGCGAGCCGCGCGGAGGCGTAACCGTCGTCCAGGTCGCAGAACTCGCGCTGGAACCAGCGGTACCGGTCGGCGTAGGCCTCCTCGATCCGGTCGATCCGCTCGACGGCCGTCACCAGCGCCTCGGAGGTGTGCAGGAGGGGACCGGGGGCGCTGCTCGCGAAGTCGAAGTAGAAGCCGCGCAGGGTGTCCCGGTAGTGGTCCAGGTCGTAGGTGAAGAAGAGGATGGGCCGCCCGGTGTTGACGTAGTCGAACATCAGGGAGGAGTAGTCCGTGATCATGATGTCGGTGATCAGGGAGAGTTCGGCCATGTCCGGGTAGTCGGAGACGTCGAAGACGAAGCCGTCGCCGGCGCCGGGCACCGGGTCCACGACGTTGGGGTGGCGGCGGACCAGGAGGACGTGGTCGTCGCCCAGCCGGGCGCGGGCGTCCGCGAGGTCGATGCGGAAGTCCAGCTTGTACTTGCCGGGCGCGTAGAACTGGTCGTCGCGCCAGGTGGGCGCGTACATCACGACCCGCTTGCCCTCGGGCAGGCCGATGCGGCGGCGGATCTCGCGCTCCCGCTCCTCGGTGCCGGGCAGCCGGAGGAGGTCGTTGCGGGGGTAGCCCGACTCGACCATCTCCCCGGGGAAGCCGAAGGCGCGCTGGAGGATCGGCGTGGAGAAGCTGTTGGGCGAGACCAGCATGTCCCAGTTCCGCACCTCCTTCTCGACCCGCTCCAGGTAGCGCTGGTCGGCGAAGTGGATGGACTCGATGTCGTGGCCGATCTTCTTCAGCGGGGTGCCGTGCCAGGTCTGCACGACGATCTGGCCGTCGCGCCGCTGGAACCAGTCGGGGAGGTGGTTGTTGGCGACGACGTACCGGCTGGTGGCCAGGGCCTCGTACCACTCGGGCGACCACATGCGGATCGGGATCGCGCTGGGCGGCACCTCCACCTGGTCGTCGCGCACCACCCACAGCTGTTCGAGGTCGGTGCCGCGCCGGAGCAGTTCCTCGTGCAGGGCGCGGGGGCTGTCCGAGTACTGGGTGCCCTTGAAGGCGTCGAAGAGGACGGCGGGGCGCACCCGTTGCCGGCGGGCCGCCTGGTACGCCTTGGTGCGCAGCAGCTTCTGGCGGTAGGGGCCGCGGGCGTAGTCGGGCATGGCTGAGTGGACGAGCAGGGAGAGCCGGTCGTACGCCTCGGCCTGGAGTTCGTAGCGGCGCTCGTTCTCCTCGTACTCCTCGGGGAAGGCGGCGACGAGATCCTGTTCGATCTTCATCATCAGGTCTTCGAGGCGGTCCTCGCGGGCCACCGCCGAGAGGTCCTGCCGGCGCAGGAAGAAGTCCCAGCGGCCGGCCGCGAGCGGGATGTCGCCGGCCAGCGTCCGCATGGCGGCCGGGCTGACCAGGCACCGGAACGCGTTGCCGTCCCACTCGACGGGGACCTCGCGCTCCGCGCCGTGCGCACGGGAGCGGACCACCAGGTGGGCGTCCCGGTACTCGCGCGACGAGAGCCGGTCCGCGGCCAGGTAGCGGCCGTGGATCTCCAGCGAGCCGTCCTCATGCCAGGAGAATCGATTCACCGTCGGCAGGGTGGCGCGCTCGAAGAGGACGAGGTAGCCCGAGCCGTTGCGGTGCACCACGACCTCGCGGTCGCCCTCCCGGGTCTGCAGCGAGCCGGGCATCCGGTAGTGGCCGTCGGGCGTCTCCTCCGCCATCACCGGGTAGAGGGCGCCCTTGCGGCCCGCCACGTGGAGGGTGGTCTTCCAGCCGTTGCTGCCCATGCTCCAGGACTCCGGGATGTCCGCGTCCGCCTGGGCGTCGGCCCGGAAGGCCGGCACCAGCGAGCGCAGGGGGAGCCTGGCCGAGAAGGTGCACCAGCCCTCGCCGCCCGCCGTGAAGTACACGCGGCCGTCGTGCTGGCCCGCGCCGCTGAGACTGGTGACGCGCAGCTTGCCCCACTCCGGCACACGCGGCCCGAGGTAGACCCCGCGCACCTCCAGATGGTCGCCGGTCACGCGGTGGCCGGTGATCCGGCAGCGGACGATCTCGACCCGGAGCTTCAGCTTGCCCTGGAGGAAGACCGGGAGGATGCGGGTGTTCTTGTCGACATAGCGGTACGGTGGGTTGGCGGAGCTTCCCGCACCGCCGCGGTCGATGCCCCGATAGCGGAACAGCCCGCGGCTGAGGACACCGGCGGCCACGTCCCAGGTCCCCTCGACCCACTGGCCCTTGCGCTTCAGCCGGGTCGTGTCGATCCGGGCCTCGAAGCCGGCCCAGTCGTAGCAGTAGCGGTTCTGGTTGGAGTGCTCGGTGGCCTGGGGCGCGTAGGTGGTCCTCGCCGGGGTGATCACCATCCGCCCCTGCTTCTTGTTCCGCAGGGCGATCGCCTTCACCGACATGTGCCGCTTGTGCACGTTGATGAAGCGCACGTAAGCGCTCCCGGTGAGGGTCAGTAGATGGCCGTTGGTGCTCCAGCGGGCCCCGCCGAGCGAGCCGTGCAGGGAGAGTTCCTTGTCGAGCCGGAACGCCTTCTTGTCCAGGCCGACCCCGCGGTCCCCGAGGTAGGGGTACTTCAGGTAGCGCCGGAAGCGGCGCTGGACCGGCATCGGGCCGCCGCGGCGCTCGAACTCGATGACCTCCAGCAACTCGGCCAGCCGCCACTCGCGCACCAGCAGCCACTTGACCCGGGCGTCCGCGGGCAGCTCGTCGATGATGGTGAGGTCGGTCTCGTCGAGGAACTCGTTGGCCCACCGCATGAACGACTGCCGGTACTCCTCGTCCGCGTCCGGCAGCACCTTGAGGTGCAGCATCAGGTCGGACTTCAGGCAGGCGAGGTCGTACTTGCGCTTGCTCTCCTCGTACTGGCGCGAACGGCGGTCGGCCAGGAAGCGGCTGACCGACTGGACCGCCGCGACCCGGTCGCGCAGGTTCGACAGCTCGGTGTGGCGCTGGGTGATCGAGGGCGCGGCCCCGCCCTCGCGTCGGCGCCAGAAGTACACGATGTCGGTGACGACGTCGACCTTGGCGGCGCGGAAGTGGGCGTACATGTTGACCCAGGAGTCCTCGTACATGACGCCCTCGGGGAACGCGATGTAGTGGTAGTCCCAGAAGGACCGCCGGAACATCTTGTTCCAGACGGTTCGGTCGTAGATCAGCGCCTCGAACCGGGTGATGTGCGTGCCCCGCCGGTTCTTCTGCATCGGACCCTTGTGCAGCGGTGACTGCCACTTCTTGGTGGAGTTCATCATCTGCACGTTGCCCGAGACGAAGTCCGACTCGGACCCCTCCAGGGTGCGGACCAGCAGGCCGTAGGCGTACTCGGGGATGACGTCGTCCCCGTCGACGAAGGCGAGGAACTCGCCCTTCGGGTGCATGGCGCGCAGGCCGGTGTTGCGGGCGTGCCCGGGCCCCTGCGCCTCCTGGCGGATCATCCGGAAGCGCGGGTCGGCGGCGCAGAAGTCGGCCGCGATCCGCGAGGAGCCGTCGGTGGAGCCGTCGTCGACGAGGATCACCTCGAAGTCGCGGAACGACTGCCGCGCGATCGACTCCAGGCATTCGGCGAGATAGGTCTCGACGTCCTGAAAGGGCACGACGATGCTCAGACGCGGGTGATCCACCAACTCGTACTCCTACCAAGACATTTCGCCCAGCGGGCTGCCGAACAGTCCGCACTGGACGCCCCTCCCCTGTCCGACGCGGCCACGGCCCCCACCGTGATCGGCCACACCGGAAACCCCTGACAGCCGGAAAGCCCCCCTTCACAGCCGTCACAGGTTCGCCACATCTTATGTCACCCTTAAGGCTGGTCAAGGGGAGTTAATGTGGCGTACATCGCTGTTACCCGCTATAGTTCCCCGCTCGTAAAATGACTGGGCGTGAGCACATATAGTGCTCGCACTGACACGACCGCCCAGCGGGCCGGCCTCCCCCCACCCGGGCCCTGCGACTCCGCCACCGCGGAGCCCGTGAGGAGAGGAACCCACCACCATGACGCACAGCGCCACCACGGAGCCTCGGCGTGCCCGCCGGGCCGCGCCGGACGGCGGTCGCCGCGCGCCACGTCGCCGCAGACGCTGGGGGCGGATCGTCCTGCTGTCGCTCGTCGTGCTCCTGCTCGCCCTCGGCGGTACCGGCTACTGGCTCTACAGCGGCCTGAACGGGAACATCGACGGGGTCGACCTGGACAAGGCCCTCGGCACCGACCGTCCGGAGAAGCTGCCGACGTCGGGACAGAACCTGCTGGTCCTCGGCTCGGACTCGCGCGCCGGCGACAACGCCTCGCTCGGCACCGGCAAGGTCGCCGGGGCCCGTTCGGACACCGCCCTGGTGGTGCACATACCCGAGGGCCGCAAGCAGGCCGTAGCCGTGAGCATCCCGCGCGACACCCTGGTCACCCGCCCCGAGTGCGAGAAGTCCGACGGCTCCGCCCTGCCGGAGGCGGAGCGCGTCATGTTCAACTCCGTGTACTCGCAGGCCGGACCGGCCTGTGTGGTCAAGACCGTGGAGAAGATGTCCGGCGTCCGCATGGACCACTACATGGAGATCGACTTCGCCGGGTTCAAGGGCCTGGTCGACGCCATAGGCGGGGTGCCCGTCACCGTCGAGGAGCCCATCAAGGACGCCGAGAGCGGCCTGGACCTCAGCGCCGGCACCCACACCCTCGACGGCACCGAGTCCCTCGCCTTCGTCCGCACCCGGCACGGCGTGGGCGACGGCAGCGACCTGGGCCGCATCGGGCTCCAGCAGCAGTTCCTGATCGCCCTGCTCAGCGAGGTCAAGAAGCAGGACCTGCTGGGGAGTCCCACCAAGACCTACAAGATCGCCGACAGCCTCACCACCGCGCTCACCACCGACTCGGAACTCGCCTCGCTGACCAGCCTGGCGGACTTCGCGCGCAGCATGAACGGCGTCGACCCGGCCACCATGGAAACGATCATGCTTCCGGTGGCGTACGACAAGACCGACCCGAACCGGGTCGTGGCCGCCGAACCCCAGGCCACCGAGTTGTGGAAGGCCGTCCGGTCGGACTCCGAGATCCCCGAGTCCGCCAAGAAGTCGCCCGCGACGGGCGGCTGATCCCCCGCCAGGATGTCCGCACGGGACCCCTGCGGGACGCTGCGGGGCGCCGGCCGCTCAGGCGGTCGCTCAGGCCCCGAGGCTACGCCAGCGGGTGAGGGCGAGGCCGGTGCCGTCGTCCTGGCGGGCCACCTTCGGGGCGCCGTCGGCCCCGATCAGCGCCATCACCACGCGCCCGTGTCCGTCGCGTGCCAGGGCCGGTGAGCCCTGGCACGACTCGGCCGGGGCGTACCACCAGAATCCGCCGGTCTCGTTCTCCGTGGCGCCCATGCCGAACAGCGCGGAGCCGTCCCGGGTCCGGTGGGCGAGGACGACGCAGTCGTAGCCGTCCACGGCCGTGCGCAGGGAGGCGTAAGGCCGTTCGGCCGGCGATCCGCCCAGCGCGGCGGGCCAGTCGCCCTCCCGCCACGCGGCCGCGCCGCCGCTCTCGGCGTCGGTCCAGAAGTACGTGGGCCGGTCCGGCCCGGTCTCCACCGCGGTGACCGTGCCCGGCACCGGGCGCAGGGCGAGGCCCTGGGGGCCGGCGAAGTCGCCGCCCGGTTCGGCCTGGCGCCACAGCAGGACACCCGACGCGGAGACGGCGCAGACCTCCAGCCGGCCGCCGGACAGCGCGACCGGCGCGGGCGGTCCGTCGATTCCGTTGCCGTGCAGGTCCTCCCAGGCGCGCCACGTGCCGTTCGGCGCCTCGCGGCGCAGCGACAGGCCGCCGTTCGCGTTGGGTACGAAGACGTGCACCGTGCCGTCGGACGCGACCGCCCCCACCGGGACCCCGAGTCCCCGGCCCTCGGCGCGGTCGCGGTGCGGATTGCCCAGCGAGCGCCATTCGGTGAAGGCCAGTCCGGTCTGGTACTGGATGGCGTGCACGACGTCCACGCCCGGCGCGCCGTCGGACCGCTCGCGCTCCCGGCGGCCCAGGAAGTGGACGTAGCTGTCCGCCCCCTGCACCACCGTCAGGTCGGTCAGCCCCGCGACGGGCACGAAGTGGGGCCCGCTCCATTCGGGGCCGCCCACGGCGGTCTCCGTCCAGCGCACCAGGCCGCCCTCCGCGGACAGGTAGAGGCTGAGGCGGCCGTCCCTGCCGAGGGTGAGCCAGTCGCCGTGCGGCGGTCCGGCCGCGCCCCCGTGCCCGCGCTCCGCGGCGCCGGGACCGACCCGGCTGGCGGCGCCGACCGGGGCCGCCGACTTTCTCCGCATGGCCTGCTGCACCTTCCTGAAGCCCGCCGTGTCACGGACAGGGACCGCCGAACGCGGAACATCATATGCCGTTCGTTCACCAGTTCCCCATGTGTCCGTCACCGGACCACCGGGCGGCGTCAGACGGCCTGCCACGCCCCCAGCGCCAGCCCCGCCTCGTCCTTCCGCCGGGTGAGGTGGAGCTGCCCGGTGGACGGGGAGAGCGTGGCGGCCACCAGACGGCCGTCGGCGTCCAGCGCCAGGGAGACCTCCGCGTCGGCCGGCAGCGCGGGGCCCGACTCGGTCCAGGCCGCGCCCATCTCCTCCAGTTCCGAGGGGTAGGCGGCGAAGGCGACCCGGCCGCTGCCCGCCGAGCGCTGGGCGACCACCGTGCAGTCGTGACCGTCTATCACGCAGCGGACGGCGGAGACCGGGCCGGGCCCGGCGGCGGACACCAGGGGTGTCGGCCTGCCGCCCGGGCGCCAGGCGGTCAGGCTGCCGGAGGTGTCGGCGAAGAACAGGGTGGTGTTCTCGTCCGAGGTCGCCAGGGCTCGCAGGGTGCCGGGGCGAGCCTCGGCCTCCATGGTCTCCACCAGTTCGAACCCGGTGGCAGGGGCCTCCTGACGCCAGTACAGGATCGCGCCCTCACTGGCCGCGTACACCTCGATGCGTCCGGCCTTGCCGGCCACCGCGACCGGCGCGTCCCGCAGACCGGCGCCCTTGAGGTCGCGCCACGGGCCCCAGCCGCCCTTCTGCTTCTGGGCACGCATGCCGAGTCGGCCGGCGTCATTCCGTACGAAGATGTGCGCGCGGCCCTGGTGGTCGACCGCGACGCCGGGGCCGGGGGCGGAGCGGCCCTTGTCGTCGGGGCGGCCGACCGGGTCCCAGTCGAGAGCGGCGAGCAGGGGCCTGAAGTGGGTGGAGTGGACCAGCTCCACGGCGCCGGACGCGGTGGGCGACCACGCCACCAAGTGCGCGTAGCCGTCGGCGCCCTGGCCGAGTGCCGGTGCGGAGTGCAGCCGCTGGTCTCCGCCCAGCCTGCGGGGTGTGTCCCAGGCACCGCCCGGCACCTGCTCCGCGCGGCACAGGACAGCGTCCTGGGTCATCAGGTAGACGCTGAGGCGGCCGTCCCGGCCGCGTATGAGCCACTCACCGTTCACCTGATCATTTTACGCTGCCGCGCACGGAAGTGTGCATGGCGGGGGCGTGCGACCCTGACCGCATGGACGACAACGCATCCCTGCTCGTGATCGTCGACGCCGCGAACGTCGTCGGCTCGGTGCCCGACGGCTGGTGGCGCGACCGGCGCGGGGCCGCGGAGCGTCTGCGGGACCGCCTGGCGGCGGACGGAGTGCCGGGGCACACCGGGCCGGTGGAGGTCGTGCTGGTGGTGGAGGGCGCGGCCCGCGGGGTGGAGTCCGTCGACGGCGTACGGGTCGAGTCGGCACCCGGCAGCGGGGACGACCACATGGTCGCCCTGGTCGAACGGGCCGCCGGCCGGCGCCCCGTCCTGGTGGTGACGGCCGACCGCGAGCTGCGCCGCCGGGTGGCGGAACTGGGCGCGGAGGTGACGGGGCCTCGGACCGTACGACCCCGGTGACGGCGGGCGCCCGGTCCCGGAGCAACACCTCCGGGACCGGGCGCCGCCTTCGTCCGGCTACTGGCCGGCCGGGGGCGGCGGGGTGGTGTCCTCGCCGCGGGCCAGGCGGCTGTGGGTGCGGCTGTAGAGGAAGTACACGACGACGCCGATGACCATCCAGATGCCGAACCGGACCCAGGTCTCGGCGGGCAGGTTCAGCATGAGCCAGAGCGACGCGGCCACCGACACGATCGGCAGCACCGGAACCAGCGGGGTGCGGAAGGCGCGCGGCAGGTCCGGGCGGGTGCGGCGCAGGATGATCACGCTGATCGCCACGATGACGAACGCGAACAGCGTGCCGATGTTCACCAGCTCGGCCAGCTCGCTCAGGCTGGTGAAGCCGGCCACGATCGCGATGATCACGCCGAGCAGGATGGTCGGCCGGTACGGCGTCCGGAACTTCGGGTGGACGCGGGAGAAGAAGCGGGGCAGCAGTCCGTCGCGGCTCATCGCGAAGAACACCCGGGTCTGGCCGAGCAGCAGGATCATGCACACCGTGGTCAGGCCGACGGCGGCGCCGAAGCTGATCACGCCGGCGAAGAACGGGTGCCCGGTGGACTTGAAGGCGTCGGCGAGCGGGGCGTCGACGGACAGTTCGCTGTAGTGCTGCATGCCGGTGACGACGATCGAGACGGCGACGTAGAGGGCGGTGCAGATGAACAGCGAGCCGAGGATGCCGCGGGGCATGTCGCGCTGCGGGTTGCGGGTCTCCTCGGCGGCCGTGGCGACGATGTCGAAGCCGATGAAGGCGAAGAAGACGACCGAGGCCGCGGTGAAGATGCCCATGACGCCGAAGTTCGCCGGTGCCCAGCCGAACATCAGCTGGATCAGTGGCGAGTCGAGCCCCGCCCCGGCATCCACCGGCTGCGACTTGGGGACGAAGGGGTCGTAGTTGGAGCCCTTGACGAAGAAGGCACCCGCGATGATCACGATGAGGACGACGGTCACCTTGATGGCGACGACGAGCGAGGTGATCCGTGCCGAGAGCTTCATGCCGAGGACGAGGATCCCGGTGAGTACCAGCACCAGGGCGGCGGCGAGGATGTCGAAGCCGAAGCCGTCGGCCCCGTCCCGGCCGCCCAGGGTCTCGGGGAACGTCACGCCGGCGTTGTCGAAGAACGAACGGATGTACCCCGACCAGCCGACGGCCACCACCGCCGTGCCCAGCGCGAACTCCAGGACCAGGTCCCAGCCGATGATCCAGGCGGGCAGTTCGCCGAGCGAGGCGTAGGAGAAGGTGTAGGCGGAACCCGCCACCGGGACGGTGGAGGCGAACTCGGCGTAGCAGAGTGCGGCGAGCCCGCACACCACACCGGCGACCACGAAGGCCAGGGCCACGGAGGGCCCGGCGTTGTTCTTGGCGACCGTGCCGGTGAGTACGAAGATGCCGGTGCCGATGATGACACCGACGCCGAAGACGGTCAGGTCCAGCGCGGACAGGGATTTCTTGAGCGCGTGCTCCGGTTCCTCCGTGTCCCGGATCGACTGCTCGATCTTCTTGGTCCTGAAAAGACTGCTGTTGCTCACGCGTACCTCCGACGCTTGTCGTCCCCGACATGATCGAGAGGGGGGCCTACTGCGTATGCCCTGGCGTGAGCCGATTCACGCGGATGGGCCGGTTTCACCACCGCAACGGGTGGAGATACCGGCCCATCGGCGCAACAGCGCAGGCGTCCCGTCAGTCGCGGGCCGCCTGCACGGCGTCGGCGTCGGCGCCCGTGCGGTCGTAGCGGCCGTCGAGCTTGGCCACCAGGCCGGTGACCTGGCGGGCGATGTCGGGCGCGGTGAGCCCGATCTCGGCCAGGACCTCGGCGCGGGAGGCGTGGTCGAGGAAGCGCGGCGGGATGCCGAAGTCGCGCAGCGGCACGTCCACCCCCGCGTCGCGCAGCGCCTGGGCGACGGCGGAGCCGACACCGCCGACGCGCGAGTTGTCCTCGACGGTGACGACCACGCGGTGGCGCTCGGCGAGCGGGGCCATGGCCTCGTCGACGGGCTTGACCCAGCGCGGGTCGACCACGGTGGTGGAGATGCCCTGCTTGTCCAGCAGGTCCGCCACCTCCAGGCACATCGGCGCGAGCGCGCCGACGGAGACCAGCAGGACGTCCGGGGTGTCGGTGCCGGGGGCGCGCAGCACGTCCATGCCGCCGACGCGGCCGACGGCGGGTACCGCGGGTCCGACGGCGCCCTTGGAGAAGCGGACCACGGTCGGTGCGTCGTCGACCTCGACGGCCTCGCGCAGCTGGGCGCGGACCTGGTCGGCGTCGCGCGGGGCGGCCAGGCGCAGGCCGGGGACGACCTGGAGGATCGACATGTCCCACATGCCGTTGTGGGAGGCGCCGTCGGTGCCGGTGACACCGGCGCGGTCCAGCACGAAGGTGACGCCGCACTTGTGCAGGGCCACGTCCATCAGCACCTGGTCGAAGGCGCGGTTGAGGAAGGTGGCGTACACCGCGAAGACCGGGTGCACCCCGCCGTGGGCGAGGCCGGCCGCGGAGACCGCGCCGTGCTGCTCGGCGATGCCGACGTCGTAGACGCGGTCGGGGAAGGCCTTGGCGAACTTGTCGAGGCCGACCGGCTGGAGCATGGCGGCCGTGATGGCGACCACGTCCTCCCGCTCCTCGCCGATCTTCACCATCTCCTCACCGAAGACGCTGGTCCAGTCGGCGCCGGAGGTGGAGATGGGCAGGCCGGTGTCGGGGTGGATCTTGCCGACGGCGTGGAAGCGGTCGGCCTCGTCCTGGAGGGCGGGCTGGTAGCCGCGGCCCTTCTCGGTGAGGCAGTGCACGATGACCGGACCGCCGAAGCGCTTGGCGCGGGTGAGCGCGGACTCCAGGGCCTCCAGGTCGTGGCCGTCGATCGGGCCGACGTACTTCAGGCCGAGGTCCTCGAACATGCCCTGCGGGGCGATGAAGTCCTTCAGGCCCTTCTTGGCGCCGTGCAGGGTGTCGTAGAGCGGGCGGCCGACGACCGGGGTGCGCTCCAGGACCTCCTTGGTGCGGGCCAGGAAGCGCTCGTAGCCGTCGGTGGTGCGCAGGGTCGCCAGGTGGTTGGCGAGGCCGCCGATGGTGGGCGCGTAGGAGCGCTCGTTGTCGTTGACGACGATGACGAGCGGGCGGTCCTTGGCGGCGGCGATGTTGTTCAGCGCCTCCCAGGCCATGCCGCCGGTGAGCGCGCCGTCGCCGATGACGGCGACCACGTGGTCGTCGCGGTCGAGGACCTGGTTGGCCTTGGCGATGCCGTCGGCCCAGCCGAGGACCGTGGAGGCGTGGCTGTTCTCGATGACGTCGTGCTCGGACTCGGCCTGCGCGGGGTAGCCGGACAGGCCGCCCTTCATCTTCAGCCTGGAGAAGTCCTGGCGGCCGGTGAGCAGCTTGTGCACGTAGGACTGGTGGCCCGTGTCCCAGAGCACCTTGTCCTTCGGGGAGTCGAAGACGCGGTGCAGGGCGAGGGTGAGCTCCACCACGCCGAGGTTGGGGCCGAGGTGGCCGCCGGTCTTGGACACGGCGTCGACCAGGAAGGTGCGGATCTCCTCTGCCAGGCCGCCCAGCTCTTCCAGGCTGAGCCGGTCCAGATCGCGCGGTCCCGTGATGCGGGTCAGCAGCGGCACCCGTGCCTCCTTGCAGTAGAGCTGTTGCCGGGCCTGCCCGAGTCTAATGTTCCGCCGTGGCGGAACGTGTCCGGGCGGTGCGTCGTACGTCACGCGTTCGGCCTTACCCAGCGGCGGACCGTTCTACGACTGCCCCGCCGACGACGGCCGACGCGCACCGTCCCCCGAACGCCACGGCACAACGGTCCGCCCGCCCTCCCGGGGCTCAGCCGGGCGGGCGGGCGGACGTCGGCCGTACTGGCCGCGCCAGGGGCTTCGGTGGAGCCGCTACGCGCGGCCCGCCGTCTTCTGGGTCTTGCGGGTGACCGCGTCGATGACGACGGTCGCCAGCAGCACGCCACCGGTGATCATGTACTGGACCGGCGAGGCGATGCCCTCCAGGGCGAGGCCGTACTGGATCGAGATGATGACCATCACACCGAGCAGCGCGTCCCAGGTGCGGCCGCGGCCGCCGAAGAGGGACGTGCCGCCGATGACGGCCGCGGCGATGACGTTCATCAGGAACTCACCGGTGCCCGCGCCCTGGTTGGCGGAGGCGATCTTCGAGGCGACGAAGAGGCCGCCGATCGCGGCGAAGGTGCCCGCGATCGCGAACACCGAGATCCGCACCAGCTCGACGTTGATGCCGGCCCGGCGGGACGCCTCGACGCTGCCGCCGAGCGCGAAGATCTTCCGGCCGTAGGCGGTGCGGCGCAGGACGAAGTCCGTGAGCAGCAGGAAGGCCAGGAAGATCACGACGGCCAGCGGCAGGCCCTTGTACTGGTTGAAGACGATCGCCACGGCGAAGGCCAGCACGGCGAGCAGCACCGTGCGCACGATGATCTCGTTCAGCGGCCGGGACGGCACTCCGACGGACTCACGGCGGCGGTTGTCGAAGAACGCGCTGAGGAAGTACCCGGCGGTGACGACGATCGCCAGGCCGTAGGCGGCGGCCACGTCGCTGAAGTAGTAGCTGGTCAGCTTGACGACCACGCCGTCGGAGTCGAGGTTGATCGTGCCGTTGTCGCCCAGGATCTGCAGCATGAAGCCCTGCCAGAACAGCAGGCCTGCCAGGGTGACGGCGAAGGCCGGGACGCCGATGCGGGCGAAGACGAAGCCGTGGATGGCGCCGGCCGCGGTTCCGGTGAGGATCGCCAGCACCAGGGCGAGTATCTCGTTCATCCCGTGCGTGACGCTGAGCACCGCGAAGGTGGCGCCCGCGACACCGCTGACCGAGCCGACCGACAGGTCGATCTCGCCGAGCAGCAGGACGAAGACGATGCCGACGGCGATCATGCCGGTGCCGACCATGGCGACCGACATGTCGGAGAAGTTGCCGGCGGTGAGGAAGTTGGAGTTCAGGCTGGTGAAGATGGCCCAGATGACCAGCAGGCCCACGACGACCGGGATGGACCCGAGGTCACCGGCCTTCATCTTCCGCTTGAACTCGCCGAGGTAGCCGGCGAAGCCCTGCTCGCGCACCAGCAGCCGGGGGTCGACCGCGGCGACCGCGGCGGGGGCCGCGGCGGTGTTCTCCACCGAGCTCTCCTCGGCTGCCGTGGAGGTCTTGTCGATGCTCACTTCTTGATCTCCCCATTGGTGCGCGCCGCACGACGGGTCACGGCGTTCTCCGTGGCGCCCGTGATGGCGGAGATGATCTCTTCCTGGGAGGTCGACTTGACCTCGAAGATGCCGTTGTTGCGCCCGAGGCGCAGGACGGCGACCTTGTCGGCCACCGCCTTGACGTCGGCCATGTTGTGGCTGATGAGGATGACCGCGTGGCCGCGCTCGCGCAGCCGCTCGACGAGGTCGAGGACCTGGGCGGTCTGCTCGACGCCGAGGGCGGCGGTGGGCTCGTCCAGGATGACCAGCTTCGGCTCGCCGAGCATGGAGCGGGCGATCGCCACGACCTGGCGCTGGCCGCCGGAGAGCGAGGCGATCGGGATGCGCACGCTCGGGATGCGGATGGACAGCGTGTCGAGGAGCTCGCGCGAGCGGCGCTCCATCTCCACCTCGTCCAGGACGCCGCGCTTGCGCAGCTCCCGGCCCAGGTAGAGGTTGCCGACGACGTCGATGTTGTCGCACAGCGCGAGGTCCTGGTAGACGGTCGCGATGCCGAGGTTCTGGGCGTCGTGCGGCCTGTTGATCGAGACGGACCTGCCGTCCCACTCGATGGCGCCCTCATCGATGGGGTGCACGCCGGCGATCGTCTTGACCAGCGTGGACTTTCCGGCGCCGTTGTCGCCCACCAGGGCGACCACCTCACCGGCGTGGACCTCAAGCTCTACGTCGGTGAGCGCCTGGACGGCACCGAATCGCTTGGAGACCCCGCGCAACGCCAGCACGGGCGTAGCGGACACGTGAACCATCTCCTTCGCCGCCTGACCCGGCGGGAGGTTGTGCAGAAAGGTTGGGGGGAGGGTCCGTCCGGCGCCCCGCGTAGCTTGCGGGGCTGATGAGTGCGGGGCGCCGGAGGAGCTGGGGCGGCCGGTCCCGGGCGGCTCAGTCAGCTCGGGACGCGGGTTCCGCTTACTTCAGACCGATCTTGTCGCAGGCGGCCTTGTACTTGCCCGCGCAGATCTCGTCGATCGTGTAGAAGCCGTCCTTGATGACGGTGTCCTTGATGTTGTCCTTGGTCAGCGAGACGACCGGGACGATGACCGCGGGGACGCCCTTGGCGGACTCGCTGTCGACCTTGTCGTTGGCGATGGAGTCGAGCGACTCGCCCTTGGCCAGCTTCACGGCCATCTCGGCCGCGACCTCGGCCTCCTTCGGGTAGGACTTGAAGACGCTCATGTACTGCTCACCGGTGACGATGCGCTGCACACCCGCGAGTTCGGCGTCCTGGCCGGTGACCGGGATGTCGGCGATGCCGGCGGCCTTGAGGGCGGTGATGATGCCGCCCGCCATGCCGTCGTTGGCGGAGTAGACGCCGGCGATCTTGTCCTTGCCGAGGGCGGAGATGGCGCCCTCCATGTTGGCGTTGGCGTTCTCCGGCTTCCACTCCTTGGTGTCGTACTCGCGGCCGACCTTCACCTTGCCGTCGAGGGCGGCGTGGGCGCCTTCCTTGAACTGGGCGGCGTTCGGGTCGGTGGACGAGCCGTTCATCATGACGACCTGGCTGTCCTTGGCCTTGTCGCCCAGCGCCTTGAGCAGCGCCTCGCCCTGCGTCTTGCCGACGGTGACGTTGTCGAACGAGGTGTAGGCGTCGATCGGGCCCTCGGCCAGGCGGTCGAAGGCGACGACCTTGATGCCGGCGTCCTTGGCCTTCTTCACCGAGCCGGCGATGGCCTTGTAGTCCACCGCGTCCAGGATCAGCACGTCGACCTTGTTGGTCACCATCGTGTCGACCTGCTGGTTCTGCAGGCTGGCGTCCTGCTTGGCGTTGGCGTAGACGACCTCGCCCTTGTTGTTCGTCAGCTCCTTGACCTTCTTCTCGATCATGGGCTTGTCGAACTTCTCGTAGCGAGCGGTCTGGTTCTCCGGAAGCAGGAGACCGACCTTGATGTCGTCGCCCTTCTTGGCCGCCGAGTCGGACGAGTCGTTGTCGCCGGACTCCTTGGCGCTGCCACAGGCAGCAAGCGAGACGACCATGGCACCGGCGGCGACGGCAAAGGCGGCACGACGCATACGCGTGTTCACTTCACAAACCTCCCTGACGAGGCCGCGTCGTTGCGGCCGAGGTGGCTGGAAGTCAACTCGGCCGCGCGTACGGCGTCAAGAAGTAAATCCTTAACGAGATGACAACGGTGCCATCCGTGCTCTAAGTGAAGGCAGGCGTGGCCGCCGGCAGGGCGCCGGTCATACTTCCATCCAAAAGGGTCGAATCACCCATTTCGCTGAGGGCGAGCGCGAGCGCCCCGAGCACCTCCGCACGGCCGCCAAGTGCCCCGGGAAGCACGGAGAGTTGACGCGCCGCGCTGGGGATGGCGTACCGCCCGACGGATTCCCTTATCGGGCCGAGCACCAGCTCACCGGCCTCGGCGAGATCGCCGCCGAGGACGACCCGGCTCGGGTTGAGCAGGTTGCAGAGGTTGGCGACTCCACTGCCGATGTGGCGGCCGACGTCGGCGATCACCCGACGGCAGCCCGGGTCACCGTCCCGTGCCAGCCGTACGACGCCCTCCATCGTCAGATCGGTGCCGTGGCTGGGCTGGAGGAGCGGAAGCACATAGCGTGCTGCCGCGAAGGTCTCCAGGCAACCCCGGTTTCCGCAACGGCAGACGGGGCCCGCCTCATCGAGGGTGATATGACCGATTTCTCCCGCTGTGCCGCCCGGTCCCCGATAGATCTTCCCGTTGATCACCAGGCCCGCGCCGACACCGCTGGCGACCTTGATGTACGCCAGGTCCCGCACCCCCCGGCCGCTCCCCCAGACCAGCTCCCCCAGGGCGCCGAGGTTGGCGTCGTTGTCCACGTGCACCGGCACGCCGAGCCGCCCCCGCAGCTCCTCTGCGGGCCGGGTGCCGCCCCAGCCGGGCAGGATGGCGGTCGAGCCCAGCGTCCCGGACTCCACGTCGATCGGGCCGGGCACGCCGAGGCCCACTCCGGCGATCTTGGAGCGGTCGACGCCGGTGGCCGCGACCAATCGGCTGACCAGCTGTTCCGCCCGGTCGAAGCCCTGGTCCGAGGAGGCGTCCACGTCCAGCGGCTCGGACTCCTCGGCGAGGACCTGATGGGCCAGGTTCCCGATCGCGACGCGCAGGTGGGTGTGGCCGAAGTCCACGCCGATGACGATGCCGGCGTCCCCGCTCAGCGAGACGCTGCGGGCCCGCCTGCCGCCCGCCGACGTGGGCGTGACCTCGACGGTCCCGCCCTCCTTCAGCTCCCGGACGATGTTCGAGACGGTCGCCGCGGACAGGCCCGTCGTCCTCGCGATCTCCGCCTGCGTGAGCGAACCGGCGAGCCGTACCGCTCGTACGACCCGTTCCAGGTTGGCTCGGTGCAGCGACGACTGCGACCCCGGAGTCTCCACGACGACCTCCTGCGCGCGGGGCCGCTTCGATGAGGCCCCGTCCATGTCCAACTAGTGAACTCTAAGCTGAGCCGTTCGGGTCGCCTCCCGTCAAGAGGTTGAACCGCATCAGGGCCCCCCACGGGTGCGTGGCCGCACACACGCGCGTGCCGCCCCCGGAGACCGGGAGCGGCACGCGCGAGCACGCCGGCGAGCGCCGGGGCGCTACTTCAGGGCGCCCGCGGTGAGTCCCTGGACCACTTGGCGCTGGAAGATGATGTAGGCCGCCAGCACCGGCAGCATGGCCATCACCAGGCCCGCGAACAGGCCCGACCAGTCGCCCTTGTACCCCTGGCTGACCGCCAGCTGCACCAGGCCCTGGGTGAGGACGTGCTTGTCCGGGTCCGTGTTGAGCACGGTCGGCAGCATGTACTGGTTCCACTGCCCCAGGAAGTTGAAGATCCCCACACTGATCAGGCCGGGTTTGGCCATCGGCAGCATGACCTGGAAGAACGTCCGGGTGTGCGAGGCCCCGTCCACGAACGCGGCCTCCGCCACCGAGCTGGGCAGGGTCCGGAAGAACGCGGTCAGGAAGAACACGGTGAAGGGCAGTGAGTAGGCGATGTAGACCAGGATCAGCCCGTGGATGGTGTTCAGCAGCCCCATGTTGTCCACGACGTAGAACAGCGGGACCAGCGCGAGCATGATCGGGAAGCTCATGCCGCCGATGAACAAGTAATAGATGAACCGATTGCCCGGGAAGTCGAACCGGGCCAGCACGTAGGCCGCCATGGAACCCAGCACCAGGGTGCCGACGAGCGAACCGCCCACCACCAGGATGGTGTTGAGGAAGTAGTCGCTCATGTGCGCCTGGGACCAGGCCCGCGACCAGTTGTCGAAGTTCAGCTTGGTGGGCAGCGACCAGGGCGAGCCGAAGATGGAGGCGTCGTCCTTGAAGGACGTCATCACCGCCCACACCAGCGGCATGCCGACCATGATCGCCCAGATGACCAGGACGCCGTGGGAGAAGACGTTGAGGGCGGTGCCCTCCTTCTTCCCCTTGCGGAGTCCGCCGGGCGCGGCCTCGGTCTTCAGGACGGGCGCGCCGGACTCGGCCGGCACGGGGGCGGGGGTCTCGGTCGTCTTCATTGCTCAGTACTCCAGCCGCTCGCGCCGGCCCAGCTTCATCACGAGGGCCGCGAAGGCCAGCGTGACGAGGAGCAGGGCGACGCCGATGGTGGTGGCGTAGGCGGCCTGACCGTCCCGGAACGCCTTCTGGTACACGTACAGGACCGTCACGGTGGTCGAGTAGTCGGGTCCGCCGGGCCCGGTCGTCATGATCTGCACGACCGCGAAGGACTCGGCGCCGAGGGCGAGGATGCCCATGTAGACCCAGCCGGACTGCACGGTGTCCCACAGCAGCGGCAGGGTGACCTTGAAGAAGGTCGTGAAGCGGTTCGCCCCGTCCAGCAGCGCGGCCTCGTACAGCTCCGCCGGGATGGAGGCCATGCCCGCCGAGAAGAGGACCACGAAGAAGCCGACGGTGGACCAGACGAGCACCGCCATCACGCACCACAGCGCGAGGTTCGGGTCGCCGAGCCACAGCGGCTGGACGGAGTCCAGGCCGATCCCGCGCAGCAGGGAGTTGACCGCGCCGCTGTCCGGGTTGTAGGCGAACTGGAACAGCAGGGCGACGATCGCGATGGACAGCACCTGCGGGAAGAAGTAGACGATCTTGTAGAAGCCGGAACCGCGGACCCCGGTGATCACCGGGCCGCCCTTCCGCTTCCGCCCGCCCACGTTGATCATGAAGGAGAAGAAGAGCGCCAGGCCGAGCGTCACCAGCGGCACCAGCAGGGCGAACAACACGCTGTGCCACAACGACTTCCAGAAGATGTCGTCGTCGAGCATCCGCGAGTAGTTGTCGAAGCCGACCATCTTGAACTCGGGACTCAGCCCGGTCCAGTCCGTGAACGAGTAGTAGATGGACTGGATGAACGGCCAGACCACGAAGAGCGTGTACAGCCCCAGGGGTACCGCGAGGAACCCCACGATGAACCGGTACTTGCCGTGCTGCATTGCTACCGACCCCGATCTGAGCGCGGGTGGCGCCGCCAGGGCCCGTCCGGCGCGCCGGCACCGGACAGGCCCTGGTGACGCTTCCTCACTGGTGCTTGTAGTGCTTGATCGACGAGTCCTTGGCGGCGTCGTCGGCGAAGCCCTGGATCTTCTTGATGGTCTCGGCCGGAGTCATCCGGCCCGCCATCATCTCGCCCAGGCAGCCGACACCGATCTTCTCCTTCTGGAGCTGCACGTACCAGTCCTGCATCCGCGGGTTCACCACGTTGCTGCCGGCCAGCTCCAGCGCCGCCACGCCGGACTTGAGGCCCGGGGTCAGCTCGATGCCGTCGGTGCCGCCGTTGTAGGCGCTGAGCGACTTCACCTTGCTGGTGAAGTTCTTCGAGGACGCCTCGCTGAGCATGACGCGCAGTTGCTCCATGCCGCCGGCGCCGTTGGCCGCCTTGGCCGGGACGATGAAGGGCTCGCCGCCGGAGGCCCACATCGTGCCGAAGGGCATCTTGTCGCTGTCGTCGATGCCGGGCGGGGCGGACACCGCGAGGTCGAAGTCGGCGGGGATGACCTTGGCCGACTCGTTCTCCACCCAGGAGCCGTTGGGGATGAACAGGGCCTTGCCCTTGGCCCAGGCGGTCTGCGACTGGATGTGGTCCAGGCCGGGGGTGCCCTTGAGGATGTAGCCCTTCTTGTACAGCTCGTACCAGGCCTCGAAGACCGTCTTGACCGCCGGGTGCTTCCAGGCGTTCGGCTCCAGGTTGTCGATGGCGTCCAGCACCTCGACACCGCCGACCTTGGCGATCATCGGGGACATCGAGAAGGGGATGTAGTACGGGTACTTGCCCGCGTACGTCCAGCCGGCCATGCCCTTCTTCTTGGCCTTCTCGCAGACCGCGAGCATCTCGTCCCAGGTCTTCGGGTACTCCGCGTCCAGCGAGTCGAGCGCCTTCTGCGAGTACCAGTTCCCGTAGACCGTGTACGCGTAGTACAGGATCCAGACCGGGTCGCCGTCGAACTGGCCCATCTCCACGATGCCGGGGCGCAGCGTGTCGCGGACCTTCTTGTTCGGGTCGTCGTAGGACGGGGCGTCGAGGAGCGGGGTGAGGTCGGCGAGCTGCTTCTTGCCGACCAGAACGCCCATGTCCATCTGCTCGGCGCCGGAGTTGTCGACGAGGTCCGGCGGGTTGCCGCCGTTGAAGCGCGGCTGGAGGGTCGACTGGATCTTCTGGGTGGCGGAGAACTTCACCTTGGCCTTCGGGAAGGCCTTCTCGTACAGCTTCACGGCGTCCTCGGCGTACTCCTTGCCGAAACCGCCGTCGAAGAGGACGAATTCCATCTGGGCGCTGTCGTTGACCGCGAGAGGGTTCTTCGCGGACTTCTCGCCCGCCTTGGCCTTCTCCTGGTCGTCCCCGCCGCCGCTCGCGCAGGCGGAGAGGAAGCCCATGGTCGGTACGGAGATCAGGCCGAGCGCGGCGGACCGCTTGATCAGATCGCGGCGGCCGACGCCCGTACCGTTGTTCTCGGCGGAAGTGGATCCCATGCTCAAGTCCTCGCCTTCTACAGGACTCAGGCGGTGAACCGGATCCTCCCCGGCACCGCGATCGGGTCACGCTGGTTCGTGCGGGAAACGCTGGTACTGCTCTTCTGAAAAGTGCTGCTCGGGCGCTTGGGCGGTTCCCCTTCGCGGTTCCCCCCGTATCCCCCGGTGGGCGACAGGTATAGTCCACTTCCCGCCAGCGGATCAAGATCGAAAGCAAGGTTGGCGGTACGTCTTTTCCGAGTTGAGACCTCCCGGAAATATGAGTGGCCTGTGCACGCCATGCCGTAAGAATCCCTGGCATAAGCCCCGAACGCCACATCCAACACCCTTGACATCACATGCCACTTGACCCCTACTGGTCCTTGCGCAGCAGATTTGACAACGTTGTCCCACGCGCAGGGAGGGTGGCCAGGACATGGAATACAGAGTTCGGCACAGATGGGGTCCGGCGGTCGTACTGACGACCGCCTTCGCTTTGGCGGTGGGTTCGCAGGGGGCGGCGGTCGCGTTGCCGCAGGCTCCGGCCGGGGCCGACCGGGAGTTCGCGTCCTCGTTCGAGGCGGACGACCCGGCTCCGGACTGGCTCAACACCGTGGACACGGGCGCGGACGGCGGCAAGCGGTCCTCGGGTGTGGACGGCGGGTACACCACCGGCATACCGGGCAACGTCACCGACCACGTGACCGGCGTGCGGGCCAGCGCCGAGAACACGAACGGCGGCGAGGTCAAGGAGAACCTCGTCGACGGCGAGCCGGGCACCAAGTGGCTGACCTTCGAGAAGACGGGCTGGGTCGAGTTCGACCTGGACGAGTCGACCAAGATCGCCAAATACGCCCTCACCTCGGCCAACGACCACGACGAACGCGACCCGGTGGACTGGACGCTGAAGGGCTCGGCGGACGGCGAGACCTGGCAGACGCTGGACACCCGCTCCGGGGAATCCTTCGGGGAGCGCTTCCAGACCAAGACGTACGACCTCGCCGAGGCCGCCGAGTACCAGCACTTCCGGCTGGAGGTCACCAAGAACAACGGGGCGGGCGACGCCCTCCAGCTCGCCGACTTCCAGCTGTCCACCGGCGGCGGCGACACCCCGGCCCCCGAGGACATGCTCTCCCTGGTCGACCGCGGCCCGACCGGCTCGCCGACCGCGAAGTCGGGCGCGGGCTTCACCGGCACGCACGCCCTGCGCTACGCGGGCCGCCACACCGCGGACGGCCGGGGCTACTCGTACAACAAGGTCTTCGACGTCGACGTGAAGGTCGACCGCCGCAGCGAGCTGTCGTACAAGATCTTCCCCTCCATGGCCGACGGCGACCTCGACTACGACGCCACGAACGTCTCCGTCGACCTCGCCTTCACCGACGGCACCTACCTGAGCGACCTCAAGGCCACCGACCAGCACGGGTTCCCGCTGACGCCGCGCGGTCAGGGCGACGCGAAGATCCTCTACGTCAACCAGTGGAACAGCGTCGAGTCGGGCATCGGCTCGGTCGCGGCCGGCAAGACCGTCGACCGGATCCTGGTGGCGTACGACTCCCCCAAGGGCCCGGCGAAGTTCCGCGGCTGGCTGGACGACGTGAAGATCGAGCGGGCCGCGTACGAGCGCCCGAAGGCCCACCTCTCCGACCACGCGCTCACCACCCGCGGCACCAACTCCAGCGGCAGCTTCTCGCGCGGCAACAACTTCCCGGCGACCGCGGTACCGCACGGCTTCAACTTCTGGACGCCGGTGACCAACGCCGGATCGCTCAGCTGGCTGTACGAGTACGCGCGCGGCAACAACGCGGACAACCTGCCCACCCTCCAGGCGTTCAGCGCGAGCCACGAGCCGAGCCCCTGGATGGGCGACCGGCAGACCTTCCAGGTGATGCCCTCGGCCGCGTCCGGCACCCCGGACACCGGCCGCGACGCCCGCGAGCTGGCCTTCCGGCACGAGAACGAGACCGCCCGGCCGTACTACTACGGCGTGCGGTTCGAGAACGGCCTCAGGGCCGAGATGACGCCGACCGACCACGCGGCGATGATGCGCTTCACCTACCCCGGTGACGACGCGAGCGTGATCTTCGACAACGTCACCGACCAGGCCGGCCTCACCCTGGACAAGGAGAACGGCACCTTCTCCGGCTACTCGGACGTCAAGTCCGGGCTGTCCACCGGTGCCACCCGCCTCTTCGTGTACGGCGAGTTCGACAGCAAGGTCACCGGCGGCGACTCCAGCGGCGTCAAGGGCCACCTGCGCTTCGACGCGGGCAAGGACCGCGCCGTGACGCTGCGCATCGCCACCTCGCTGATCAGCGTCGAGCAGGCGAAGGACAACCTGCGCCAGGAGATCCCCGCGCGCGCCTCCTTCGACAAGGTCAAGCGCGACGCCCAGAAGCAGTGGGACGAGGTCCTCGGCAAGGTCGAGGTCGAGGGCGCCACGCAGGACCAGCTGACCACGCTGTACTCCAGCCTCTACCGGCTGTACCTGTACCCGAACGCCGGCCACGAGAAGGTCGACGGCACGTACAAGTACGCCTCCCCCTTCTCCAAGGCGGTCAAGGAGGACACCCCGACGGAGACCGGCGCCAAGATCGTCGACGGCAAGGTCTACGTCAACAACGGCTTCTGGGACACGTACCGGACCACCTGGCCCGCGTACTCCTTCCTCACCCCGTCCAAGGCCGGTGAGCTGGTCGACGGCTTCGTGCAGCACTACAAGGACGGCGGCTGGACCTCCCGCTGGTCCTCGCCCGGCTACGCGGACCTGATGACCGGCACCTCCTCCGACGTGGCCTTCGCGGACGCCTACGTCAAGGGCGTCGACTTCGACGCGAAGGCGGCCTACGACGCGGCCGTCAAGAACGCCACCGTGGTGCCCCCGTCCTCGGGCGTGGGCCGCAAGGGCATGGAGACCTCGCCGTTCCTCGGCTACACCAGCTCCGAGACGCACGAGGGCCTGTCGTGGGCGCTGGAGGGCTACCTCAACGACTACGGCATCGCGAAGATGGGCGAGAAGCTCTACAAGGAGACCGGCGAGAAGCGGTACAAGGAGGAGTCGGCGTACTTCCTCAACCGCGCGCAGGACTACGTGAACCTCTTCGACAGCAAGGCCGGCTTCTTCCAGGGCAAGGACGCCAAGGGCGGCTGGCGGGTGGACTCCGAGAAGTACGACCCGCGCGTGTGGGGCTACGACTACACGGAGACCAACGGCTGGGGCTACGCCTTCACCGCCCCGCAGGACAGCCGCGGCCTCGCCAACCTCTACGGCGGCCGCAAGGGTCTCGGCGACAAGCTCGACGAGTACCTCGCCACCCCCGAGACGGCCTCCCCGGAGTTCAAGGGCTCCTACGGCGGTGTCATCCACGAGATGACCGAGGCGCGGGACGTCCGGATGGGCATGTACGGGCACTCCAACCAGGTCGCCCACCACGCGCTGTACATGTACGACGCGGCCGGGCAGCCGTACAAGACGCAGAAGAACGTCCGCGAGGTGCTCCAGCGCCTGTACACGGGCAGCGAGATCGGCCAGGGCTACCACGGTGACGAGGACAACGGCGAGCAGTCGGCCTGGTTCCTCTTCTCCTCCCTCGGCTTCTACCCACTGGTCATGGGCAGCGGCGAATACGCCATCGGCTCCCCGCAGTTCACCAAGGCGACGGTCCACCTGGAGAACGGCCGCAAGCTGGTCGTCAAGGCCCCGAAGAACAGCACCAAGAACATCTACGTGCAGGGGCTGAAGGTCAACGGCAAGCGCTGGAACTCCACTTCGCTCCCCCACTCGCTGATCGCCAGGGGCGGCGTCCTGGAGTTCGACATGGGCGCGAAGCCCTCCTCGTGGGGCACCGGCAAGGACGCGGCCCCGCCGTCGGTCACCCAGGACGACGAGGTGCCGACCCCGCGCGCGGACGCCGTCACCGGTGCGGGCGCCCTGTTCGACGACACCTCGGCGACGGACGCGAGCGTGACGTCGGTGGACCTGCCGGTCTCCGGCAAGGGTGTGAAGGCGGCTCAGTACACGCTGACTTCGCCGGCGGACCACACGAAGGCACCGGCAGGCTGGAAGCTCCAGGGCTCGGCCGACGGCACGACCTGGCGGACGCTGGACCAGCGCTCCGGGGAGTCCTTCGCCTGGGACAGGCAGACCCGGGCGTTCTCGGTGAAGTCACCGGGGACGTATGCGAAGTACCGGCTGGTCTTCACCGGCACCTCGGTGTTGTCCGAGGTCGAGCTGCTCGCCTAGCAACACCTCGCTGACCAGGGCCCGTCCAGTTTCTGGGCGGGCCCTGTGCATGTCGCGGAGAGGTTTTGGCTCTATGCAGAAAGCCAGAGGCATAATGGTTGGAGCGAAAAGCTAGGAACTGTCTGTGCATGGCCATTCTGGTTCAGGGTACGTGCACGGTCGAAGGAGCGGCGATGACACCCCCTGTGGACCCCAGCCTCAACCGGCGCAAGCTCCGGATCGCCCTGCGCAAGGCGCGGGAGCGTTCCGGGCTCAGCCAGCGTGAGGCCGCCGAGCGGGTGGAGTGGTCGCAGTCGAAGCTCATCCGTGTGGAGACCGGGACGGTGAGTGTGTCCGTCAGTGATCTGCGCGCCCTCCTGGCGCTGTACGGCGTCGCCGAGCCCGACACCGTGCACGAGTTGGAGGAGGCGGCCCGGGGCAGCAAGGGGGCCAGCTGGTGGTCGAGCTACCACGACGTCGTCTCCCCGCAGTTCGCCCAGTACCTCGGGTACGAGGGCGCCGCGCGGGCCGTGGACACCTACCACCCCATCGTCGTCCCTGGGCATCTGCAGACCCGCGCCTACGCGGAGGCCCTGCTCGCCGAACGCGGACTGGCCGCCGAACGGGTGCGCCGGGTCGTCGACCTGAGGATGGAACGCCAGCAGCGCATGTTCGGGGGACCGGGCCGTCCGACGGCCACGTTCGTCCTGGACGAGGCGGCGGTACGGCGGCAGATCGGCGGTCGCGGCGCGTTCCGCGCACAGTTGGAACAGGTCCTCGACTTCGCCGGACGGGACGAGGTCACCGTCCGCGTACTGCCGTTCGACGCGGGAGCGCACTACAGCACACTGGGCAGCTTTGTCCTGCTGCGATTCTCGGACGACGACGACCTTCTGTATCTGGAACACGCCGCCGGCAGCATGACCGGCGGCGAGGACTTGGAACTGCTGGCCCACTACCAGGAGTGCTTCCAGACGCTCATGGAGCGGGCGTTGGACGAGAACGCGTCCCTCGACTTGATCAATCGCGTCAAGCAGAGCCTCTAGGCCCGCTGGACCCGCGGAACAGGGCTGACAGAGGCAGGGGGAGGACCGGCGTGGTCTCCAGGTCGACGATCGATGCTCTACTGGACGTGCTGCGAATAGCCTTCGGCTCCGGCATGAACGACGAGGAGCTGAAGGCTCAGGCCATCCAGGACCCTGAGCAGACAGAGCGTCTCATAGCCATCGAGACATCGCGGGCACGCGACAAACGGAAGTACACGGCACTGCTCGGGGTGCTCGGTCTGGCGGCGCTGATCATCATCATGGCGAAGGCGGCGCCTTTCATCATGAAGAAGGCCCGTGGCCTCGAACTCCCCTGGTCCGACGTCGGTTCCGTGCTGGGCACGTTCCTGATGGGCACGGTCCTGACCGGACTGGGCTGGTGGGTCAGGCGCAAGCTGGCGGCACGCGGCGCAGCTACTCCGCAGAACCCGCCCGAGAGTCGTAACGAGGGTGATCAGAACCAAGTAGGGACGGGATAGCACCATTGCCGGCGCGCCACACGCCCGCTCCGACGGCCACGACGACTGCCACGGTCACCCACAGGATTCTCTTGGCCAGGACGCCGTCGACGAACATGGACGCCACTGCGGCCGCCAGCGTCGCGACCGCTCCCACACTCATGGTGAAGGTGAGGACGCCACCCACCACGACGGCGCTCCGCTTGCCGGCCGACCGCCCCACTGGGGATGCCTCGGCATTCATATGGCCCCCTACCGCCTGCCGATGGCTGGATAAGAACGTCACAGACCGTTCAACTCTCCTTGTGCCACGGCATGCAGGAACTCGGTCCAGACGGAGGCGGTGAAGCCCAGTGGCGTTCGTCCGAGCGCCTTGGAGTCGCGCGCCAGCACCTGGCCTTCGCGCACGGCAACCTCCACGCACTCGCTCTCGTTGCCACACATGCTGCTTTTGCGCCACAAGGGTTGCCCCTCATGCACTGCCCCAGCCCCCTGCTTCCCCCACATGCCTGGATAGCGCCCCATCATGTTAGTGGACGGGTGTGCACTGTCGCAGGCGAGTCCCCGAATCCCCTCCCGGGAAACCCCCGCGGCATTCCGCCGTCACCGATTCCATCACTGAAAGTCATCGAATGACCAGCTTAGGTGACGTCGATCGGCGATGAACATACGGGAATCAGCCGGGCTGCACGCCACGGGTCGTGCCCGGAAGGACCGGGCACGACCCGTGGCGCAGCCGCCTACTTGCGGATCAGGCTCCGCAGCACGTACTGCAGGATGCCGCCGTTGCGGTAGTAGTCCGCCTCACCCGGGGTGTCGATGCGGACGACCGCGTCGAACTCGACGCCGGTGTCGGTGGTGACCTTCACCGTGCGCGGGGTGGTGCCGTCGTTCAGCTCGGTGACACCGGTGACGGAGAAGGACTCCTCGCCGGTCAGGCCGAGGGAGGACGCGGTCTGGCCCTCCGGGAACTGGAGCGGCAGGACGCCCATGCCGATGAGGTTCGAGCGGTGGATGCGCTCGTACGACTCGGCGATCACGGCCTTGACGCCGAGGAGCGCGGTGCCCTTGGCGGCCCAGTCGCGGGACGAGCCGGAGCCGTACTCCTTGCCGGCCAGGACGACGAGCGGGATGTTCTGCTCGATGTAGTTGCGGGAGGCGTCGTAGATGAACGACACCGGCCCGTCAGCCTGGGTGAAGTCGCGGGTGTAGCCGCCCTCGGTGCCCGGCGCGATCTGGTTGCGCAGGCGGATGTTGGCGAAGGTGCCGCGGATCATGATCTCGTGGTTGCCGCGGCGCGAGCCGTAGCTGTTGAAGTCGCGGCGCTCGACGCCGTGCTCCGTCAGGTACTTGCCGGCCGGGGTGTCGGCCTTGATGGCACCGGCCGGGGAGATGTGGTCGGTGGTGACCGAGTCGCCCAGCTTGGCCAGCACGCGGGCACCGGAGATGTCCTCGACCGGGGCCGGCTCCATGCCCATGCCCTCGAAGTACGGGGGCTTGCGCACGTAGGTGGACTCGGTGTCCCACTCGAAGGTGTCGCCGGTCGGGATCGGCAGCGCCTGCCACTGGGCGTCGCCCGCGAAGACGTCGCTGTAGGACTTGGAGAACATGTCCTCGCCGATGGCGTTGGCGACGACGTCGTTGACCTCGGCCTCGGTCGGCCAGATGTCCTTCAGGAAGACCGGATTGCCGTCCTGGTCGGCGCCCAGGGCGTCCTTGGTGATGTCGACCTTCATGGAGCCGGCGAGGGCGTAGGCGACGACCAGCGGCGGGGACGCCAGGTAGTTCATCTTGACGTCGGGGTTGATCCGGCCCTCGAAGTTGCGGTTGCCGGAGAGCACCGAGGTGACGGCCAGGTCGTGGTCGTTGACGGCCTTGGAGACCTCGTCCGGCAGCGGGCCGGAGTTGCCGATGCAGGTGGTGCAGCCGTAGCCGACCAGGTTGAAGCCGACCTTGTCGAGGTACGGGGTGAGGCCCGACTTCTCGAAGTAGTCGGTGACGACCTTGGAGCCCGGGGCGAGGGTGGTCTTGACCCACGGCTTGCGGGTCAGGCCCTTCTCGACCGCCTTCTTGGCCACCAGGGCGGCGGCGACCATGACGTACGGGTTGGAGGTGTTGGTGCAGGAGGTGATGGCGGCCACCGTCACGGCACCGTGGTCCAGCTCGTAGGTCGTGCCGTCGGGGGCGGTGACCGGGACCGGGTTGGACGGGACGCCGTTGGCGACGGCCGGGGCGTCGGAGGCCGGGAAGGACTCCTGGCCGGCCTCGTCCACGCTGTCCACGTAGTTGCGAACGTCCTGCTTGAACTGCTCGGCGGCGTTCGCGAGGACGATGCGGTCCTGCGGGCGCTTCGGGCCGGCGATGGAGGGGACGACCGTGGCGAGGTCCAGCTCGAGCTTCTCGGAGAAGTCCGGCTCGGCCTTCGGGTCCAGCCAGAGGCCCTGCTCCTTGGCGTAGGCCTCGACCAGGGCGACCTGCTGGTCGCTGCGGCCGGTCAGGCGCATGTAGTTCAGGGTCTCGTCGTCGATCGGGAAGATCGCGGCGGTGGAGCCGAACTCCGGCGACATGTTGCCGATGGTGGCGCGGTTGGCGAGGCTCGTGGCCGCGACACCCTCGCCGTAGAACTCGACGAACTTGCCGACGACGCCGTGCTTGCGGAGCATCTCGGTGATGGTCAGCACGAGGTCCGTGGCGGTGGTGCCCGGCTGCAGCTCACCGGTGAGCTTGAAGCCGACGACGCGCGGGATCAGCATCGAGACGGGCTGGCCGAGCATCGCGGCCTCGGCCTCGATGCCGCCGACGCCCCAGCCGAGGACACCGAGGCCGTTGACCATGGTGGTGTGCGAGTCGGTGCCGACCAGGGTGTCGGGGTAGGCCTTGCCGTCGCGGGTCATGACGACGCGGGCCAGGTGCTCGATGTTCACCTGGTGGACGATGCCGGTGCCGGGCGGGACGACCTTGAACTCGTCGAAGGCGGTCTGGCCCCAGCGCAGGAACTGGTAGCGCTCCTTGTTGCGGCCGTACTCCAGGTCGACGTTCTGCTTGAAGGCGTCGTTGGTGCCGAACTTGTCGGCGATCACGGAGTGGTCGATGACCAGCTCGGCCGGGGCCAGCGGGTTGATCTTCGCCGCGTCACCGCCCAGCTCCTTGACGGCCTCGCGCATGGTGGCGAGGTCCACGACACAGGGCACGCCGGTGAAGTCCTGCATGATCACGCGAGCCGGCGTGAACTGGATCTCCTGCGACGGCTGGGCCTGCGAGTCCCAGCCGCCGAGGGCGCGGATGTGGTCGGCGGTGATGTTCGCGCCGTCCTCGGTGCGGAGGAGGTTCTCCAGCAGCACCTTCAGGCTGTAGGGAAGGCGCGCGGAGCCCTCGACCTTGTCCAGCCGGAAGATCTCGTACGACTCGTCGCCCACCTGCAGCGTGCTGCGGGCGTCGAAGCTGTTCGCCGACACGACAGTCTCCTTCATTCATGTGCGCGTACCACCGCATCCTGCCGCCACGCCGCCCTGGCCATTCCGCTAAGGTATGGCTAAGTTAGGTAAGCCTTACCGCTGGACCCGACGGCGGCTGCGGCTGCGGTGCGCCTCAGCAGATATCTCGATGTCGAGATAACTCTAGTACATGGGGGCGGTCTGGTCATGCCCGGGCACTGTGTGGCGTGCGCCCCACCGCCCTGCCTCCCGGGTGACCCGTGCGGCCATCACTACGCCGAACGGGGGTATCCGATGCGTGCCGGACAGCCCCGGCACTACTCGGACGGAGGCACGATGCCGCTCACATTCCGCAAGAGTTTCCGAATCCTTCCCGGAGTGCGCCTGAACATCAACAAGCGTTCGTGGTCCATCACCACCGGCGGCAAGAACGGCCCGCGCCACACCCGCAGCAGCACCGGACGTCGTACGACATCGATGGATTTGCCCGGGCCCTTCGGATGGCGCCGCACCACGACGAGCAAGCGCCGCTGAGGCGCGCTTGACGTCGCGTCACCCGAACGGACCCCCCGAGAGGCGCCATCTCATATCTGAGATAGCCTCAACCTCATGGCAGACGACTACCTCGTACGCATCGGCAAGCTCATCCGTGACGCCCGGCAGCACCGCGGCTGGACCCAGTCACAGCTTGCGGAGGCGCTCAACACCAGTCAGAGCGCCGTCAACCGCATCGAGCGCGGCAACCAGAACATCAGCCTTGAGATGATCGCCCGTATCGGCGAAGCGCTGGACAGCGAGATCGTCTCCCTGGGCTACGCGGGTCCGATGCACCTGCGCGTGGTCGGCGGCCGTCGCCTCTCGGGCGCCATCGACGTCAAGACGAGCAAGAACGCGTGCGTGGCCCTGCTGTGCGCCTCGCTGCTCAACAAGGGCCGCACGGTGCTGCGCCGGGTCGCCCGCATCGAGGAGGTCTACCGCCTCCTGGAGGTGCTCAACTCCATCGGCGTACGCACCCGCTGGATCAACGACGGCACCGACCTGGAGATCGTGCCGCCGGGCGAGCTGGACATGGAGGCCATCGACGCCGAGGCGGCGGTGCGCACCCGCTCGATCATCATGTTCCTCGGCCCGCTGCTGCACCGCATGGACCGCTTCCGGCTGCCCTACGCCGGCGGCTGCGACCTGGGCACCCGGACCATCGAACCGCACATGATCGCGCTGCGCCGGTTCGGCCTGGAGGTCGCGGCGACCGAGGGCCACTACCACGCGGTGGTGGACCGTCAGGTGCGCCCGGACCGCCCGATCGTGCTGACCGAGCGGGGCGACACGGTCACCGAGAACGCGCTGCTCGCGGCCGCCCGCCACGACGGCGTCACGGTCATCCGCAACGCCTCCTCGAACTACATGGTCCAGGACCTCTGCTTCTTCCTGGAGGCCCTGGGCGTCCGGGTCGAGGGCATCGGCACCACCACCCTCACGGTGCACGGCATGCCCGTCATCGACGCCGACGTGGACTACTGCCCCTCCGAGGACCCGGTCGAGGCGATGAGCCTGCTGGCCGCGGCCGTGGTGACGGAGTCGGAGCTGACGGTCCGCCGCGTCCCCATCGAGTTCCTGGAGATCGAGCTGGCGGTCCTGGAGGAGATGGGCCTCGACCACGACCGCACGCCGGAGTACTTCGCGGACAACGGCCGCACACGGCTGGTGGACCTCACCGTCCGGCCCTCCAAACTGGAGGCGCCGATCGACAAGATCCACCCCATGCCCTTCCCCGGCCTGAACATCGACAACGTCCCGTTCTTCGCGGCCATCGCGGCCTCCGCGCAGGGCCAGACCCTCATCCACGACTGGGTCTACGACAACCGCGCCATCTACCTCACCGACCTCAACCGCCTCGGCGGCCGCCTCCAGCTCCTGGACCCCCACCGCGTCCTGGTCGAGGGCCCCACCCGCTGGCGCGCCGCCGAGATGATGTGCCCGCCGGCCCTGCGCCCGGCGGTGGTCGTCCTGCTGGCGATGATGGCGGCGGAGGGCACCTCGGTGCTGCGCAACGTGTACGTCATCAACCGCGGTTACGAGGACCTGGCGGAGCGGCTGAACTCGATCGGGGCGCAGATCGATATCTTCCGGGACATTTGAAAGCTCTAAGTGGGCGGTTCGTGAGTCTTTGAGTGGTTTTGCTGTCGCCTGATGGTGTGGCGGCGGGGCGGAATCTGCCGGTCCGCGGCTGTTGATCTGGTGATGTGACCGGGTGACTGAACGCAAGCCGTACCCGAGTGACTTATCGGACGAGCAGTGGTCGTTGATCGAGCCGGTGATCACCGCGTGGAAAGACCGGCACCGCTCGGTCAGCGGCCACCAGGGCGCCTACGACATGCGGGAGATCGTCAACTCGATCCTCTACCAGGGGCGGACCGGCTGTCAGTGGGCCTATCTCCCGCACGATCTGCCGCAGAAGAGTGCGACGTACTACTACTTCGCGGCCTGGCGGGACGACGGGACCGACCAGGTCATTCATGAACTCCTGCGCTGCCAGGTCCGCGAGCGCGCCCGCCGATTAGAGGACCCGACCCTGGTGGTGCTGGACACCCAGAGTGTCCACGTGGCCGCCGGGGTCCCCGCCTCCACGAGCGGCCACGATCCGGCCAAGCGGGTGCCCGGCCGCAAGCGCGGACTGGCTGTGGACGTCCTCGGCCTGGTCATCGCGGCCGTCGTCCTTGCCGCGAACACCCACGACAACGCCGCGGGCATCGTCCTGCTGGACCAGGTCGCCGAGCACGCCGGCGGCACCGTCCGCAAAGCCCTGGTCGACCAGGGCTTCAAGAACCAGGTCGTCATGCACGGCGCCGGCCTGGGCATCGACGTCGAGATCGTCGCACGCAACCCGCAGGCCAAGGGGTTCGTGCCGCAGCCGAAGCGGTGGAGGGTCGAGCAGACCTACGGGATCCTGATACTGCACCGGCGCCTGGTCCGCGACTACGAGCACCGCCCCTCCTCCTCCGTCTCCCGCGTCTACTGGGCGATGACCCACGTCATGACCCGACGCCTCACCGGCGCGAACGCCCCCACCTGGCGCGCGGAGCAGGCGGCGGCGTGAACATCCAGCCCCTGCTCGACGCCCTGGACCTCCAGGAAGATGCCGCCCGGGCCCTGGCCGAAGACCTCCGCGCACAGATCGACGACCTGCAGACCCGGCTGCGGGAGGCCGAGACCCACCTGGAACACCTCGCGATCACCCGCACGACCGTCACCGGCCTCACCGACCGGCTCCCGGCCGTCGCACCGAACCTGCCCGAGCACCCGGACTACCCCCGCATCCTCGCCGCCTTCAACCACGCGACCGGACCGCTACGGGCCAAGGACGTCTGCGAAGCCCTCGGCCACGAACCGCTGCCGAAGAACGTCGAAGGCACCCGCGCCAAGCTGAAACGCCTGGTCAAACTCGGGATCCTCACCGAGGCCGACACCGGCAACTTCGCCAGGAAGCAATAGCCGACCGACCCTCCACCAGCGACCTTGCCCCAACCTCAATCAGAAACGGACATCACCTTACGAACCGCCCACTAAGAAGAAGTAACGCGAACCCCCTCCTGACCTGCGTAAACGTAAGACAGGAAGGGGTCGCCGAGTAGCCCTGGGACTCTTCTGGGACTTCCGGGCCAGGCCCGGAGTCGCCCGATTTCTCGATCGGCTCACTCGTGCGCTCGGCCGAAGGGCCACTGCTGTCGTCAGTCGACAGTCTGGATGTCCTCGACCGGGTAGGGCACGAAGGTGCTGCTGTTCTGGTCGATCAGGAGTGGGCGGCCGAGTGGTGGTGCGGCCCGCTGGGAGCAGTCGAGGCGTTCGCAGACGCGGCAGCCCATGCCGATGGGGGTGGCGGCGGAGGCGCTGGTGAGGTCGAGGCCGTCGGAGTAGACGAGGCGGTGGGCGTGGCGGATCTCGCATCCGAGGCCGACGGCGTAGGTCCTGCCGGGTTCGCCCCAGCCCCCGCGGTGGCGGGTGACTGCCCGTGCGGTCCACAGATAGCGCTGCCCGTCGGGCATTTCGGCCATCTGGATGTGGACGCGTCCCGGGGCGGCGAACGCCTCGTAGACGTTCCACAGGGGGCAGGTGCCGCCGGCTCGGGAGAAGTGGAAGCCGGTCGCCGACTGTCGTTTGGAGAGGTTTCCCGCCCGGTCGACGCGGACGAAGGAGAACGGCACCCCGCGGAGCCTGGGACGCTGGAGGGTGCTGAGCCGATGGCAGATGGTCTCGTAGCCGAGACCGAAGTGGTCGGTCAGACGCTCGATGTCGTAGCGGGCTTCCTCTGCCACCGCGTGAAAGGCGGCGTAGGGCAGGATCAGTGCGGCCGCGAAGTAGTTGGCGATGCCGATGCGGGCGAGCGCGTGGGTGGTTGATCCGGGCGGGAAGTCCTCGGTGGCCAGCCGGTCGAGGTCCTCACCCTGTTCGAGCAGTGCCAGCTGGGTCGCCATGCGGAAGGCGCGTTGACCCGGCCGGAGCCGCGTGGACAGGTGGAGGGTGCGGCTTCTGTCGTCGTAGCGGTGCAGCCGCGCGCCGGGCGCGGCGGCCAGGTGGACGCCGTGTTCCTCGGTGAGTCTCGCGGTGAGGACCGATCACCTCTCCCGGCCGTACTCCGATCTCCGCGGCGAGGCGTTCGGCCGCCAGGTCGGTGTCGTGAAGGTAGTTCTGGCGGCGGTAGAAGAAGTCGCGGACCTGCTCGTGCGGCGTGGAGGTGGTTCCCCGGTCCCGGTCCCGGCCGTCCGCCGCCCCGGCCAGGCGTTCGGACAGCTCCTGGTTGCGGCGGCCGAGGTCGAGCAGGGCCTTGGCGACGCCGGGCAGCCGGGCGGCCAGGTCACCGAGATCGGCCGCGGACACCTTGGACTCGGCGATCTCGCCGGCGAGGGCTTCACGGAGGTCGGCCAGCAGGCGCGTGGTGTCCCGCTCGGAGAAGAAGCCCGGGTCCACGCCGAACGCCTCGGTCAACCGCAGCAGGACGGGCACGGTGAGGGGGCGGGAGTCGTGCTCCATCTGGTTGAGGTAGCTCGGGGAGATGGCGAGCACGCGGGCGAGGTCCGCCTGGCTCATCCGGCGCTCCTCGCGCAGTCGTCGCAGCCGCGCACCCGCGTACGTCTTGCTCACCGAACCGCTCCCTCGGCAGCTGGGCCTCCGTCGCGGTTCAGCGTAAGGGAGACATCCCCCCTCCGAGCCTTCGCAACATTGGCAAAAAGCGGCGAGAAGATTCGCAAGGATTGACAGACGTCCCCGCTTGATGGCACTCAGTGCCAGTGCCAGAGTCGTAGTGCGGCCCGCCGGACCCGGCAGGTACAGCCCGGAACCGGGGCACGATTTCTGCCCTGACGTCGGAGATCCCGGCAGCGGCGGGTATCTGCGCCGGCAACACTGCTCAGCTCCACCTCCCAGGTGACGGCGGGCCGCATCCCCGTACGACGACACGTAGTGCCACCTCCGTTCATCCGGACGGTGGGATTGGCAGCCAGTACAGACCGAGGAGACGGAGACAGTCATGGCGGACGCGAGGACGAGCACGCAGGCGGCCGAGGAACTGGCCCGGCGCTGGGCCACCGACCCGCGCTGGCGGGGCATCGAGCGCACCTACAGCGCCGAGGACGTGGTCCGGCTGTCCGGCAGCGTCCGCGAGGAGGCCACCCTGGCCCGGCGCGGCGCCGAACGGCTGTGGCGGCAGCTGCACGAGCTCGACTACGTCCACGCGCTCGGCGCCCTGACCGGCGGCCAGGCGGTGCAGCAGGTGAAGGCCGGGCTCCAGGCGATCTACCTGTCCGGCTGGCAGGTCGCCGCCGACGCCAACCAGGCCGGCCACACCTACCCCGACCAGAGTCTCTACCCCGCCAACTCGGTGCCGCAGGTGGTGCGTCGGATCAACAACGCGCTGCTGCGCGCCGACCAGATCGCCACCGCCGAGAACGCCGGCGACACCACCGACTGGCTCGCGCCCATCGTGGCCGACGCCGAGGCCGGGTTCGGCGGCCCGCTGAACGCCTTCGAGCTGACCAAGGCGATGATCGCGGCGGGTGCGGCCGGCATCCACTACGAGGACCAGCTCGCCTCGGAGAAGAAGTGCGGGCACCTCGGTGGCAAGGTCCTTGTCCCCACCTCGCAGCACATCCGCACCCTGAACGCGGCCCGCCTGGCCGCCGACATCGCCGACACCCCGACCGTCGTCATCGCCCGCACCGACGCCCTCGCCGCCAACCTGCTCACCAGCGACGTCGACGAGCGCGACGCCGAGTTCGTCACCGGCGAGCGCACGGCGGAGGGCTTCTACCGAGTACGGAACGGGATGGCCCCGGTCATCGCCCGCGGTCTGGCCTACGCCCCGTACGCCGACCTGATCTGGGTGGAGACCGGCACCCCGGACCTGGCGCAGGCCCGCGAGTTCGCCGAGGCGATCCACGCGCGGTACCCGGACCAGATGCTGGCCTACAACTGCTCCCCGTCCTTCAACTGGAAGGCCGCGCTGGACGACGACCAGATCGCCAAGTTCCAGCGCGAGCTGGGCGCCATGGGCTACAAGTTCCAGTTCATCACCCTGGCCGGGTTCCACTCCCTCAACCACGGCATGTTCGACCTGGCCCGTGGCTACGCCGAGCACGGCATGACCGCCTACGTGGATCTCCAGGAGAAGGAGTTCGCCGCGCAGGCGCAGGGCTTCACCGCCGTCAAGCACCAGCGCGAGGTCGGCACCGGCTACTTCGATCTCGTCTCCACGGCCGTCAACCCGGCCTCCTCCACGACCGCGCTGGCCGGGTCCACGGAGGAAGAGCAGTTCCACTAGGCCGCCGAGCCGGACGCCCCGCGTACGGCCGGCCCCGCCGACGGAGGGGGACGAACCGTCTCCGTCCCCCTCCGCTCCCACCTCCCAGGAGAGCCCGATGACCACCACCGCACCCACCCACCAGCAGCTCCGTGTCCTCGCCGCGCCCGGTCACCGGCACGACGAGATCCTCACCCCGGCCGCTCTCGCCTTCGTCGGCAAGCTCGTCGAGGCGTTCGCGTCGCGTCGGCGGGACTTGATGAAGGAACGCCGCCGGCAGGTACTGCGACTGGCGTCCGGCTCGCCTCTCGACTTCCCCATGGTCACCGCCCGCGTCCGGGCCGACGCCGACTGGCGCGTGGCGCCGCCCGCGCCCGGTCTGACCGACCGCCGGGTGGAGATCACCGGGCCGCCGGAGCGCCGCATGGCCGTCAACGCCCTCAACAGCGGTGCCAAGGTGTGGATGGCGGACTTCGAGGACGCCACCGCCCCGCTGTGGGACAACGTCGTCGGCGGGCAACTCACCCTCCTGGACGCCATCGAGCGCCGGATCGACTTCACCACGCCCGAGGGCAAGGAGTACCGGCTGGGGGACCGGCTCGCCACCATCATGGTCCGGCCGCGCGGCTGGCACCTCGACGAGGAGCACCTGGAGTACGACGGCCGTCCGGTGCCCGCCGCGTTCGTCGACTTCGGCCTGTACTTCTTCCACTGCGCCCAGCGGCAGATCGACGCCGGGTACGGCCCCTACTTCTACCTCCCCAAGCTGGAGAACAGGTACGAGGCCCGGCTGTGGAACGACGTCTTCCTGCTCGCCCAGGAGCTGCTGGGCATCCCGCGCGGCACGATCCGCGCCACCGTCCTCATCGAGACGATCACCGCCGCGTTCGAGATGGAGGAGATCCTCCACGAACTGCGCGAACACAGCGCGGGACTGAACGCCGGCCGATGGGACTACCTCTTCAGCATCATCAAGACCTTCGGCCACCGCACCGACTTCCTCCTCCCGGACCGGGCGAAGGTCACGATGACCGCCCCCTTCATGCGGGCGTACACCGAACTCCTCGTGCGCACCTGCCACCGGCGCGGCGCGCACGCCATCGGCGGCATGGCCGCCCAGGTGCCGGGCAAGGACCCGGCCGCGAACGAGGCCGCTTTCACCAAGGTCCGCCTCGACAAGGAGCGGGAGGCCGAAGACGGCTTCGACGGCTCCTGGGTCGCCCATCCGGCACTCGTCCGCGTCTGCCGCGACGTGTTCGACGGCGTTCTCGGTGAGCGGCCCCACCAGCTCGACCGCACCCGCGACGACGTCGAGGTCGCCCCGGCCGACCTGCTGTCCGTGCGCCGGATCAGCGGGCCGCCCACCGCTGACGGGGTGCGCACCAATATCTCCGTCACACTGCGGTACTACGCCGCCTGGCTGCGCGGCCAGGGCGCGGTCGCCCTCGACGGGCTGATGGAGGACGCGGCCACCGCCGAGATCGCCCGCGTGCAGATCTGGCAGTGGCTGCGGCATCGGGTGATCGACCGCGAGACGGTGCTCGAACTGCTCGCCGACGAGATCGCGGCGCTCGGCGCCGAATACCCGTGGGCCTCGGCCGAAAACATCCGCCCCCTCTTCGAGCAGACCGCGCTGGCGGGTGAGTTGCCGCTGTTCTTCACCCCCGACGCCTACACCCGCCACCTCGTGCGCCGATCGCAGGTGCAGGTGTGAGCGCCGGCGTCACCCGCGTCGGCGTGGTCGGCGGCGGGCAGATGGGCGCGGGGATCGCCGAGGTCTGTGCGCGGGCCGGACTGGACACCGTGGTCTGCGAGGTGGACGCGGTCGCCGCACGCGCCGCGCGGGACCGGATCGCCGGCTCCCTGGACCGAGCCGTACGACGCGGCAAGCTGAGCCGCGAGGCCGCCGCCGACGCCCGTACCCGGCTCGTCTTCACCGGCAGCCTGGACGATCTCGCCGACCGGCAGCTCATCATCGAGGCCGTCATCGAGAATCCGAACGCCAAGACCGAGGTCTTCGCCGCCCTGGACAAGATCGTCGAAGACCCCGCAGCCGTCCTCGCCACCAACACCTCCTCCCTGCCCGTGATGCGGCTCGGCATGGCCACCTCCCGGGCGGACCGGGTCGTCGGCCTGCACTTCTTCAACCCCGTTCCCGTCCTGCCGCTGGTCGAGGTGGTCACCTCGCTGCACACGTCGGCCGGGACGACCGTCCTGGTGGAGGACTTCGCGTCCCGGACGCTCGGCAAGACGGTTGTCCGCTCCAAGGACCGGGCCGGCTTCGTCGTCAACGCGTTGCTCATCCCCTACCTGCTCTCGGCCGTGCGGATGGCGGAGTCCGGGTTCGCCACCGCCGCCGACATCGACGCGGGCATGGAACTGGGCTGCGCCCACCCGATGGGACCGCTGAAACTGGCCGACCTCATCGGCCTGGACACCGTGGTGTCCATCGCGGAGTCCCTCTACGACGAGTTCCGCGAGTCTCTTTACGCTCCTCCTCCGCTGCTCCAGCGGATGGTGGAGGCGGGACTGCTGGGCCGGAAGTCCGGCCGGGGGTTCCACAGCTACGGCCAGGGCTGAGGGCCTGGTACGACGCGGGCCGAGGGGCCCGCGGCGCCACAGGGGTGAGGGTCCCTGCGGCACGGCGGGAAGGGGCGGTGAGCGCGAGTGCGGCGTTCGCCGCCCCTCACCGCTGCCACCCGCCGGGACGCCCGACCCGCCTTCCGCATGATGGACGGCACTCTTCCTTTCGCGGCGCCACCCCGTAGGGTGACCGCAGCAGCTGGTTCGCCCCGTCCGCCAGGCGGGGTGTCGCAAGAGGGAACCCGGTGGGAATCCGGGACTGCCCCGCAGCGGTGAGCGGGAACGACCGCCGTCATACGCACTGGGTCCGACGTACCGGACCCGGGAAGCGACGGCCAGTAGGTGTCCTTTACGACGAAGGACGTGCCCGCGAGTCCGAAGACCTGCCAACTGCCCACGTGCGGACCGATCCGTGCGCGGACATCCCGGTGACCTCGAGGGCGGGTCGGCGAACACACCAGACGGAATGACCGCGCTTGTGCCGGGTGAGGTCGGGTCCGTCCGGTTCGTCACACCCTTCGCGCTCTCGTCCCGTCTCCGGGATCTCAGGGATTCGTCTCGCGAAGGAGATCTCCGTGACAGCCAAGTCCGCAGCCGCGGCAGCACGGGCCACCGTGTACGGCTACCCCCGCCAGGGCCCGAACCGGGAACTGAAGAAGGCGATCGAGGGTTACTGGAAGGGCCGTGTCACCGCCGACGCCCTCCATGCCACCGCCGCCGGACTCCGCCGGGAAAACCGGCAGCAGCTCGCCGACGCCGGCGTCCACGAGGTGCCCACCGGTGACTTCTCGTACTACGACCACGTCCTGGACACCACCGTCATGGTCGGCGCGATCCCCGAGCGGCACCGCACCGCCGTCGAGGCCGACGCGACGGACGGCTACTTCGCCATGGCGCGCGGTACCCAGGAGGTCGCTCCGCTGGAGATGACCAAGTGGTTCGACACCAACTACCACTACCTGGTCCCCGAGCTGGGCCCCGACACCGTCTTCACGGCCGACTCCACCAAGCAGGTCGGCGAGCTGAAGGAAGCCCTCGCCCAGAGCCTGACCGCCCGGCCCGTCCTGGTCGGCCCCGTCACGTATCTCCTGCTCGCCAAGCCCGCCCCCGGGGTGCCCGCCGACTTCGAGCCGCTGAGTCTCCTGGACCGGCTGCTGCCCGTGTACGCGGAAGTGCTCGCCGACCTGCGCGCGGCCGGCGCCGAGTGGGTGCAGCTCGACGAGCCCGCCCTGGTGCAGGACCGTGCCCCTGCCGAGCTGAACGCCGCCGAGCGCGCCTACCGCGACCTCGGCGCCCTCACCGACCGGTCGAAGCTGCTCGTGGCCTCCTACTTCGATCGGCTCGGCGACGCACTGCCGGTGCTGGCCAAGGCACCCGTCGAGGGCCTCGCCCTGGACTTCACCGAGGCCGCCGCCGCCAACCTGGACGCGCTGGCCGCCGTCGGCGGACTGCCCGGCAAGCGGCTGATCGCCGGCGTGGTCAACGGCCGCAACATCTGGATCAACGACCTGCAGCAGTCGCTGTCCACCCTCGGCACCCTCCTCGGTCTCGCCGACCGCGTCGACGTCGCCGCCTCCTGCTCGCTCCTGCACGTCCCCCTGGACGCGTCCGCGGAGAAGGACGTCGATCCGCAGATCCTGCGCTGGCTGGCCTTCGCTCAGCAGAAGACCGCCGAGGTCGTCACGCTCGCCAAGGGCCTCGCCCAGGGCACCGACACCATCACCGGGGAACTCGCCGCCAACCGCACCGACCTCGCCTCCCGCGCGAGTTCGCCGATCACCCGCGACCCCGCGGTGCGGGCCCGCGCCGCGGCCGTGACGGATGCCGACGCCCGCCGCTCCCAGCCGTACGCCGAACGGACCGCCGCCCAGCGGGCCCACCTCAGGCTGCCCCTGCTGCCCACGACCACCATCGGCTCCTTCCCGCAGACCGGCGAACTGCGCACCGCCCGCGCCGACCTGCGTGCCGGCCGCATCGACACCGCCGGGTACGAGGAGCGCATCAAGGCGGAGATCCAGGAAGTCGTCTCCTTCCAGGAGAAGACCGGCATCGACGTCCTCGTGCACGGCGAGCCCGAACGCAACGACATGGTCCAGTACTTCGCCGAACAGCTCACCGGCTACCTCGCCACCCAGCACGGCTGGGTCCAGTCCTACGGCACCCGCTACGTCCGCCCGCCGATCCTGGCCGGCGACATCTCCCGCCCCGAGCCGATGACCGTGCGCTGGACCTCGTACGCCCAGTCGCTGAGCGACCGGCCCGTCAAGGGCATGCTGACCGGGCCGGTCACCATGCTGGCCTGGTCCTTCGTCCGCGACGACCAGCCCCTCGGCGACACCGCCCGCCAAGTGGCCCTCGCCCTGCGCGACGAGGTGACCGACCTGGAGGCGGCCGGCACCTCGGTCATCCAGGTCGACGAGCCCGCGCTGCGCGAGACGCTGCCGCTGCGGGCCGCCGACCGGGACGCCTACCTGGCATGGGCCACCGAGGCGTTCCGGCTCAGCACGAGCGGGGTGCGGCCGGACACCCAGATCCACACCCACATGTGCTACGCCGAGTTCGGCGACATCGTGCAGGCCATCGACGACCTCGACGCCGACGTCATCAGCCTGGAGGCCGCCCGCTCCCACATGCAGGTCGCCCGGGAACTGGCCGCCCACGGCTACCCCCGCGAGGCCGGCCCCGGTGTCTACGACATCCACTCCCCGCGCGTCCCGAGCGTCGAGGAGGCCGCGGACCTGCTGCGCACGGGATTGAAGGCCATCCCCGCCGAACGGCTCTGGGTCAACCCCGACTGCGGACTGAAGACCCGCGCCTGGCCCGAGACCCGGGCCTCGCTGGAGAACCTGGTCGCTGCCGCCCGCACCGTCCGCGGTGAGCTGCCAACCTCCTGACCGACGACGGCAATGGGGCCGGGACGCCACGAGCGTCCCGGCCCGTCCGAGAGCACCGCCACAACCGAGGACAGGAAGGCGGACCCTCAGTGCCCGGCAAACCGCGGCAAGTCGTCGTGGACGGCAAACCCATGATCGCCATGCCCGAGAAGCAGTTCGAAAACCTAATGGCCATGCGCAGACAGCTCGGCAGCCAGACCGCCAAGCTGCGCATGCTGCGCGACACCCTGACCGACCTGAGCGAGTTCCTGGACACCGTGGCCGAGGCACTCGGCACCGCCGACACGGACGGGTCACGCGAGACCTCGTCACCCCTGATCGCGGAGATGCGCCGACGGGCCCGGCACGCACGCGGCGTCACCGGGTCGGGGCGGGCTCCGAAAGGTCGGCACTCGTCCGACCATACCCGAACTTAGGTATACCTAATGTCTCATCACGACACAACATCTGGGGTGTGCACACCCACCCGCTTCTAGATGTAGTGTTGGCGATACTGGTGGTTCGCCGGGCACCGCTGTGTTCGGCGTCGCAAGAGGGAACCCGGTGAAAGACCGGGACTGCCCCGCAGCGGTGAGTGGGAACGACCGCCGTCACAGGCACTGGGTCCGGATGCCGGGCCCGGGAAGCGACGGCCAGTAGGAGTCTCGTACGACACGAGACACGCCCGCGAGTCCGAAGACCTGCCACCGGTGCGCACGCCGGACAGCGGTGTGCGCGCTCCGAGGCCCCGAGGGAGGGCCAGGTGGCAGACGCACGGCTCCGGGCGAGGCGCACAGGTTTACTCCGCCACCCGGTGTCCCGCCGCACGTCCCGCGCCGCTCCTCCCCTCCCGGTCCTCGGGCACGGACGGGAACGAGCGAGAGGAGACGGCGGCCGATGAGCGGTCTCGTGTATTTCTCCAGCGTCTCGGAGAACACCAGACGCTTCGTGGAGAAGCTGGCCCTGCCGGCCACGCGCATCCCCCTGCACCCGCGTCGCGAGGGCATGCCACAGGTGACCGAGCCGTATGTGCTGATCACGCCGACCTACGGCGGCGGTGAACGCGCGGGCGCGGTGCCGAAACAGGTGATCCGCTTTCTGAACGTCGAGACCAACCGGCTGCTGCTGCGCGGAGTCATCGCCTCCGGCAACACCAACTTCGGCGTCGACTACTGCCTGGCCGGCCGGGTGATCTCGGCGAAGTGCCGGGTGCCGGAGCTGTACCGATTCGAACTGCTGGGCACGGACCGCGACGTCCGCGCCGTGAGGGAAGGGCTGCAGGAATTTTGGACACGACACTCGTCAACCAGGCGGACGGCGGAGCGGCAGGCGGCATGAGCACCCTCACCACGGCGGTCACGGTTCCCGCGGCGCAGCGCGAGTCGGTCGGCACCCGCAAGGACTACCACGCGCTGAACGCCATGCTGAACATGTACGACTGCGACGGCAACATCCAGTTCGGCCAGGACCGGGAAGCCGTACGGCAGTACTTCCTCCAGCATGTGAACCCGCACACCGTGGAGTTCGGGTCGCTCAAGGAGAAGATCGACTACCTGATCGCGAACGACTACTACGAGGAAGCCCCGATCCGGCGCTACCGCTGGGAGTTCCTGGAGGATCTCTACCGGCAGGCGTACGCGCACGAGCACCGCTTCCGCACCTTCCTCGGGGCGTTCAAGTACTACACGTCGTACACGCTCAAGACCTTCGACGGTTCCCGATACCTGGAACGCTACGAGGACCGAGTCGTCGCCACCGCCCTGTTCCTGGGCGCCGGCGACGAGACGCTGGCCTCCCGGCTGGTCGACGAGATGATGACCGGCCGTTTCCAGCCGGCCACCCCGACCTTCCTCAACGCGGGCAAGGCCCAGCGCGGCGAACTGGTCTCCTGCTTCCTGCTGCGTGTCGAGGACAACCTGGAGTCCATCGGGCGCGGCATCAACTCGGCGCTCCAGCTCTCCAAGCGCGGCGGCGGCGTGGCGCTTCTGCTGACGAACCTGCGCGAGCAGGGGGCGCCGATCAAGAAGATCGAGAACCAGTCCTCCGGTGTCGTCCCGGTGATGAAGCTCCTGGAGGACTCCTTCTCCTACGCCAACCAGCTCGGTGCGCGGCAGGGTGCGGGCGCGGTGTACCTGCACGCCCACCACCCGGACATCATGCGGTTCCTGGACACCAAGCGGGAGAACGCGGACGAGAAGATCCGCATCAAGACCCTGTCGCTGGGCGTGGTCGTCCCGGACATCACCTTCGAGCTCGCCAAGCGCAACGAGGACATGCACCTGTTCTCGCCCTACGACGTGGAGCGCGAGTACGGCAGGCCGCTGGCCGACCTGTCGGTGAGCGAGCACTACGACGAGATGGTCGCCAACCCGCGCATCCGCAAGTCCACGCTCAGTGCCCGCGAGTTCTTCAAGACCGTCGCGGAGCTGCAGTTCGAGTCCGGCTACCCGTACCTGCTGTTCGAGGACACGGTGAACCGGGCCAACCCGATCCCGGGCTGGATCAACATGTCCAACCTGTGCTCGGAGATCCTCCAGGTCAACACCCCCAGCACCTACGACGCCTCGCTCGGCTACGAGACGGTCGGCCGGGACATCTCCTGCAACCTCGGCTCACTGAACATCGCCGCCGCGATGGCCTCCCCCGACCTCGGCGCGACGGTCGAGACGGCGGTGCGCGGACTCACCTCCGTCTCCGACCAGTCGAACATCGACGCGGTGCCGTCCGTGGCGCACGGCAACGACCTGTCCCACTCCATCGGCCTCGGCCAGATGAACCTGCACGGCTACCTCGCCTCGCAGCGCATCCACTACGGCAGCGAGGAGGGCGTCGACTTCACCGGCATGTACTTCTACGCGGTCGCCTTCCACGCCCTGCGCGCGTCGAACCGGATCGCGATCGAGCGCGGCACCGCCTTCGACGGCTTCGAGAACACGGCGTACGCGGACGGCTCGTACTTCGACAAGTACACCGAGCGGGTCTGGGAGCCGGCCACCGAGCGGGTGCGGAAGCTGTTCGCCGACGCGGGGATCGCCCTGCCCACGCAGGGCGACTGGCGCGAGCTGAAGCGGTCCGTCATGGAGCACGGCATCTACAACCAGTACCTCCAGGCCGTACCGCCCACCGGCTCCATCAGCTACATCAACGACTCGACCGCCTCCATCCACCCGATCGCCTCCAAGGTGGAGATCCGCAAGGAGGGCAAGCTCGGCCGCGTCTACTACCCGGCGCCGCACATGGACAACGACAACCTGGAGTACTTCCAGGACGCGTACGAGATCGGCTACGAGAAGATCATCGACACCTACGCGGCGGCCACCCAGCACGTCGACCAGGGCCTGAGCTGCACCCTCTTCTTCCGGGACACCGCCACCACCCGCGATCTGAACAAGGCGCAGATCCACGCCTGGCGCAAGGGCATCAAGACCCTCTATTACATCCGGCTGCGCCAAGAGGCCCTCGAAGGCACCGAGATCGAGAACTGCCTGTCCTGCACCCTGTGACCCCGCCCTCCCCCATCTTCTGGAAGCACGCACCATGACCACGACTCCCCCTGCACCGACCGAGCTGTCGGTCACGCCGCCCTCCTACCGCCACGACCCGGCCGCCCGGCTCCGGCCGGTCAACTGGAACCGCGTCACCGACGAGAAGGACCTGGAGGTCTGGAACCGGCTCACCGCCAACTTCTGGCTGCCCGAGAAGGTCCCACTGTCCAACGACCTCAAGGACTGGCAGCAGAAGCTCACCGCCGAGGAGCGCACGCTCACCATGCGCGTGTTCACCGGCCTGACCATGCTCGACACCGTGCAGGCCACGGTCGGCGAAATCGTCCAGATCCAGGACGCCCGCACCGAGCACGAGGAGGCCGTGTACACCAACATCGCCTTCATGCAGGCCGTGCACGCCCGCAGCTACTCCTCGGTGTTCTCGACGCTCTCCACCACCCCGGAGATCGACGATGCCTACCGCTGGGCCGTGGACAACGACGTCCTGCAGCAGCGCTGCAAGACGGTCCTGGAGTACTACTACGGCGACGACCCGCTGAAGCGGAAGGTCGCCTCCACCCTCCTGTCCTCGCTGCTGCTGTACGCGGGCTTCTACCTCCCGCTGCACTTCTCCACCCACGCCCTGCTCACCAACACCGCCGACATGATCCGGCTGATCCTGCGCGACAAGGCCGTGCACGGCTACTACTCCGGCTACAAGTACCAGCGCGGCCTGGAGAAGCTCGACGCCGCCGGGCAGGAGGAGATGCGGACGTTCACGTACGACCTGCTGGAGGAGCTGTACCAGCTGGAGCTCCAGTACTCGGGCGAGCTGTACGAGCCGCTCGGACTCATGGACGACGTGGCGGTCTTCGTCCGGTACAACGCCAACAAGGCGCTGATGAACCTCGGTTACCCGGCCCGGTTCGACGCGGAGGAGACCGAGGTGAACCCGGAGATCCTCGCGGCGCTCTCGCCCGGCGCGGACGAGAACCACGACTTCTTCTCCGGGTCGGGCTCCTCGTATGTCATGGGCAAGGCGGAGGACACCGCCGACGACGACTGGGACTTCTGAGAGGTTGCCGTGTCCGACACACCCCGTGTGCCCGCTCCCCGTGGCGCGCCCGACCGTCACGGCTCGTGCGTGCTGCTCAAGCACGGCGAGATCTTCCTCAAGGGCCGCAACCGCCACCTCTTCACCGAGCGGCTGCACGACAACCTGCGGCTCGCACTGCGCGGAATCGGCGGTTCGACGTGGATCAAGACCGCCCAGAACGTGACCGTACTGGGCGGGCAGGTGCCCCAGGAGGCTCTGCTGGAGCGGGCGCGCAGGGTGATCGGCTTCAACTCGGTGGAGCCGGCCGTGCGGGTGCCCAGCGAGCTGGACACCATCACCGCGGCGGCCGTGGACGCGCTGGCCGACACCCCGCACGGCGCCACATTCGCCGTGCGGACCAGACGGCGGGACAAGCAGTTCCCGCTGACCTCGTCCCAGGTGGACGCCCACGTCGGGGCCAGGGTCCTGGCCCGGGTTCCCGGCCTGCGCGTGAACCTGGCCCGGCCCGATGTCGTACTGACGGTGGAGATCGACCGCAAGGAGACGTACCTGTCCCGCGAACGCCTCCCGGGCCTGACCGGGCTGCCCGTCGGCTCCAGCGGCCGTGCCCTGGTCCTGCTGTCCGGCGGCTACGACTCACCGGTGGCCGCACACCGTGCCATGAGGCGCGGACTGGCCTGCGACTTCGTGCACTTCAACGGCGCCCCGTACACCAATCCGTCGTCGGTGTACAAGGCGTACGCCCTGGCCCGAGAGCTGAACCGCTACCAGCCACCCGGCCGGCTGCACGTCATCGCCCTCGGCAAGGCCCAGAAGCAGCTCGCCGTGGCCGGGGCGGGGCGGCTCCAGGTGGTGGCGCAGCGCCGGCTGATGGTGCGCACCGCGTCGGCACTGGCCGCACGTACCAGCGCCGAGGCCCTGGTGACGGGCGACAGCCTGGGCCAGGTGGCCAGTCAGACGCTGGCCAACCTGGCCGCGGTGGACGAGGCGGCGGCTCTGCCCGTGCTGCGGCCTCTGATCGGCTGGGACAAGCAGGAGATCATCGACGAGGCCGTGTCCATCGGCACCGCCGGGATCTCGGTCCTGCCCGACGAGGACTGCTGCAGCCTGCTCGCACCTCCGCGGGTCAGCACCCGCGCCGGGCTGCCGCAGCTGTACTCCGTCGAGAAGCGTCTCGACCTGGACGAGGTGGTCGAGACGCTTCTGGACGCCGCTCAGGTGCTGCGTCCGGGGACGGACGCCGAGGAGGTGCCAGCCGCCGCGGACGGCGGCTGCGCGGCCTCCGTCTGACGGTGTTCACGCCGCGCCCGGCACCGCCCGCTGGCCCGGGCCGTCGTACGAGGCCAGCGGGCGGATCAGCGCGTTGTGGGCGAGCTGCTCGGTGATGTGCGCCGTCCAGCCGGTGATGCGGCTCATCACGAAGATCGGCGTGAAGACCGGGATGTCGAAGCCCATGAGGTGGTAGGCGAGGCCGGCCGGGTAGTCCAGGTTCGGGTGGATGCCCTTGCGGTCGACCATGGCGTGCCGCAGGGCGGCGTGGAGGGTGGCGAGCCGGGTCACCTCGGGGTCGGCGGCGCGGGCGACCAGCCGGTCCAGGGCGTCCTGCATGACCGGGACGCGGGAGTCGCCGTGCTTGTAGACACGGTGGCCAAACCCCATGATCTTCCGCTTGGTCGCCAGCGCCTCGTCCAGCCACGTCTCGGCCCGCTGCGGATCGCCGATCTCCAGCAGCATGTGCATCACGGCCTCGTTGGCACCGCCGTGCAGCGGTCCCTTGAGGGCGCCGATCGCGGCGGTGACCGCGCTGTAGAGATCCGAGAGGGTGGAGGTGACGACGCGGGCGGTGAACGTCGAGGCGTTGAAGCTGTGTTCGGCGTACAAGGTCAGGGAGATCTCGAAGCAGCGGACCACGTCCGGGTCGGGCACGCTGCCGAAGCACATGTGGAAGAAGTTCTCGGCGTACCCGAGGGACGGGTCGGGCGGGATCGGGGCGAAGCCCCGGCGGCGCCGCTGGTCGGCGGCCACGACCGTGGGCAGCTTCGCGAGCAGGGTGAGGGACTTGGCGCGGTTGGCGGCGAGGCTGCCGTCGTCCTCGGTGGGGTCCTCCGCGCCGAAGAAGCTGACGGCGGTGCGCAGGACGTCCATGGGGTGGCACGTCTCGGGCAGCCGGGCGAGCAGTTCCAGTGTGGTGCGGTCGAGGGGACGCAGGGCGCGTTCACGGGCCTGGAAATCGCGGAGCTGCCCCTGGTCGGGGAGTTCGCCGTACCAGAGCAGGTGGGCGACTTCCTCGAAGGAGCGGCGGGCCGCGAGGTCCTGGACGGGATAGCCGCGGTAGGTGAGGGAGTTGGTGTCCTGGATGACCGTGGAGATCTCGGTGGTGTCGACGACGACACCGGCGAGACCGCGGTGGATCCCGGGCGCGGTGGTGGTCATGGGTGCCTGCCTTCGTGGGTCAGGTGCCGGGTCAGTTGCCCGGCGGGAGGGTGAAGTCGAAGACGGCCGAGTCGAAGGCCGAGTACTCCTCGTAGCCAAGGAGTTCGTACAGACGGGAGCGGGTCTGCATGCGCGGCAGCAGGGACTCCTGGGTGCCCTCTGCGGCGATGGTGCGCAGCCCGTCCTCGACCGCGCCCATCGCGAGGCGCAGCAGGGTGACGGGATACAGGGCGATGTTGTAGCCGAGGCTCTCCAGGGTGGACGTGTCGAGGAGAGGCGTCTTGCCGAACTCGGTGAGGTTGGCGAGCAGCGGCACGTCGACCGCCTTGCGGAACGCCTCGTACTCGGCGACGTCCGCCAAGGCTTCGGGGAAGATCGCGTCCGCGCCGGCGTCGACGTACGCCCTGGCCCGGTCGATCGCGGCGTCCAGACCCTCGACCGAGCGGGCGTCGGTGCGGGCCATCAGCAGGAAGTCCGGGTCCCGGCGGGCGTCGACGGCGCCCCGGATCCGGCGGACCATCTCCTCCCGGGGCGTGATCGTCTTGCCGTCCAGGTGGCCGCAGCGCTTGGGGTTGACCTGGTCCTCCAGGTGCAGCCCGGCCAGGCCGGCGTCCTCCAGGAGCTGGACGGTGCGGGCGGCGTTCATGGGTTCGCCGAAGCCGGTGTCGGCGTCGATGAGGACGGGCAGGTCGGTGACGCGGGTCGTCTGCTGGGCACGGGCCGCGATCTCGGTGGAGGTGGTCAGGCCGATGTCGGGCAGACCTAGGTCGGCGGCCAGCACCGCGCCGGACAGGTAGACGGCGTCGAAGCCGGTGTCCTGGATCAGGCGGGCGGACAGCGGATTGATGGCGCCCGGCATACGCAGCAGCCGGCCCGAGGCCAGTTGCTCGCGGAAGGTCCGGCGGCGCTCGGCGGGTGTGGTCCGGGTGTGCAGCGCCATCAGAACAGTCCCTTCGGCAGGCTCGCGTCGTACGCGGCGACGGCGTCGGCGTCGACGGCCGGGAAGAGGCCGTCCAGATCGGCCGCCGACAGCTCCGCGAGGCGGGCGGCGGTGTCCAGGAACGCCTTCTGCGCGGACTCGGTGACGACGCCCTCGGCGAGGGTGCGGAACTTGCCGACGTAGCCGGTGCGGTCGAAGGGCCGGGCGCCGGCCGGGTGGGCGTCGGCGACAGCGAGTTCGTCCTCGATCACCGAACCGTCGTCGAGGGTGATCACCGCGCGCCCGCCGAAGGCACGGCGGTCCGGGTCGGGGTCGTGATAGCGGCTGGTCCACTCCGGGTCCTCGACCGTCGTGATCTTCCGCCACAGCTCGACGGTCTCCGGGCGCCGCGCGCGCTCGGGGGCGTAGGAGCGCTCGTGGTGCCAGATACCGTCCTCCAGCGCGACAGCGAAGATGTACGGCACCGAGTGGTCGAGCGTCTCCCGGCTGGCCAAGGGGTCGTACTTCTGCGGATCGTTCGCACCCGAGCCGATCACGTGGTGGGTGTGGTGGCTGGTGTGCAGGACGATCGAGCGCACGTTCCGCAGCGGGCCGGCCTTCTCCCGCAGCCGCCGGGCGAGATCGATGATCGCCTGCGCCTGGTACTCGGCGGAGTGCTCCTTGGTGTAGGTGTCGAGGATGGCGCGACGCGCCTCCCCGGGCTCGGGCAGCAGGACTGTGTAGTCCGACTCCGGACCGTTCAGCATCCAGGCCAGGAACCCGTCCTCGCCCTCGTAGATCGGCGACGGGGACGTCTCGCCCCGCATCGCCCGGTCGACGGCCTCGATGGCGGCCTTGCCTGCGAAGGCGGGGGCGTACGCCTTCCAGCTGGAGATCTCGCCCTTGCGGGACTGCCGGGTGGCGGTGGTGGTGTGCACGGCCTGCTGGATCGCCTGGTACACGGTCTCGGTGGGCAGCCGCAGCATCGCTCCCAGGCCGCCCGCGGTGGCGGCGCTGAGGTGGGCCACGTGGTCGACGCGGTGCTCGTGCAGGCAGATGCCCTTGACCAGGGCGACGTGGAGCTCGTACGCGGCGATCACTCCGCGCAGCAGGTCGGCGCCGGGGCGGCCGGTGTGCTGGGCCACCGCGAGCAGGGGCGGGATGTTGTCACCGGGGTGGGAGTAGTCGGCGGCCAGGTAGGTGTCGTGGAAGTCCAGCTCGCGCACCGCGGTGCCGTTCGCCCAGGCGGCCCACTCCGGGGAGACCTTGGCGCGGCTACCGAAGACGGAGGCGCCGGGGATGGTGGCGCGGTGGGCGGTAGCCTGGGCGCGGGCGACGGCGACCGGGCGGCGCAGCAGGGACGCGACGGCCACCGAGGCGTTGTCGATCACCCGGTTGACCGCCATGGCGGCGCTGTCGGTGTCCAGGTCCTCGGTGCCGGTGGCCACGGCAGCCAGCTTCCAGGCGAGCTGCTCCTCGCGCGGAAGCCGGTCGGCGCTGGGGTGGACTCGGACGTGGTGCTCGATCACGGGACTCCTCAAGGTGTGCGGACGGTCCTGGTCGGTGCTGACGTGATCGACAGTGCCCGCTCCGAGGGGACCCGGCCACCTCTCCAATCTGCGGAATCCCTCCATACCGGGGCTGCGAATCTGCGAATTCTGCGAAGACGGCGAATGCTATGTTCGCAAGAAGCCCCTGCTGGAATGTCCCCCTTCCCGGCCTGCGACAAGGAGGTGCGCCATGCCTCGAGAAGCGGCCGACCGCAAGGTCTACGCCCACGCGAAGCTGCGCCGGCTGCGCCGTGAGCACGGCATGAACCAGGTCGACATGGCCCGTGCCCTGTCCATCTCCACCAGCTACGCCAACCAGATCGAGCAGAGCCAGCGCCCGCTCACCGCCTCCGTCCTGCTGCGGATCGCGGAGGTCTTCGGGGTCGACGCGGAGTTCTTCTCCGACGCCGACGAGGACCGGCTCGCCACCGACCTGCGGGCCGCGGTGGCCGACGAGGCGTGCGGGGTGCCGCCGCTCGCGCCCGAAGAGATCGCCGAGGCCGTGCGCGACCATCCCGACGTGGCACGGGCCCTGGTCGCCCTGCATCGACGCTACCGCGACACGGTCGAGCAGGCCGCCGCCCTCGGAGCTCCAGGAAGCACGGACGTGCTGCTGCCTGCCGCCGAGCCGCACGACGAGGTGCGGGACTTCTTCTACGCCCACCACAACCACTTCGAGCCCCTAGACACCGAGGCCGAGCGGACTGCCGAGGCACTCGGCCTGCGTCCGGGCAAGGCGGCCGACCCGCTCACGGCGCTGCTGGCCGAGCGCCACCGGGTCCGCGTCGTCCAGGCCGCACCGGGGCGGGCCGGTGACGCGCGGCGCTTCGCTCCCGAGACCGGGCTGCTGTTCCTGTCCCCCTGGCTCAGCGACGGCCAGCGAGCCTTCCAGCTCGCCACGCAGCTCGCCCTGCTGGAGCACGGGCCGCTCCTCGATCAGCTGGTCGCGGGGGCCACCGGGCTGACCTCGCTGGAGTCGGCGGCGCTGGCCCGGATCGGGCTGGCCAACTACTTCGCCGGAGCGCTGCTCATGCCGTACGGCGCCTTCCATACCGTGGCCGAGGAGGTGCGCTACGACATCGAGCTGCTGTCCGCCCGGTTCGGAGTTGGCTTCGAGACGGTCTGCCACCGCCTGAGCACCCTCCAGCGCACGGGGCGTCGCGGCGTGCCCTTCGCCTTCCTGCGCGTCGACCGGGCAGGCAACATCTCCAAGCGGCAGTCCGCGACGGACTTCCACTTCTCCCGGCTCGGCGGCACCTGCCCGCTGTGGACCGTGTACGGGGCGTTCTCCTCGCCCGGCAGGATCCTCACCCAGGTGGCCGAGATGCCCGACGGCAAGCGGTACTTCTGGGTCGCCCGCACCATCGTCCGAGGAGGCTTCGGCCACCACGCGCCGCGCGCCGAGTTCGCGGTCGCGCTCGGCTGCGAACTGCGCCACGCCCACCGCCTCGTCTACGCCGAGGGCATCGCGCTCGACGACCCGCGCGCCGCCACCCCGATCGGTCTCGGCTGCCGGATCTGCGAACGCCGTGACTGCGCCCAGCGTGCACGGCCACCGGCGGGCGGGCGGCTGGCCGTCGATCCGGGCCGGCGGACCTATGTGCCGTATCCGGTGGAGAGCACGCTGCCGTGAGGACGCCGGGACCTCAGGGCGACGTCCCGCGGTGACGGCGCACCAGCTCGGCGACGGCTCGGCGCAGGCGGGCGGCCTCGTCCTCCGCAGCCGCCGTGCCGGGGACGGAGGCCGGGTCCGTGACCAGTTCCTCCAGGTCGTTCAACAGCTGCTCGGTCCTGCGCAGCTGCTCGCTCAAAGCCCGGATACGGGCGCTCTGACCGCCCATCTGCCTTCGGCTGGCGAGGAGCTGCTCGTACTCCGCCACGGGAAGGGCGACCGCTTCCGCTCCTCCCAGGGTGATGCGTGACGGCTGTGGACGTCGGGGCATCACGCCCTCCGTTCCCCGTTGGTGGTCACACCGTCGAACGCGAGGGACCCCGGATCAGTTCCGGGGCCCCTCGCGTCCCGCCTCGGTCAGCGGTGCCGGAAGACGGGTGAGCGCTTGTCGGCGAAGGCGGCCATGCCCTCCTTCTGGTCGGCGGTGGCGAACACCGCGTGGAAGAGGCGCCGTTCGAAGCGAACGCCCTCGGTGAGCGTGGTCTCGAAGGCACGGCCGACGGCCTCCTTCGCCATCATCGCCACCGGCAGCGACATGGCGGCCACCGTCTCGGCGACCGCCAGCGCCTCCCCGAGCAGATCGTCGGCCGGCACGACGCGTGAGACCAGCCCGGCCCTCTCTGCCTCGGCGGCGTCCATGGTGCGTCCGGTCAGGCACAGTTCCATGGCCTTGGCCTTGCCCACGGCGCGGGTCAGCCGCTGGGAGCCGCCGATGCCCGGGATCACACCGAGTTTGATCTCGGGCTGGCCGAAGACGGCGGCGTCGGCTGCGAGCAGGATGTCGCACAGCATGGCCAGCTCGCAGCCGCCGCCGAGCGCGTAGCCCGACACGGCCGCGACCGTCGGCGTCCGCAGCTGTCCGAGCCGGTCCCAGGCGGCGAACCAGTCGGTGAGGTACATGTCCATGTACCCCTGGGGCTGCATCTCCTTGATGTCGGCGCCGGCCGCGAACGCCTTCGCCGAGCCGGTGATGACGATGCAGCCGCAGTCCGGGTCCCGGTCGAGGGCCTCGGTGGCTGCCACGACCTCGTTCATCACCTGGAGGTTCAGGGCGTTGAGGGCCTTCGGCCGGTTGAGCGTGAGGAGGGCGGTGCGGCCCTTGCGCTCGACCAGGATGGTTTCGTAGTCGGTCGTCATGCGGTCTCCCGGCTCCCGTCCCTGATGGTTCGTACGATGCCAGAGAAGTCCTCGGAGTCACCGGCCCGTTCGGCGAAGGCCGCGTACAGCTCGGCTGCGCGCAGCCCGAGTTCGGCGTGGACGCCGCCCTGACGGACGGCGTTGGCGGCCAGGCCCAGGTCCTTGGCCATGAGGGAGGCGGCGAAGCCCGGCCGGTAGTCGCGGTTGGCGGGACTGGTCGGCACCGGTCCGGGGACGGGGCAGTTGACGCTGAGGGCCCAGCACTGCCCGGATGCCGTGGAGGCCACGTCGTAAAGTGCCTGGTGGGACAGGCCCAGGCTCTCGCCGAGGACGAACGCCTCACTGACGGCGATCATGGACACGCCGAGGATCATGTTGTTGCAGATCTTGGCGGCCTGCCCTGCTCCCGGCCCGCCGCAGTGCACGGCCTTCTTCCCCATGGCCTCCAGCAGGGGGCGTGCTTCGGCGAACTCGTCCTCTCCTCCGCCGGCCATGAAGGTCAGGGTGGCGGCCTCGGCCCCGACCACGCCGCCGGACACGGGCGCGTCCAGGGCGCGCATGCCTGCGGCGAGGGCGCGTTCGTGAGCCGTGCGCGCGTCGGTGACGTCGATGGTGGAGCAGTCGACGAAGAGGGTGCCGGGGCGGGCGGTGTTGAGGATGTCGTCGTAGAGGCCCAGGACGTGGCGTCCGGCGGGCAGCATGCTGATGACCACATCGGCGACGGATACGGCCTCGGTCAGGGAACCGGCGGGCTCCACACCGGCCTCGGCGGCCGTCTCGACGGCAGCGGGGACCAGGTCGTGGCCGAGCACCCGGTGACCGGCCTTCGTCAGGTTTGCGGCCATCGGGCCGCCCATGTGTCCGAGTCCGACGAACGCGACGGTCCGGTTCACCAGGCCACCTCCTCGGTGGTGTCGGATGTGGCGGCGAGGCCGAGTTCGTGCTCGCCGAGGTGCGTGAAGAAGCGCTCGACATCCGCCTCGGTAACCTCGACGAGCGTCGCCGGCGACCAGGCGGGACTGCGGTCCTTGTCGATGACCTGGGCGCGGATGCCCTCCACCAGGTCGGGGCTGCGCAGGCAGGCGCAGGAGACGCGGTACTCCTGGTCGAGGACCCTCTCGAGCGGCCCGAGCCTACGGGCGCGGCGCAGCGCCGCCAGGGTGACCTTGAGCGCGGTCGGGGACTTAAGGAGGAGGGTCTCGGCGGTCTCCTTGGCAGCCGGGTCGCCCTGCGCGAGGAGCCGCTGGACGATCTCCTCGACAGTGTCGGCGCGGAAGCAGGCGTCGATCCAGTCCCGGCGGCCGGCGAGTTCTCCCGGCGGCGGCTCCTGGACATGACGCCCGAGGGCCACACGTACCGGCAGTTCCGCCAGGTCGTCCACGAAGGACTGGAGCGAGGCCGAGGGCATGTACTGGTCGGCGAGCCCGCACAGCAAGGCGTCCGCGGCACCGACCGGCGCGCCCGTCAGGGCGAGGTGGGTGCCCAGCTCTCCCGGTGCCAGGGCGAGCAGATAGGTTCCGCCGACGTCGGGGACGAAGCCGATGCCGGTCTCCGGCATGGCGATCCTGGACCGCTCGGTGACGACACGGACGCTGCCGTGCGCGGAGACGCCGACCCCGCCGCCCATGACGATGCCGTCCATGACGGCGACGTACGGCTTGGGGTAGCGGGCGATGCGGGCGTTGAGGCGGTACTCGTCGCGCCAGAAGGCGGCGGAGGCCCGGCCGTCGGCGTCGCGGGCGTCGTCGTGGATGGCGCGGATGTCTCCGCCGGCGCACAGGCCGCGCTCCCCCTCGCCGGTGATGACGACGGTCTCGACGGCCGGATCACGCTCCCACTCGCTGAGCTTCGCGTCGATGCGGAGCACCATGTCGTGGGTGAGGGAGTTCAGAGCCCGCGGGCGGTTGAGGCTGATGCGGGCGGCGCGGCCGCTCGTGCGGAACAGGACGTCGCTCATGCGAACGCCTCCGTCAGGCCGCGTGCCACGATGACGCGCATGATCTCGTTGGTTCCTTCCAGGATCTGGTGGACGCGCAGGTCGCGGACGATCTTCTCGATGCCGTACTCGCTGAGGTAGCCGTAGCCGCCGTGGAGCTGGAGTGCGCGGTCGGCGACGGAGTAGCCGGTGTCGGTGGCGAACCGCTTCGCCATCGCGCACAGGTACGGCGCCTGCGGGTCGCCGCGGTCGAGCGCATGCGCGGCCTGCGCCACCAGGGCGCGCGCTGCGGCCAGCTCGGTCGCCATGTCGGCGAGCCGGAAGCGCAGAGCCTGGGCGTCCAGGAGCCGCTGCCCGAACGCCTCGCGGTCGGCGAGGTGGGCCAGGCTCCGGTCGAGCGCGCTGCGGGCGCCTCCCAGGGAACAGGCGGCGATGCCGAGCCGGCCGCCGTTGAGGCCGCTCATGGCGATGCGGAAGCCCTCGCCCTCGCGGCCGAGGAGCCGGTCCGCGGGCAGGCGGACGCCGTCCAGGACGACCTGGCGGGTGGGCTGGGCGTTCCAGCCCATCTTCCGCTCGTTCGGCCCGAAGCTGACACCCGCGTCATCCTTGTCGACGACGAACGCGGACACCCCGTCGGGGCCCCCGCCGCCGGTACGGGCCATGACGACGTACGACTGGGACGCGCCCGCACCGGAGATGAACTGCTTCACGCCGGTGAGCACCCAGCCGTCGCCGTCCCGGACGGCACGGGTCGTCAGGGCGGCCGCGTCCGAGCCCGCGCCCGGCTCGGTCAGGCAGTAGCTGGCGAGATCCTCCATGGCGCACAGGCGCGGCAGCCACCGTTCGCGCTGGGCGTCGTCACCATAGCGGTCGATCATCCAGGCGACCATGTTGTGGATGGAGAGGTACCCGGCGATGGCCGGGCAGCCGGAGGCGAGGGTCTCGAAGACGAGGACGCCGTCGGAGCGGGTGAGGCCGCTGCCGCCGGACTCCTCGCGGACGTAGACACCGCCGAGGCCGAGTCCGGCCGCCTTGCGCAGCACGTCGACGGGGAAGTGCTTGTCGCGGTCCCAGTCCAGGGCGTGCGGGGCGAGGTGGTCCTGGGCGAAGTCGAGCGTGGTCTCGACGAGGGCCTGCTGGTCCTCGGTGAGCGCGGTGATGGTCATAGCCGCTCAGCTCATCGTGGGGATCGTGAAGCTCGCTCCTTCTCGCAGGCCGGCGGGCCAGCGCGAGGTGACCGTCTTCGTACGGGTGTAGAAGCGGACGGCGTCCGGACCGTGCTGGTTGAGGTCGCCGAAGCCGGAGCGCTTCCAGCCGCCGAAGGTGTGGTAGGCGACCGGTACCGGGATGGGCACGTTGACGCCGACCATGCCGGTGTTCACGCGGCGGGTGAAGTCGCGGGCGGTGTCGCCGTCCCGGGTGAAGAGCGCCACGCCGTTGCCGAAGGTGTGCTCGCTGGGCAGGCGCAGCGCCTCCTCGTAGTCGGCGGCGCGCACGACGGACAGCACGGGGCCGAAGATCTCCTCCTGGTAGATGCGCATGGCGGGCGTCACCCGGTCGAAGAGGGAGGCGCCGGCGAAGAAGCCGTTCTCGTGGCCGTCGAGGGTGAATCCCCGTCCATCCACGACGAGTTCGGCTCCCTCCTTGACACCGAGGTCGACGTATGAGCGGACCCGGTCCACGGCGTCCCGGCCCACCAGGGGGCCGAAGTCGGCCTCGGGGTCGTCGCTGCGGCCGATCCGCAGCGCGGCGATGCGCTCCTTGAGCCGGGCCACGAGCGCGTCGGCGGTCTCCTCGCCCACCGGGACGGCGACCGAGATCGCCATGCACCGCTCCCCCGCCGAGCCGTACCCGGCACCGACCAGGGCGTCCACGGCCTGTTCGAGGTCCGCGTCCGGCATCACGATCATGTGGTTCTTGGCACCGCCGAAGCACTGGGCGCGCTTTCCGTGCGCGGCGGCGGTCGCGTAGACGTGCGCGGCGACCGGGGTGGAGCCGACAAAGCCGAGGGCCGCCACACGGGGATCCTCCAGGAGGATGTCGACGGCTTCCCGGGCGCCGTTGACGACGTTGAGGACGCCGGGCGGCAGGCCCGACTCCAGGAAGAGTTCGGCGAGCCGCAGCGGGACGGACGGGTCCCGCTCCGACGGCTTGAGGATGAAGGCGTTGCCGCAGGCCAGCGCGGGGGCGGCCTTCCACAGGGGGATCATCGCGGGGAAGTTGAAGGGGGTGATCCCGGCGACCACGCCGAGCGGGGAACGCAGGGAGTGGACGTCGATGCCGGTGCCGGCGTTGTCGGTGAACTCGCCCTTGAGCAGGTGCGGGATGCCGGCGGCGAACTCGACGACCTCCAGGCCGCGTTGGATGTCGCCGTGGGCGTCGGCGACGGTCTTGCCGTGCTCGGCGGACAGCAGCCGGGCCAGCGTGTCCTTCTCCTGCTCGACGAGCTGGAGAAAGCGCATCATGACCCGGGCCCGGCGTTGCGGGTTCCATTCGCCCCACTCGCGCTGTGCGCGGTCGGCGTCGGCGATGGCCGCCTCGGTCTCGGCGCGGTTCGCGAGGGGTACCAGGGCCTGGACGTCGCCGGTGTTGGGGTCGTACACCTCGCCGAAGGACCCCGAGGTGCCCGGGGTGTGCTTGCCGCCGACGAAGTGCGTCAACTCGCGCACGGAGGCGCGTTCGTGCTCTCGGACCATGACTGCCTGCTCTCGTCAGGAGGGATCCGGGGATGGCGCGCCGGGTCCCGCACACGTACGCGGTCGCGTACGGACGCGGGGGGGGGGCGCGGGCTCGCGTATGGCCGGAGTCCCGTCAGAGGCGGGGTTCACCAGGGTCGTGGGTACACACCGGTGCCATGCGTGTCAGCTCCATCCTCGTGGACAACACGGAACATCCCGCGGCCGGTATCCTGACTCCCGGATCAGCGCGCGCCGTCCGCCTTCCCGACATCCAACTCGTCAGTGGCGTACCGCTCGACGGCGTACTCCCCGGTCACAGTGGCGGGACCGTGCCGGAATCACACCGGCTTCCCTGCACCGCGGGCCTTGTACTCGCGACTATATAGTTGGACGTCCTAGTAAATCCAGTACCGTTCGGCGGTATCGCCGGAACCGGCCGGTCAGGTGGGTTCGGAATCGGCCGTCCGGGGTTCGGCGAAGCGCACGGGAGCGCGGAACCGGGCCTTGCGCGCGGCCCGCCGGAAGGTCGTCAGCACCGCCGGCCCCGCCAGCAGGATGCACACGAAGTTGGTGACCGCCCGGCCGGTGTCCCAGCCCAGGGACGTGGCGATGTCGAAGGCGATGTAGCGCTGCCACTGCTCGGTGAAGGGCAGTCCGGGCAGGTAGGCGATGGAGCTGTTGGGGTCCAGGGAGAACGGCCAGAAGGAGAGGTTGAGGAGGAAGCCGAAGAGATACCCGGACAGGGAACCGTAGACGGCCAGCATCAGCACCTCGCGGCGGCCAGTGGCCCGGGGGAGGAATCCGGCGAGCATCCCGACGAAGGCGCAGCCGAACATCTGGTACGGCATCCAGGGCCCGACCCCGCCGGTGATGAGCGCGGAGGCGAACAGGGAGGTGCAGCCGAGGGTGAAGCCGAAGCCGGGGCCGTAGACGCGGCCTGCCAGGACCAGGACGAAGAAGACGGTTTCGATGCCGGCGGTTCCGGCGCCCAGGGGTCGCAGGGCAGCGTTCACGGCGGACAGGACGCCCAGCATGGCCAGCGCCTTGGAGTCGATGCCGCCCTCGGCGATCTCCGAGAGGACCACGCACAGGACGAGCACCAGGAGCACGCCGAAGATGAGCGGGGGCGCGTAGTTCGAGCCGAACTTCCCGGGTGCCACAACGAACGGCCAGAAGAAGGCGACCATCCCGAGGAACGCCGACAGCACCATGACGACTGCGATGCGTGGGGTCAGCCGGATGGCGGCGGTCGTCGTCATGACCGGGCCGCCTTCACCTGGTCGACGGTCAGATACGGCAGCGGCGCGAGGATCTTCGCCGTCTGGGGCGCGAAGACGGGCGAGGAGACGATGACGTCGGCGGTCGGCCCGTCGTCGACGACGTCGCCCTCGGCCATGACGACGACCCGGTCGGCGGCGCGGGCGGCGAACTCGACGTCGTGGGTGGAGATCACGACCGCCCTGCCTTCCGCCGCGAGGGCGTTCACGACACCGATCAGTGCGGTCTTGGCCCGGTAGTCCAGGCCGCGGGTGGGCTCGTCGAGCAGGACGACCCGGGGCGCGGCGGAGAGCTGGATGGCGAGGACGAGGGCCAGCTTCTGTCCCTCGGACAGGTCGCGGGGATGGGTGGCGTCGTCGATGCCCGGAGCGAGTCGGTCGAGTACGGTGCGAGCCTTGGTGGTGGTGCCCGACTCGGTGTCCGCCTGGTCGAGCTCCTGCTTCACGCTCTCCAGGTAGAGCAGATCGGAGGGCGTCTGCGGGACCAGTCCGACGAGTCGACGGGACCGCGCGGCGGGCACGTCGCGCGGATCGGGGCCGTCGACCGGTTTCACCGTCCCGGCTCGGCGCGGGCCCGACCCCTGCAAGGCCCACAGGAGCGAGGACTTGCCACAGCCGTTGCGTCCCATGAGGGCGGTCACCTCACCCGCGTACAGGTCGAGGTCGACCTCCCGTACGGCGGGGACGCCCCCGTAGGCGACGGTGATGCCGCGCGCCGTCAGAAGCTTGCGCCGCTCCTGGGCCGTGGCCGGGCGGACAGGGGCCGGGGGGCGGTCGGCCAGTTCGGTGCGCAGGGGGGCGGCCGCACGGCGGGCGTCGCGGATCGACAGCGGCAGGGGTGACCAGTCGGCCGCCCGGCCCAGTTCGACGATCGGCGGGGCGATCGTCGACGTGCGCAGGATCTCGGCGGCGGGTCCGATGCGGGCGCGGCCGTCACCGGGCAGGTGGAGGACGCGGTCGGCGTACTGGACGACGCGTTCGAGCCGGTGCTCGGCCATGAGGACGGTGACCCCGAGGTCGTGGACGAGGCGGGTGACCGCGGCGAGGACCTCCTCGGCGGCCGTCGGGTCCAGCGCGGAGGTCGGTTCGTCGAGGACCAGGACCCGGGGGTGGGCGGTGAGCACCGAGCCGATGGCGACACGTTGCTGCTGGCCGCCGGAGAGTTCGTACAGGGCCCGGTGGCGCAGGTCGGCGAGGCCGAGCAGGTCCAGTGTCTCCTCCACGCGTTTGCGCATGGTGCCCGGCACTATCGCCAACTGCTCCATGGCGTAGGCGAGTTCCTCCTCGACCGTGTCGGTCACGAAGCCGTCGATGGGGTCCTGGCCGACCACGCCGACGATGTCGGCCAGCTCGCGGGGCGGGTGGTGGGCCGTGTCCCGGCCGTCGACGGTCACGCGACCGTAGAGCGTGCCACCTGTGAAGTGCGGCACGAGCCCGTTGACGGCGCCGAGGAGGGTCGACTTGCCGACGCCCGTGTGCCCGACGACGAGGCAGAGTTCGCCCTCTTCCACCGTCAGGTCGACGTCCCGGAGTGCCGGTTCGGGTGCGTCGTCGTACTGGATGGTGACCTGCTCGAAGGTGATCACGGGGCGTCGGCTCTCCGGACGGGGCTGGGCGGGGGTGCGAGGAAACCGGCCGTGCCGGCGAGCAGGATCGCGGCCGTCGGTACGAGGGGCAGGTCGGGCCAGGTGAGGGGGTAGAACGTGGGGTTGAGCTGGGCGGGGTCGTAGCCGAGGTTGGCGAAGAGCAGGACGGCCGACAGGACTCCGCTGCCGGCCACCGCCCACTCGGGCAGGCGCCAGGGGTCGGGCCGGTAGGTGGTGCGGGTGACCCGCCGGCCTCCCAGGCGCAGGCCGGCCACGCACAGCAGCGCGCCGAGCCCCATGGCGGGCAGGCCCAGGAAGGAGGGCGCGGTGGCGTCCAGCAGCCCGTAGGCGCCTGCGCACAGGCCGCACATGCCGAGCAGTATCAGAGCGCCGGTGATCCGGCGGGAGCGGCGGGTGGCCCGGCCCGCACGGCCGTAACCTCGGGAGTCCATCGCGGCGGCGAGGCGCAGGGAGCGTTCCAGGGCGTCCTCCAGCACCGGGATGACGACGCCGCGCAGGGCCCGCATGCCCTTGGTGTCGCCGGCGCGCAGCTTCCGGGCCCGTACGACGCGCTGCACGCTCTGTACCAGCTGCGGGGCCACGCTGATGGCGACGGTGACGGCGACGCCCAGTTCGTACAGCGCGCCCGGCAGGACGCGCAGGGCCCGTTTGGGGTTGGCGAGGGTGTTGGCGGCGCCGATGCAGCACAGCATGCACGCCAGGCGCAGCCCGTCGGTCGCCGCCGACAGCAGCGCCTCCAGCGATACCGGCCCACCGATTTGGATGCCCGCGTACCAGTCGGGGGTGGGGAGGTGCGGGAGAGAGAACAGGAAGTGGTCGCGGGGTGTGATGCCGGTGGCGAAGACGGCGCGGAAGACGACCCGGATGGCCACGACGGTCAGGGCCAGGTACAGGTAGTACTTGAAGCCGCGGGCCCACGGTGCCTCGGTGCGCCGGGCGGTGACGACGTAGCCGAGGACGGCGAGGACGAGGAACAGCAGCAGTGGGTTGTTGGTGCGGCTGACGGCGGTGGCGAGCGCCAGCGCCCACACCCACCAGGCCATCGGGTGCAGGATGCGCGGCAGGCGTCGGCCGCCCCGGTCCGGCGGCGGGCCGGACGGGGCGGCGAGGGCCTGCACGGCCGTACGGGACACGCCGCTCACTCGGTACGACGGCGCCGGCGGGCCGCGTAGGCCGCGGCGCCTCCGATCAGGACGACGAGCGAGACACCGGTGACCACCGGCACGAGGGAACCGGTGTCGTGCGGGGCGTCGGCGGCAGGGGCCGCGTCGACCACTCGGGTGCTCGGGCGCGGTGCCGCGACGGCCGAGGAACTGGGCGTGGCGGACGGTGAAGGGGAGGGTGTGGCGCTTGCGCTCGGCTCGGGCTTCTTCGACTCGGACTTCCTGGGTGCCGGCTTCTTGGACGCGGTGGGCGCGGGTGCGGGACGTTCGGGGCTCCGCCGTTCCGGTGCCGGGCCGGTGTCGACGTCCGGGGGCAGCTCGGGAGCCTTCTCGTTGGAGGCCGGCTTGCCCGCGTCGCCGCTCGGCTTCGTGTTGTGGGCGCGCAGTTGGTCCGGGGTGACGGTGGGCCGGCCTTTGGTGCCCCCGATGTCGGTGCCGCCGAAGACCCACAGGTCGACGCTGCCGGGCTTGGGCTTGTAGAGCATGGCGCCGAGCTGGCTGTACTCCCAGGTGTTCTCGCCCCGGTCCGCGTGCCAGTACGACCAGTACGCGGACGCGGGAGGAGTCAGCACGCAGTCGTCCTGGGAGGGCGGCGGGAACTGCTTGCCGTTCTGATACCCGCTGTAGCCGATGCGGCAGATGAACGCCGGACCGTCGTGTCCGGTGCCCGTGGTGCGCCAGCCGCCCTGGTTGAGCAGTTCGTAGCCGGTGGTGGGCGTCGTGCCGCAGGACCGGAACAGCGGGCCGCCCCAGTCGCTGAAGTCGACCGCGAGGACGACGCCGGACGTGGTCGTGCACCGGCCCATGGGCTGGGGGTCGGCGGCGGCCGGGGGTGCGGTGACGGCAAGTGCGGCGGCGGTCACGCCCAGGGCCACCGTCGCCCGGGCCGTCGCCCCGGCGAGGCGCGGGCGGCTCATCGTCCGCCCTCCGCCGTGGCCCTGCGCCGTGCCGTGACCGCGACGCGCCACCCGGCCAGCACCATGAGCGCGGCGATCGCGGCCAGGAGGCCGACCTGGACGCCGGTGGAGGCGAGCGCGCCACCGCCGCCGGACGCCTCCTGCCCGCCGGAGGCGCCGTATCCGCCCGAGGTGTCGCCCGGCGTGACGATGTCCGGGACGCCGTCGCTCGGGTCCGGGGTGGGCTGCGGTGAGGTACCGGCCAGACTGCGTTCCAGCTCACCGAAGGAGATGCCGGTGGCACCGCTCACCGCCTGGGCGGACGCGCGCAGGTCGGAGCCGCGCTGCCCGTCCGCCGAGGTGTTGAAGCCGCCGTCGGCATTCTGCTGGCCGGCCAGGAACTTCCGCCCCCCGGCGATCTCGTCGGCGTACCGGGAGGCGTCGAGGGACAGCCCCTGCACCGCGAGGCCGGTGGAGTTGACCGAGATACCCACCGTGCCCGGGAAGCCACCGCCGGGAAGCTGCCGCGAGGCCAGCCAGGCGAGCGCCCGGTCGACGGCCTGCTCGGCCTCCGCGCCGCCCGCCATGTCCAGGGCCATGGCGGCGATGGCGGTGGAGTCGACGTCGGAATCACCGCTGGACGGGATCAGGCTGGGCCAGGCCCCGTTGTCCTGCTGGAGGCTCGCCAGGTAGGCGAGCGGTTCCTGGGCCGCCTCCTTCTCACCCGCGCGCAGCTGCGCCATGACGCCCAGCGACTGCTTGAAGACGGACTCGGCGTAGGTGTAGTTGCCCTTGGCCGCACACCCTCTCTTCGGAAGGGTGCTCTTGGCGCAGGTGCCCTTTTCGAGAGCGGCGATGAGGTCCAGGCCGGCGAAGTCGCGGGCGTCGCGTCCGACCGCCTGGGCGAGCAGCGCCGTCTTGCCGATGGCGCCGCCCTGCGCGTAGGCGGTGCCGACACCGGTGTAGTCGCGGATGCTCTTGCCCGCCCCGTCCTTGCCGCCGTCGTCGATGAAGTCGACGATGCCGCGCAGCGTGTTGTTGTCCAGGCCGGTGGCGGCGAGCGCGTAGGCGGTGTCGATGGTCAGGCCGAAGTCGGCTTCGGGGGACTTGGGGTCGAAGAGGTGGTAGTGGCCCTGCTTCAGCCGCGCGGCGTCGGTGAGATAGGCGACGCCCTTCTTCAGGTCGGGACCCACTCCCGGAGGCGGGGTGCCGGGCTCCGTGGTCGGAGGCTGGGAAGTGGGCGGCTCGGAGGTGGGAGGCTCAGAGGTCGGCGGGTCGGTCGGCTCGGCCTTCTTCGTGGTCAGGGTGGCCAGGCTGGTGTGCGTGCCCGCGAGGACGGCGGCCGAGGTCGGGTAGGGGGCGGGGTCGGTGGCGCCCTCCTCGAAGCCGAAGCCTCCCCCGTCGAGCTGCTGACGGGACAGCCAGCCGACGGCAGCGTCGGCGCGTTCGGTGTCGCCCAGTCCGTGCAGGGCCTGCGCGGCATAGGCCGTGGCATAGACGCTGCCGTCGGTGGCGCCGGTGTAGCCGGGGAAGGCGCCGTCATCGCGCTGGATCTTGGCCAGGTAGCCGCGGGCCTTGGTGACGGCCTCGTCATGGCCGCCGACCTGGTCGAGGACCAGGGCCACCAGACCGGTGGTGGCCGGGTCGCCGTCGCAGTTCTCGCCGGGGCGGATCAGGACGCTGGTGACTCCGCCGTCACGGCACTGCATCTGGGTCAGCCGGTCCACCGTCTCGGCCGCCGGTGCCGTACCTGCGCGCAGGAGCGCGAGGACGGACAGGGCCTGCCCCTCGGTGTAACCGGCGTTGCGGAAGTCGCCCTTGGCGGTGCAGCCGGGAGTGGGTTCGCCGGATTCGGGGCCGGCCGCGCACACGTGGGCCGCCAGGTCGCCGAGAAGGTCGTGTCCGCCGACGGCCCGCGGATCCGCCTCGGTGCTCTCGGCCAGCAGGGCCAAGCGGGCGGCGGCGGTGGCGTCGGGGGCCTCGCCGGTGCCGTTCGGGTAGGCGTAGTCGTCGGCGTGGGCGGCGAGGAAGGCGGTGACCTTGTCGAGAGCGGCGCTCTTGCCTTCGGTGGCGGCGAGGGCGTAGGCCGTCTCCGTGGTCAGGAGGTAGTTGGGTACGTCGCTGCCGTCGTCGACGACGCGTTCACCGTCGGTGAGACGGTCCTTCAGCCAGGTTGCCGCGGCGGTCGCGTCGACCTCCCCCGGCGCTCCCGTCGGTGTTCCCGGGTCCGGGGTGCCACCCGTCTCGCCCGCGCGGACGTCGTCGGGGCTGAAGTCGGGCCCGCCCGTGCCGCCGCCGATGTCCGTGCCGCCGTACACCCAGGCGTCGACATCGCCGTCCTTGAGATTCCGGCTCATGGCGCCGTACTGGCTGTAGGACCACTCGTCCTCGCCCGGCGAGGCGACCCAGTAGGACCAGTACGCGGTCGCCGGCGGGGTGAGGACGCAGTCGTCCCGGTCCGGGGTCGGGTACTGGGTGCCGCCGTCGAAGGAGCCGTGGCCGATGCGGCAGATGAAGCCCGGACCGTCGTGGCCGGTGCCCGTGGTGCCGAAGCCGCCGTCGTGCAGCAGCTCGTAACCGGTGGTCGGCGTCGGGTCGCAGCCGCGCACCAGGTCACCGCCGAACGGTCCGAAGTCGACCGCGACGACGGCGCCCTTCGTGGCGGTGCACTCCCCGATCGGGTCCGCGGCGGCGGACGTTGTGGTGAGGAAGGTCACGCAGACGGCCGCCAGCACCAGGAAGGCGGTCACCAGTGCCGCCAACGGACCGGGGCTCGCTCCCACCCGTCCGTCTCTTCGCTGCTCGCTCCCCACCGCGGCCCCCTCGTTGCCTGCCCGGCACGAGACGATGGCGTGGGTGAGGGCCTCCGGCGGGGACGGAGCCCACGTACGGAAGCCGGTCGCACCACGCCGTAGTCCGCGACGGCGTCTGTTGCTGATGAACGCTCCAGGCATTCCGGCTCGCCCGGCAGCTGCCGGGCCCACGGTTGCGGGTCAGCGCCGGACTTCGACCGGCTTCCCCTGGAACTCAAGGCGTATCAGGCGGATTTGAGCACGGTTCACCGAAAGCGTCAAGACGGGGCACTAAACCGCCACTTGAGATGCCGAGGGCACCTCTGGCGGCCGGTACGCACGTCGGGTACCGTCCCGGACTGCCGAGTGGGGGAACCCGGTGGGAGTCCGGGGCTGACGCGCAGCGGTGTGGGACGGCAGGGGGCCGCCCCGAGCCCGAATGCCCAGGCGGCACAGCACCTCGGAAGCCGGTCCACGCGTCCCGGACGGCGGCCGCACCCGCTGCTCCGGCCCGCGCATCACGAGGCCCGGCGACGGCACGGGACCGGTCGGCGTCCCCCAGCCCAGGAGCAGCCCATGCCCCGTACCGTGTCCCCGTCCCTGCGCCGCTCCGCACTGACCGCGGTGGCCGCGGCCGGCGCCTTCGCCCTGACGGCCGTGCCGGCCTCGGCGACCGCGACACCCACCCAGATCGCCACCTCGAAGACCAACGGCGTCGCCTACCTCAAGACGCTCCAGGCCACCGACGGCTCGTACGCCGGGTCAGGTCTCTCCAACGAATGGGCGTTCAGCGCCTTCGCCGCCGCCGGCACCGCCGCCGTGGACGTCACACCCGGCGGCGACGCGAGCAAGAACGCGAGAACGGTCTACCGCAACCTGCTGGCCACCAGCGGCTGGCCCTCCGCCTCCCCGGTCGTCACCGACTACGAGCGCGCCACCCTCAACGCGTACGCCGCCGGCATCGACCCCGCCCGCGTCTCCGCCTCCCGCAACCTGATCGCCGACATCTACCGCTACTGGCAGACCGCCGAGCCCGGATACTTCGGCCCGTCCGCCAACTTCAACGGCACCGTCTTCGCCGCCCTCGCCCTGAACGGCGCCAAGACCCAGTCCGGCCAGGTACGCGTCCCGCAGAAGCTGCGCGAGACGATGGTCACCCGGATACGGGCCAACCAGCACAACGACGGCGGCTGGAACTTCAGCAAGGCCGAGGGCAACGCGACCGAACTCGCGAAGACCTCCGACATCGACATGACCGGCGCCGCGATGGCCGCCCTGTGCGTGTCCGGCGTGCCCAACACCGACACGGACATCGTCCAGGCGAAGGCATTCCTCAAGAGCAAGCTGGTGGCGAACAGCGGCGCCTTCAACGCCATGTTCGGCGTCAACACCAACTCCAACGGCTGGGCGGTCTCCGGCCTGAACGCCTGCGGCATCAATCCCCAGACCGGCGACTTCCTCACCTCCATGGGCAAGACCCCGCTGGACTTCCTGATCGCCCAGCAGTTCAACCCGGGCGGCGGCTTCAAGTACCTGCCCAGTGACACCAGCCCGTCCGCCTACGCCTCCATCGACGGGCTGCGCGCGGTGGCCGGCGCCGGATTCACCGCCGCACCGCCCGTGCCGACCACCCCCGGCGCCCCGCAGTGGGTGGGCCAGGGGACCTTCACCTCCGGTACGGCGGCGAAACTCGCGCTGACCTTGGACGACGGGGCGGGGAACCTCAAGGTGTGCTCCGTCTCCCTCACCCCGACCGCCTCGACGACCACCCTCGGCGCCGTCCTCGACGCCGCCGTCGCCTCGGCCACACCGTCCGGCTGCGTCACCTCGGTGACCCCGTCCTCCGGCACGGGCACCGTCACCTCCCTCAACGGCAAGGCCAACAGCGGCTCGAACACCTGGAAGGTGAGCCTCGACGGCTCCTCCTTCACCACCGCCACCCGCGGCACGACCGTGGGCGTGGGCGACACGATCGCCGTGCGCTGGGGCGTCTGACGCCGCTGCCCGAGTCGTAGGGTCGCGGCATGCGCATCGTCTCCCTGCTACCTGCCGCGACCGACATCGTCGCCGAGCTCGGCCTGTCCGCACAGCTCGTCGGCCGCACCCACGAATGCGACTGGCCACCGAGGGACGTCGCCTCGGTCCCCGTGGTCACCGGAGCCGACCTGGATCAGGACCGGCTCACCAGCCGGGAGATCTCCGACGCCGTCGGCGGATCGGCGCACTCCGGATCCTCGCTCTATACCCTGGACACCGAGGCACTCGCGGCGCTGCGCCCCGAGGTCGTGCTCACCCAGGACCTGTGCGACGTGTGCGCCGTCTCCTACGAGAGCGTCAGCCGGACGGTCCGCCTCCTGGACGCTGAGACCCGCGTGCTGAGCCTGGAGCCCCGCACGCTGGACGACGTGCTGGACTGCCTGGTCACGGTCGGGACGCTGCTCGGCGTGCGAGAGCGCGCCGAGCAGCGTCGGGCCGAGCTTTCCGCCCGCCTCGACAGGGTGCGCGCCGCGGTCGCCGGCCGTGACCGCCCCCGGGTGGTGGCGATCGAATGGCTGGACCCCCTGTGGCCCGCAGGACACTGGGTTCCCGAGCAGATCACGGCGGCCGGCGGCGAGCCGCTCATCGCCGCACCCGGGGAGCACACCAAGCCGATGACGTGGGAGGCGGTACGCGCCTCCCACCCGGACACGCTGTTGGTCCTGCCATGCGGATTCCCACCGGAACGAACTCTGCGGGAGCGGGAGTTGCTCACCGGCCTGCCCGGATGGCAGGACCTGCCGGCCGTGCGCGCCGATCGGGTGTGGGTCCTGGACGGCCCCGCCTACTTCAACCGTCCAGGACCCCGGGTGGTGCGTGGAGCGGAGGTGCTGGCTCACGTCCTGCACGGGGTACGGGCCGGAGAAGCGGTCACGCCGGCCGTGGCACGCCGCCTGTGAGCCGCGGCAGTCAGAACGCCGTCCAGGTGAACGTCACCTTGTCGCCCGCGTTCAGCTTGAACTGGCAGCCGCCGACCGGGGTGGACGTACCGTTGACGGAGATGTTCCAGTACGCCACCCCGCCACCGCTGACATCCTTGATCGTGTCCACCGAGTAGTCGTCGAACGAGGCGTACCAGGTACCGTCCCAGGTGAAGTGCCGCTTACGGGCGGCGTCGTCGAGAGCGGCCGTCGGCGTGGGAACGGCGGTGGGGTGGGCGCCGCCGTTGGTGCCGTCGCATCTGTGGGTGCCACCGGTGGCGGTGGTCACGTCGTGTCCCTTGGTCTTGATCTTCCCCTTGAACAGCTGGCCGTCCGGCCCCTGAACGGTCAGGGTCACCTTGACCGGGGCGTTCGTGTTCGCGGCGTCCTGCGCGTGGACGGTGGCGGGGGCGGTGGCGAGGGCGAGTCCGAGGGCGACGGTGGTGACCATGCCGCGTCGGGCGGATATGCGCTGCAAGGCTGTACCTTCCTGGTACGGGTCCGCGGCCCGCCACCGGAGCAGCCGTGCACGGCTCTCGGCTTCGCGCTGCAGACCATGACAGTGGGAAGCGGTAATGACACACGCCCTGGGCATTCCGACTCGCGGCCGAGAGGGCCGCACACGGTTGCAGGTCAGTGCCGGAGTCTCACCGGCTTCCCCCAGTAACGCGCCTGTGCAGTTGTCGGTCCCGCATCCGCCCGACTGACATCTGCCGTCGTGCAGGATGCGAAGTCCTCGCAGTCTAGGGTGCGTTGACCTGACGACAAAGCCTTTCGGGTCAGTTGGGGGGCAAGGAGTCCCGTGCGCCGCCGCCGTCACGGTCTGGTCCGTAGCGGATCCGCATACAGAAGGGCCCTCCGGCCGAGTCGTCCCGGCTGGAGGGCCCCTTGCACGGCCTGCTGGTGAAGGCTGAGAAGACGATCACGAGCAGGACGCCGATACGACCTACGCGGTCACGGTGCCAGCAGGAGAACGTCGGTGCGGGCCTTGGCGGCCTCGTAGCGCTTGGCCACGTCCTGCCAGTTGACGACCGCCCACATGGCGTCGATGAAGTCGACCTTCTGGTTCTTGTACTGCAGGTAGAAGGCGTGCTCCCAGGCGTCGAAGACCAGGATCGGGGTGGAGCCCTGGCCGACGTTGCCCTGGTGGTCGTAGACCTGCTCGACGATCAGGCGCCCGCTCAGCGGCTCGTAGGCCAGCACACCCCAGCCGGAGCCCTGGGTGGTCGCGGCGGCCTTGGTGAGCTGCGCCTTGAAGCCGGCGAAGGAGCCGAAGGACTCGGCGATCGCGTCGGCCAGCTCGCCCACGCCGTCGGCGGCCAGGGGCTCGCCGCCGCCATCACCGGTCATGTTGTGCCAGTAGATCGAGTGCAGGATGTGACCGGAGAGGTGGAAGGCCAGGTTCTTCTCCAGGCCGTTGATCGAGCCCCACGTCTCCTTGTCCCGCGCCTCGGCGAGCTGCTCCAGCGTGTCGTTGGCGCCCTTGACGTACGCCGCGTGGTGCTTGTCGTGGTGCAGCTCGATGATCTGCGGGTTGATGACCGGCTCGAGCTCCGAGTAGTCGTACGGAAGCTCCGGGAGCGAGTACACCGCCATGTCCAACATCCTCCGACGTTATTGCCACTGATGTGCAACTGCACGCTAACAGCAGCAACGGTGATCGGTGGTCAGGCATTGGTCCTAGGACCTGTGTCGCTCGAACCACCTCCCTGTCGCACATCTTTTGCTGTTGCGGCCTGATGGCAATAACCTTTCGAGAAGTCTGGGGCGGCGAGAGGGCTGCGGGGTGGACGGAGACAGCCGAGCAGCGCTCAACGAGGCGGCGCCACCAAGGGATCCACACACACTGCTGCGGCGCCACGGCCTGCGGTGCACGTCCGCACGCCTGCGCATCCTCTCCCTGCTGCACTCCTCGGAGCAGCACCTCACCGCGACGGAGATCTGCGACCGGCTCGCACGGAGCGGCTCGGATCGTCACCACACGACGGTGTACCGCTCGCTCGAGGCTCTCACGGCTGTGGGCGTACTCCACGCGGTGCCGGGCCGGGGCCCGACGCGGTACGGCATGTCGGACGAGCCGCACCACCATGTCGCGTGTCAGCGGTGCGGCCACATCGCGGATCTGCCCAGCGCCCCCATGGCGGACGCGGTCGCCAGGGTCGAGGAGCTGACCGGGCTGCGGCCCGGGGCGTCGGGGTCGCTGCTTCTCTACGGCCTGTGCGCATCCTGCTCGACAGACACCGCCCTCTGCCCCTGAGCAGCACCCGTGGGGCAGCCCTCCGACGGCCCGCCCCAGGCGATCGGTGCGGATCCGTCGGCAGTCACGGGCTCGGTACCCAAGGGGCAGGGAGGACGCCCATCGGGCGCTCCATGCGACGGCCACCTGCGCGGGACCGTTCGGGTGCGCATCGGCAGCGATCTTATTGCACACTGTTCGCAACAACTTATTCAGTGCAGGAAAGGTCGGTCGATGGGATCTGCGGTGGTGCTGGGCATCGAGTCGTCCTGCGACGAGACGGGCGCGGGCCTGGTCCGGGACGGGCGGCTGCTGGGGCACGCGGTGGCGTCGAGCATGGACGAGCACGCCCGCTTCGGCGGCGTGGTGCCCGAGATCGCCTCCCGCGCCCACCTGCACGCGCTGCGCCCGGTCGTCCGGCAGGCACTGGACGAGGCGGGGCTGCGGCTGTCCGACATCGGCGCCGTCGCCGTGACCACGGGTCCCGGGCTGTCGGGCGCCCTGCAGGTGGGGCTGGCCGGCGCGAAGGGCATCGCCTACTCCCTCGGCGTCCCGTTGTACGGGGTGCACCACCTGGGCGGGCACGTCGCCGCCGACACGCTGGAGCACGGCCCGCTGCCCGACCCGTGCATGGTGCTCATCGTCTCCGGCGGTCACACGTCACTCCTCCTCGTCCGCGACCTCGCCCGGGACCGGATCACGCACCTCGGGGACACGCTGGACGACGCCGCCGGGGAGTGCTTCGACAAGGTGGCGCGGGTCTTCGGACTGCCGTATCCCGGCGGTCCGGCCATCGACCGGACAGCGCGAGCGGGGGATCCTCGCGCTGTCCCCTTCCCGCGCCCGTTGCCCGGCTCGTACGACTTCTCCTTCTCCGGGCTGAAGACCGCCGCGGCCCGCTGGGCCGAGGGTCACGCGGGCCGGGAGCTGCCGGTGGCCGACGGCGCGGCCTCGCTCCAGGAGGCCGTCGCGGACGTACTGACCCGCAAGGCGGTGGCCGCGTGCACGGAGCACGGCGTGGGCACCCTGGTCGTGGTCGGCGGGGTCGCCGCGAACTCGCGGGTGCGCTCGCTGGCCGAGGAGCGTTGCCGGGCGGCCGGTGTCGAGCTGCGGGTGCCGCCGCTGCGGCTGTGCACCGACAACGGCGCGATGATCGCGGCCGTCGGCGACCTCCTCGTGCGCGCCGGAGCCGAACCGGCCCCGTTGGACGTGTCGATCGATCCATCGGCGCCGCTGGAGTACGCCGCCCTGCACCCCGTCGCCGTCGGGCAGGCGGTGGCCGCCTGATGAGCACCGACATCCGCGTCCGCACGGACGCCGAACTCCTCGCGCACACCGACGCGCTGCGCTCGGTGTACGTCGACGCCTTCTGCGCCCCGCCGTGGAACGAGGACGAGGAGCGGGCGACGGAGTTCGTGGACCGGCTGCCGGCGAACACGGGCCGCCCGGGCTTCACGGCCGCGACCGCCGTGCGCGACGGGGACGTGATCGGCTTCGCCACGGCCTGGATCACCCCCGCGCCCTTCCCCACCGACCGCTGCCACCCGCAGGCCGCCGCCGGGCTCGGTGCCGCGTACACCGCGGACTGGCTGTGCGGTGCCCTGGAGATCGACGAACTCGCCGTCCGCGGTGCCGCCCGCGGCACCGGCCTCGCCGGTGACCTCCTCGACGCGGTGACCGCGCACGCGCCCGACGGGCGGGCGTGGCTGCTGACGTCCGTCCGGAACGCGCGGGCCATGGCCTTCTACCGCCGCCGGGGCTGGACACAGGTCACGCACCCGTCCCCCGACGGCAAGGGCATCGTGGTCTTCCTCGGCCCGCGCCACCCGGCCCGGTCCCTCGCCCCTCTCCCCCTGTAAGCCCCGGAGCCCCGTCTTGCGTACCGCCGAGATCCGCCGCCGCTTCCTCGACTTCTTCGCCGAGCGCGGCCACACCGTCGTCCCCAGCGCCCCGCTGCCGACGCCCGATCCGACCCTGCTGTTCGTCAACGCCGGCATGGTCCCCTTCAAGCCGTACCTGACCGGCGAGGTGCCGGCGCCCTGGCCGCGGGCGACCAGCGTGCAGAAGTGCGTGCGCACCCTGGACATCGAGGAGGTGGGCCGCACCACCCGGCACGGCTCCTTCTTCCAGATGAACGGCAACTTCTCCCTGGGCGACTACTTCAAGGAGGAGGCCATCGCCTTCGCCTGGGAGCTGTCGACCGCGTCGGTGGAAGGCGGCGGCTACGGCCTGGACCCGGACCGCATCTGGGTCACCGTCCACCACAGCGACGACGAGTCCCGCGGGCTGTGGCGGCGCATCGCCGGCCTGCCCGACGAGCGGATCGTGGCGCGCGGCGACGAGGACAACTTCTGGTCCATGGGCGTACCCGGCCCCTGCGGGCCGTGTTCCGAGCTGTACTACGACCGCGGCCCGGCTCTGGGCCGGGCGGGCGGCCCGGCGGTCGACGAGGACCGCTACATGGAGTTCTGGAACCTGGTCTTCATGCAGTACGAGCGCGGCGAGGGCCCCGGCAAGTCCGGCTACCCGATCCTCGGCGAACTCCCCCGCCGCAACATCGACACCGGCATGGGCCTGGAACGCATGGCCACGCTCCTCCAGGGCGTCGACAACCTCTACGAGATCGACGAGACCCGCCCGGTCCTGGACCGGGCCGCCGCCCTGGCCGAGGTGCGCTACGGCGCGGACGCGGAGGCCGACGTACGGCTGCGCGTGGTCGCCGACCACGTCCGCACCGCCCTGATGCTGCTCGCCGACGGCACCAGCCCGGGCAACGAGGGCCGCGGCTACGTCCTGCGTCGCATCCTGCGCCGCGCGGTCCGCTCCATGCGCCAACTGGGCCACACCGAGCCGGTCCTCGGGGACCTGCTGGCGGTCGCGCGGGACTGCATGGCGCCCAGCTACCCCGAGGTGGCCGAGGCGTACGAGCGGATCGCCGACCGGGCCGCGAGCGAGGAGGAAGCCTTCCGCTCCACCCTGCGGCAGGGCACGACCGTGCTGGACACGGCGGTGGCCAAGGTGAAGGCGGAGGGCGGCCGTGCGCTGCCGGGTGCCCAGGCGTTCCTCCTGCACGACACCTACGGCTTCCCCATCGACCTCACCCTGGAGATGGCCGCCGAGCAGGGCGTCGAGGTCGACCGCGAGGGCTTCACCACGCTCATGCGCGAGCAGCGGGAACGGGCCAGGGCAGACGCCCGCGCCCGCAAGGCCGGCGGCACCGACCTCGGCGTCCTGCGTCCCGTACTGGACGAGCACGGCCCGACCGACTGGCGTGCCTGGGACACCCTGACGACCGACGCGCGGGTCCTGGCCGTCCTGGGCGTCACGGGCCCGGCGCCGGTGGTCCGTGAGGGCGAGATCGCCACCGTCGTCCTCGACCGCACCCCGTTCTACGCCGAGTCCGGCGGGCAGGACAGCGACGCCGGCCGCCTCTCGGGTGCGTCGGTGGAGGCGGAGGTACTGGACGTACAGCGCCCGTTGCCCGGACTCGTCGTGCACCAGGTGCGGGTCCTGTCCGGCGAACTGGCCACCGGGGACCGGGTGCACGCGGCCGTCGACCCGGAGTGGCGGCTCGGCGCCCGCCAGGCCCACTCCGGCACCCACGTCCTGCACGCCGCCCTGCGCCAGATCCTCGGCCCGAACGCCCTGCAGTCCGGCTCCTACAACCGCCCCGGATACCTCCGCCTGGACTTCCCCTGGCGCGGCGCCCTCTCCGCCGCGGCTCGGAGCGAGATCGAGGCGGCGGCCAACCAGGCGCTGCGCCGTGACCTGCCGGTCGGCGTGCGCTGGATGACGCTGCCGGAGGCCAAGGAGCTGGGCGCGCTGGCCCTGTTCGACGAGACCTACGGCGAGAAGGTCCGCGTCGTGGAGATCGGCGGCGCCTGGTCGCGGGAGCTGTGCGGCGGCACCCACGTCGAACACGCCTCGCAGATCGGCACCGTCGCCCTCACCTCCGAGTCGTCGGTGGGGGCGGGCATGCGCCGGCTGGAGGCCGCGGTCGGCGCCGAGGGCTTCGGCTACCTGGCCCGCGAACGCGACCTGGTAAGCCGCATCGCCGAGCAGCTCCAGGCACCGCGCGCCGAACTCCCGGACCGCATCGCCGGGTTGCTCGACCGACTCAAGTCCGCCGACCGGGAGAACCAACGCCTCCGCGAGCAGGCCGACCGGGCCCGTGCGGGCGACCTCGCCGCCGACGCCACCGATGTCGACGGCACCCTGGTGGTCACCGCCACCACGGACGGCGACGCCCGGGCCCTCGCCCTCGCGGTACGGGAGCGCCTGCCCGCCACCCGACCGGGTGTGGTGGTCGTCGGCTCACCGGCCGGCGATCGGGCGACGCTGGTGGCCGCGGTGAACGGCGCGGCCCGGAGCGCAGGGCGGGACGCCTCGGCGCTGGTGAAGCGGCTGCTCGACGGCAGAGGCGGCGGCTCCCCCGAACTCGCCCAGGGCGGCGGGATCCCGAGCGACCGGCTCCCGGGCACTCTCGATTCCGTCCCAGCTCTGCTCTTCCGGGCCTGACCTCGGGGCACCCCGGCGGGGTCGTTCCGGGCCCTTGACGCGACTCGTCGGGGGCCTCGCGGGGGCACACCTGAGGCCAGAGCGCAGTCCCCGCACTTCGAGCCGTTCGGCGCACGGTGGTAGAGGCAGCAACTCCGGCGCCGGAACGCGAGGTCGGGGCGGTTCGTGATCGTCGTGTACGTGCTGAGCGTGTGGCACACCCTGCTGCAGGGGACCAACGTCTGGTACGGGGGTGGCCGCGCACCGTGCTGTGGCTGCTGCACTTCCGGTGGCAGTCCTGTTGTTGCTGTCTGTTGCACGCGCGACGACACCTTCTGACGTCCACAACGGACCGCCCCGCCGGGGCAGCCTGGAGCCATGCACACACCTGCACAGACCCACCGCCCGCCCTCCACCTCCGGTCCGGGCATCGCCCCCGGCCGCGTCGCGCAGGGGAACCCCGGCACGGCACGGGAACTGCTCGCCCGCGACGGGGCCGTGATCCTCACCGGCCACGAGAACACGCCCGACGCCCTGGTGGTCGCCGCGGCCCAGATCGTCGGCGACCGACTCCGCGAGCTGTACCCGCAGCGGGTCCGCACCTCGCACCCGGGCGATCCCGTCCACCTGCACGCCGACAGCTTCGACATCCTCGTCGACATCGGCGGAGTCCCCCACCGCAGGCGCCACCCGGACGAGGACCACGTCCTCGTCCAGTGCGCTCGGCCTGCACCCGAGGGAGGAGACTCCTTCGCGCTGGACGCGTACGCGTTCGTCGACGAACTCTCCACCAGCGACCCCGTGCTGCACACCTTCCTCACCAGCACCGACGTCGACCTGTACGGCGCCTGGGCAGACCTGCGCGGGCTGCCGGCCACCCAGGGGATCGGACGCCATGTCGAGTTCACCCGTACCGGACGCCGGATCGTACGCCGCACCGACGGAGCCGTGCCCCTCCACCGCGACCCCGACAGTGATCACATCCGCACGCAGCTCGCCCGCCTGACCGAAGCGGTGCACGAAGTCGAACCATCCCTCCCCCGCTTCCGACTCGACGCGGGCGACATCCTGGTCCTCGACAACTACCGCTGCTGGCACGGCCGCGACCGACACACCGGCGAGCGCACCGTCCGCACCCTCACCGCGCGCAGCTCCGACGCCGCATGATCGGCCGGAACGAAGACGACGGCGAGCCCGTTGAGGAGTGGGCCGGAGTCACGGCACGAACGGGACATCCCGTCACCGGTGGCTCAGCGGCGCGCGCCGCGGACCTCGACCCGTCCGTCGGTCACCTGCAACCACGCGTGGGCGACGGAGTCGAAGAGCGGACGATCATGGGTGACGAAGAGGACGGCGACACCGGTCCGTTCGCTCTCCGCGGCCAGGAGGTCGACCGTTGCCCGGGCGACGGGCGGATCGAGGGCGGAGGTCACCTCGTCACAGATCAGCAGTGCGGGGTGGGCCGTCAGCGCGCGGATCAGGGCGGCGCGCTGGAGCTGACCGCCGGACAGAGCCGTCGGGCGGCGGCCCAGGCTGTCCGGGGCCAGGCCCAGCCGTCGGGCGAGTGATTCCGCCTCCTGGCGCGCCTCGGCGGAGGTGAGGCCGCGCAGCAGCCGTGCGGTCCAGGTGAGCTGGTCGATGACCGAGCGGTACTCGTCGAAGGAGGCCCGCGTGTCCTGGTGCACGTACTGGACCGCACGTAGCGCCGCGCGGTCCCGGCGCTCCGCGACGGCGGCAAGCACCGTCCCCCGGTGCTCGACTCGGCCCGCGGTGGCCGGGGTCAGTCCTGCGAGGGCGCGGGCCAGGGTGGTCTTGCCCGCACCGGAGAGTCCGGTGACCACGGTGTGACTGCCGGGCGGAAAGACCAGATCGACCGGGGAGAGTCGGGGGCGGGACGGGTCGTCCCCGATGACGGTGAGCCGGTGCGCGCGTACCCCGTCCGAAGCCCGTTCGGGTGCCGGTGGCGGAACGCAGGGGCCGGAGTGTTCCCGCTCCCCCTCGGCCGGCACCGGGGGCCGTCCGGTTGTCTCGCGGCGGAAGACTCGACCGTCTTGCAGCGCCACCGTCTCGTCGGCCAGTTCGCCGGCCAGGCGCGCGTCGTGGGTGATGAGCAGCAGCGCCGTGCCGTCGCTCATGAGGTCCCGCAGGCTACGGGTGAGGAGCGCGGTCGTGTGCTCGTCGAGGCCGCTGGTGGGTTCGTCGAGGACGAGCAGACGGGGGCGCGTGACCAGGGCGGTGGCCAGGGCCATGCGCTGCTGCTGTCCACCGGAGAGGCGGTGCGGGTGCCGTCGGGTGAGCGGTCCGTCCTCGGGGAGCCCGGCGGAGCGCAGGGCCCGCCGAACGTCTTCGGCGGCAGCAACTCGGCGGCGGCGCCGCACCGGACCGGCGGGGGACGCATCCCGGCTGTGGTGGAGCGCGGCGAGCTCCCGCAGGACCGCTCCGACGCGTCGGGCCGGGTCCAGGACGGAGGCGGGGTCCTGGGGCAGGTGGGCGACGGTTCCGGCGCGGGCGGCTCGCAGCTCGCGCGGTGACAGGGCCAGGAGGTCGGTGCCGTTCAGGCGGACGCTGCCGGTGAGGCCGAGGCCGGGGTGGGTGAGGGCGAGGACAGCCAGGCCGAGGGTGGTCTTGCCACTGCCCGAGGGGCCGACGAGGGCGAGGCAGCGGCCTTGGCCCAGTTCCAGAGAAACGTCATGGAGAAGCGTGGCGCCGGCGGATGTGCGGGCCGTGAGTCCTCGGCAGACCAACAGGGGCTCCGCTGCGGGCCCCTGCGCGAGCTCGTGGTCAGGACGGACGGCGCCGGGGGCGAACCCGCTGCCGAGGGCGGCCCCGGGGTGGAGCGCACGGGCCGTCTGTGAACGGGTGGTCGCCGAGGCGGGATCCGTGGCGGCCGGGTCGGCACCGCCGGCCTTCGGAACTGTGCCGGTGAGGATCTGGGCGCGTCGGGTCCGGCCCAGGAGACGGTCCGCGGTGAGGTTGCCGCCGACGGCGAGGGCGGTGAGCAGCACGGCCGGGACGAGGACGGCGTACGGCTGGAGGAACAGGGCCTCGGCGTTGCGCTCGACCAGGACGGCCCAGTCGGGTGCTTCGGTGGGCAGGCCGAGGCCGAGGAAGTTGGCGGAGGCCAGCAGCGCGAGGATCATCGTGCCGCGGTTGCCCGCGTCCGTGATCAGCGGTGCGCTCACCCTCCGCAGGACGTAGCGCCCCTGGATGTGGTGCCACGGCGCGCCCTGCATCCGCATCGCCTCCACCGCCGTACGGCACCCGGGGGCGAGGGCCGCGGCGCGCACCAGGCGGGTGACGGCCGGTACCTGTACCGCCGCGGCGGTGACGACCAGCGTCATGGCGTCCTGGTGGCCCGAGGCCGCCAGCGTCATCACCAGCAGGAGGGCGGGGAAGGCCAGCAGCACGTCCAGGCCCCGCATGACCGCCTCGTCGGCCCAGCGGCGGCGGGTCCCGGCCGCGAAGAGCCCGAGCGGCAGGCCCACCGCGCCGGCGGTCAGGAGCGCGGCCAGCGTCATGGCCAGCACGGAGCGTCCGCCGCTGAGGACGAGCGCGAGAACGTCCCGGCCGAGAACGTCCGTGCCCAGGACGTGGCCCGCGCCGGGCGGCAGGAGCGGTGCGGCGTCGGGTGCGGTGGAACCGGCGAGGCCGGGTCCCAGGATGGCGAGCAGCACCGGTACGCCCAGCAGTACGAGGGCGAGTCCGTCCAGGCACGCGGCGCCGAGGCGGCGCGGACGGGGGCCGGGCGGGGAGACGGTCACGCGCGTTCCTCCCGTTGGGGGGTCAGGCGGGCCACGGTCAGGTCGGCGAGGAGGTTGACGGTCAGCGCGGTCGCCGCGAACAGCAGGGCGTAGCCCTGGACGGCCGGGATGTCGCGGTCCTGCACGGACTCGACGAACCCGGTGCCGAGGCCGCCGACGGCAAACAGCGACTCGATGACGACGGTGCCGCCGAGCAGTCCGTCGACGCAGCGTGCCAGTTGCTGCACGGACGGGGCGAGGCAGCCGGGCAGGACGTGCCGGAGCACGATCGTGCGCTCGGGCAGGCCGAGCAGGCGCAGGTGGCGGACGACGGGACCGCCCGTCTGCGCCGCCACGCCGATGCGGATCTGCCGGGCGAGGTCGCACAGCTGCCGGGCGACGAGGACGCCGACCGGCAGGATCAGGACGGCCGGTTCGGTGAGGATCTCAGTGCCGCGCAGTCCGGCGGCGGTGGCGGGCAGCAGCCCGAGGCCGACGCTGAGCCAGGCGGTCAGCAGCAGGCCGAGGACGAACTCAGGTACGGCGTGCAGGGCGAGGGTCGAGGCGTTGAGTGCCCGGTCCGCCAGGGAGCCCTCGCGCAGTCCGGTCAGCAGGCCCAGCGCGAGGGCGAGCGGGACGAGGACCGCCAGCGCCGCGCCGGCGAGGACCGCCGTCGCCGCGAACCTGCTGCCGATCTCGTCCGTGACGGGCAGGCCGGTGACCAGGGAGTGACCCAGGTCGGCGTGACCCAGGTCGGACACCCAGTGGACGAACCTGGTCCAGGCGGGCTCGTCCAGCCCGAGGTCGGCGCGGGCCAGGCGCTGCTGTTCGGGGGTGCCCTGTTCGCCCAGGACGGCATCCACGCTGTCACCCGGCAGCAGCGAGGTGAGGACGAACACGGCGACCAGCACGAAGGCTGCCTGGAGCATTGCCGTCGCCGTCCGGATCAGCGTGTAGCGGGCGGTGCCCGAGAGCCGGCGGCGGTGTCCGCGTGGGGACCGCAGGCCGGCGTCGGGTGGAGTTCCGGGCGACTTCTGCGGCGGGTACCGCGTCACGTACGACGCGCCCTCAGCCGAGCTTCACGCGGTCGAACCGGGCCCAGTCGCAGGAGTTGGGCGGCGCGGCCCGCAGTCCGGTGACGGCGTCGCTGTGGCCGATGTTCCAGTCGCTGAAGGCCCACACCAGTTGGCCGTCGCGGTCCCGGGCACGGCGCTGGGCGCGGTCGAGGAGTTCCAGGCGGGTCTTCTCGTCGCGGGTGGCGGTGGCCTGGGCGAGCAGACGGTCGAAGGTGGTGTCCTCATAGCCCATGAGGTTGTTCGCGGCGTCGCTGCGCAGCCGGGACCGCAGGTGGGTGACGACGGGGAGGGTGGCCGTGCGGCTGTGGAAGGCGACGCCCTTGTCCTTGACCTCGCCGAAGTAGGTGGCGGCGGAACGGACGTGCGGGGTGACCTTCAGGCCGATGTCCTTGAGCTGGTCGGCGATGAGGGTGGAGGCGTTGCGCCAGGTGGGGTCGGCGTCGCTCGTCTCCAGCGCGACCGTCAGGCCCTCGGCGCCGGCCGCCTTGACGAGGGCACGGGCGCGGTCGACGTCGCGTTCGCGCGGGGGCAGGTCGTCGGGGTAGGCGCGCAGCCCCATACCGAAGAGGTCGTTGCCCACGGTGCCGTGGCCGGACAGGGCGACCTCGACCAGCCGGTCCCGGTCGAGTCCGAGGGTGAACGCCTGGACGAGACGGGCGTCGTCGAAGGGGGCGCGGGACAGGCGCAGCAGGACGGCCTGCATGGTGCTGAGCCTGCTGCGCAGGACCGCGAGCCCGTCGCGGTCGCCGACGCGGCTCGCGGAGGCCGCCGTCAGGTCGTGGGCGTAGTCGACCTGGCCGGACAGCAGGGCGTTGAGGCGGGCCCGCTCGTCGTTGACGGGCACGAACTCCAGTTCCTCGATGCTCGGTCCGCCGTCCCAGTGGTCGGCCCAGGCGGTGAACAGGGCCTTGCCGCCGGGTGTGAAGGAGCCGTACCGGAAGGGACCGGAGCCGACGGGCTCCGCGAAGTCCTTGGTGTCCTTCGGGACGATCTCGGTGCCGGGGGCGCCGAGGGCCGCCGGGAACTCGAAGTCCGGCCGCTCCAGAACGAGAGTGAGATCCCTGCCCTTGGCGGTGCTCGCCTCGAAGTCGACGCCGGAGAAGAGCTGCTGGGCGGCGGCTCCGGTGGCCGGGTCGGCTATGCGCCGGTAGTTCCACAGGACGTCGGCGGCGGTGACGGGGCTGCCATCGTGGAAGCGGGCGTCGGAGCGCAGCCGTATCGTCCAGCGGCTGCCGGACCGGTCGCTCTCCCAGCGTTCGGCGAGCCGGGCCTGCACGGACATGTCGTCCTTGTACGTCAGCACGCTGTCGTACAGCGCCTTGGAACGGGCCTGGTCGACGAAGAGCGGCGCGATGTGCGGGTCGAGGGTCTCCTGCGAGCCGCCCGCGCTGAAGGCGGCACGCAGCCGGCGGCTGCCCGACGAGCCGCCGTCACCACCGGAGGAACACCCCGCCAGGAGGGTTCCGGCGGCGAGGGCTCCCGCCCCGGTGAGCAGGCGACGGCGCGCGAAGGAGGGTGTCATGGTGTGCGGGGCCTTCCCCTGGTCGCCGGACGGGTCCCGGAGGGAGGCACTGCGCAGGCCGCGCGGCGGGCCCTGACACGCATCGTGAACCTCTTCCTGGGGAGTCCACGCCCCGGACGGTCGGTGGAGCGACGGGCCAGTCTCCTGGCTGCCGGATCACCGCTCTCCCCGCCTTCCGGCCATACGGCCGTGGCGCATGGGGTTCGCTCCCCGGTCACAGTGGCGGGACCGCGCCGGATTCGCACCGGCTTCCTGGTTCCCGTCGCTCATGTGTACGGCCCGCATTATGCCGGACGCTTCTGCCGACTCGGACGGAGCCCTAGCCGGCTCGGACGTCGCGGAATCGTGGACGTCCCGGTCCCGCTCGGCACCGGCCGAGCGCCGACCGTTCACCATCCAGGTGTCGGCCTCCTCATCGATGACCGGTGCTTCGAAGACTCGATGCCGCCGTACAGAGCCGAAAGATCGTCCACGAGCGGTGGGAGCCCTCTGGGACTTCTCTGGGACTTCCGGCTCCGTCAACCGGCACGAGCGTGCAACAGTCGAAAGGTCATTCGCGCAGGTCAGCGGGGCGCAGCCCACTAACGCAGCAGGTCACAGGGTTGCCTGGTCTCTTCCGGGACATCTGAACGGCTTCAGAAAAAGCGCCGCCACACCCCTGCTGACCTGCGTAAAGGTGAAGCGGGAGAGGAGGTGGCGGCGCCTCTGGGACTTCTCTGGGACATTCGACCGGTATCGAGGGTTCCGGTCGCCACGCTCTTGAACTGACGCGTCACTGGGTGCTCAGAGCACCAAAGGGCGTCACAAGCAACAGTCCCCTCGTCGGACGGAACGGACTGCCGCGGCCGGCTCCCCGCTCCCACTGCTTGCACCTGGCCCTTAGCCCCTGTCCAGCCGCCATAATGGAGTCATGCATCACCCCGCACCCCCACCGAGCGGCCTCTCGGACGCGGCCGCCGAGGACCTCGCGCTGTACCGGGAGAAGTTCCGGCGGCGTCTGCCGGAGTCGCTGGACGAGTTGCACGGTCCGACCCAGGGGATCGTGCCGCTGCACGTGGCTTGGTCGGGGATGACGTCGTACGACATGAACAAGCCTCGTCAGCGCATGGGCCTGTACCGCACCGTCCTGCACGAGGGCCTGCGTGATGACCTGCCCCGGTATCTCGACCGGGACCTGCTCCTTCAGCTGTGGCCGGTCTTGCGCACCCTCGTCGGTCGCACCGTGCGCACCGTATGGGAAGACGCCTTCCCCCAACTCGCCTCCCGCACCCGGGCTGCCGCGTGACGGACATGCCGTAGCTGCACGCTCGGCTCCTGGCGGATGTGATCGCCCTCGGCTCGCCGTATCCCCTGGTCCTCACCGGCGGGTACGCCGTGCGAGCACACCACCTCGTCAACCGCCCCAGCCAGGACCTCGACGTCGCCACCGAGAACCCGGCGCCCATGGCTGGCAAGACCGTCTTCTCCTGGTGCTTAAACCCGGCGGTGACGCGAACCTCCTGTCCGGCATCCTGGCCGCTTACGCCGGCCGGCCCGACGCCCGGCAGGTGGACATCCTCTTCGGCGGAGCCACCGACCGCGCCGACCACGTCCGCGACGGCCGCGCCGATGTCGCCCTGCTGTACGTGCCGTTCGGCGACATGACCGGCCTGGACCACGAAATCCTGATGGTCGAAGGACGTGTCGCGATCCTGCCGCGCTCGCCGGCCCAGCCCATGCGGCCCGGCCTTGTCCACCGGCCCGTGATCGATGCCCCCAACAGTGAGATCGTCCTCGCGTGGTCCCAGGACGACCGCCGCAGCCTGGTCGCCTCCTTCGTCGCTGCCGCTGTGGATGCCGCGGGGGCGTCTCGAGACAGCGGCTGATTCGTGGGCTCACCGGACCACCCATGACGCAGGCGGGGCCGGAGGGACGTGTCGTCCCTCCGGCCCCGCCGTGCTGCCTGGGCCCCGCCGGCCTCCGCGTGGGACCGGTTGTCCCGGGGGCTCAGGCGGTCTGTGGGTCCGCCGGTCAGTAGGCGGAGTCGACGTTGTCCATGGAGCCGTACTTGTCGGCCGCGTAGTTGCAGGCGGCGACGATGTTGGCGACCGGGTCGGTGATGGAGTCCTTCGTGCCCTTGACGTGGTAGGCGTCGAAGGTGGGCTGGATCGTCTGGAGCAGGCCCTTCGAGGGGATGCCGTTCTGAGCGTTGACGTCCCAGTTGTTCTGCGCGAGCGGGTTGCCGGACGACTCGCGCATGATGTTGCGGTGCAGGCCCTCGTAGGAGCCCGGGATGTTCTTCGCGTCCATGACGTCCAGGGCGGTGCGGATCCAGCCGTCCAGGTCGTCGCCGTGCTTCTTCTCGCCGGCCTTGACGATGGCCTTGATCTTGTCGGTCTGGGCCTGGGTCTGCGCGGAGGAGACCTTGGCCGGCTCGGCGGCGTGCGCCGGGCTCGGGGCGAGGGTGAGGGTGACGGCGGCGGCGCCCGCGGCGGCGAGGGAGGCCACGGCGGACTTGCGGATGTTGGGACGGCGCAGGATGGCGTGCATGGGTGTACCTCTCCATTCGGGAACGTGATGGGGAGGCCGACGGGGGGTCGGCGACGCGGTGTCCGCGTTGGACGCGGCTTCGCGTCATCAGGGCCGGTGTCTGGATCACGGACGGGCTCTTCCCGTCCGGTCCCGGCGCTCGGCTCCCCGGTACGCCGAACACACTGCGGAACGTTCCGCCGCCGCGACAAGTGTGTGACCTACTACGCCACTTCGCAGACGGGCCGCGTGACCGCCCGGACGGCTTGCGAGCACGCGGGCGAGCGGCCGTCGGGGCGTCTACTAACCCCGGCCCAGTGTGACGTGGGCCCTGTGCGCGCCCTCACAGAGCCGGTCACCCGGCGGACCCCCCTCGTCACCCTGCGGAGGCGCGCGCCTCACTCGACGGAACGGAAGAGTCACTCTCCGGGGTCGGCGGGACGGCCCGTGTCCCGGCACCAGGCGTGGTGGTGCACGAGGACGTGCAGGACGAGGGAGTCGGTCGAGACTCGTGGAACTCCGCACCCGCCTCGGGACGCGGCTCAGCGTGACCGCGGACCGAGGTCTGTGAGCAGGTCGTGCAGCATCGTTTCCTCCTCGCCCCGGACACCGCACTCGGCGAGAGCGAGAGCCGGTCCGGGTCCCGGCCCCGGTCCCAGTCCCGGCCCCGGGGAGTGGCGGCGGACGGGCCGTTCAGGGCCCGGACCTCGACCGGTGTGGTCACCGCTGCCCGGCATTCCGGCGCCGTGTCCCGCCACGGCCGCAGGGGACGCTTCGCGCCGGAGTGCCGTGGCGATGCGGACCCCGACCCAGCAGGAGCCGAGTGCGTGCCCCACCGGCACCCCGGCTCACCGTGCGCCGGCGCCGCGGCGGCGGCCCGGGTCGGCGAGGACGTCCGCGGCGTACCCGGCGTCGTCCGGGTTGAGGTCGGTCCCCGGAGCCACGACGCGGTCGACGCGGTCCAGGAGGTCGGACTCCAGGACGATGTCCGCCGCGCCGAGCTGGTCGCGCAGGTGCTCGGCGGTGCGCGGACCGATGATCGCCGCGGAGACCGCCGGATGCGTGGTGACGAAGGCCAGCGCGAGCTGGATCAGCGTCAGGCCCGCCTCCTCGGCGACGGCGGCGAGTTCGGTGGCCGCGTCCAGCTTCGCCCGGTTGCCGGGCACGTCCAGGTCGTAGTGGGAGAGCGTGGCACGGAAGGGCATGGTCCGGGTGCGGTGGCTGGACGGGCCGGAGGCGTCGCGGTGCCAGCGGCCGGACAGCCAGCCCTCGGCCAGCGGACTCCAGGCGAGCACTCCCATGCCGTACGTCTCACAGGTGGGGAGCACGTCGGCCTCGATCCCCCGGACCAGCAGGGAGTAGGGCGGCTGTTCGCAGACGAAGCGCTCGCGCTGCCGACGCTCGGCGGTCCACTGCGCCCGCACGATCGCGGACGGGGTGAAGGTGGAAGATCCCGCGTACCGGATCTTCCCGGCGCGGACCAGGTCGGTGAGCGCGCCCAGGGTCTCGTCCAGGTCGGTGGCGGGGTCGGGCCGGTGCACCTGGTAGAGGTCGATGTGGTCGGTGCCCAGACGGCGCAGGCTCGCCTCGCAGGCCCGGACGATCCAGCGGCGCGAGGCACCGCGCTCGTTGCGGCCGGGCCCCATGGGGCTGGACACCTTGGTGGCGAGGACGACGTCGTCGCGCCGTCCGGCGATCGCCTTGCCGACGACCCGCTCGGACTCGCCGTCCGAGTACACGTCGGCGGTGTCGATGATGTTGACGCCCGCGTCGAGCGCGTGACGGATGACGCGGGCCGAGTCGTCGTGGTCGGGGTTGCCCCACTTCCCGAACATCATGGCGCCCAGGCACAGCGAGCTGACCTGGACCCCCGTACTGCCCAGCGTGCGGTAGCGCATGATCGCGGCCGTCCCTTCGTGGTCGCCGTGGCGTGGTGCGGCAGGCGGGAGCCTGCTACCTTTCCACCAAGCGGAGCCGACTCCGCTTACTTGCGGCGAAGGTAAGCGGAGCCGACTCCGGTTGGCAAGCGGGAAGCGGAGGTCACAAGTGGCGGGCCGAGAGGAAGAGGGCGCACGCGGACGGGCGGGCCGGCCGGTCCGGGCCGACGCGCGGGCCAACGAGGACCGGCTGCTCGCCGCGGCGGCCCTGGCCTTCGCCCGCGACGGCGCCGCCGCGACCCTGAAGCAGATCGCCATGGACGCGGGCGTCGGCATCGGCACGCTGTACCGCCGCTTCCCGACCCGCGAGCAGCTCGTCGACGCCACCTACCGTTACGAGACGGCACGGCTCTCCGCACGCGCCGCGGACCTCCTCGGCGAACTGCCCGCCGACCGGGCCCTGCGGGCGTGGATGTCCGAGGTGCTGGACTACCTCGACACCAAGCACGGCATGGCCGACACGCTGGGGACCCTCCTGCGCGACGACGAGCGGCTGAGTTCACTGACCCGCGAGCAACTGACGGGCGCGGTGGAGGAGTTCCGTCTCGCCGGGGTCGCGCAGGGGGTGATCCGGGCGGACATGACCTCGACCGACATCCTCATGGCCCTGGCCGGCGTCACCCTCGTGGCCGGCGACGCCCGACAGCGCGTGCGGGCCGAGCGGCTGCTCGACCTGCTCCTCGACGGCCTCACCCGCCGCGACCGCTGACACCCGATCGGGACCGAGCCGGTGTGAATTCGGGATTGGGTAAGTATCGCAGAAATCGTTCACTCGACTGCCGCGCATCCGACGGAGTAGGCAGACGTTACTTCGGATATGACCGAGGAACAAGGGGAATTGACGGCGCTCGGCCCGTACACCTACAGGCCCGGCAATGATCACTCTCCGTCACCTGGTGACGGAACCCTGACCAGAGGCGGGCACCCCGTTCCTCTCCGGGTGACCGAACCGGTCCTGCAACGCTTCCTGGACGTCATGACGGAACTGGAGACCGGCCTCGCCGAGCGCTGGGGCAGGGCGCAGTCCTCCCTGACGTGCCCCCGGGCGGAGTGACCGGCGCGTCGTGCACGAAGAACACATCTACCCGCACATGCCCTACGGCGAAGGCTCGTTCCGCACCAGGGGCACCGGGCGGCACCGGGCGCCCCAGGAAGCCTTCGGGGAAGCCCTCGTCCCGCCCGAACCCGGCTGGGACCCGGCCGAGGAACTCGCGTTTCTGCTCCAGGACGCGGTGGAGCAGCAGCCCGCCGTCCCGTACGGCATGGACACCTCGGCGATCCCGCCGGTGCCGGGCACGCCGCTGAGCAATCTGCAGGAAATCACCGCGGAACTGCCCCCGTTGAGAGACGCGCCCACCAGTCACCGCCGCGTCCGCCGTCCGAAGGTGAGCCGGCTGCGCGCCGCGAGCCTGTTCGTGGCGGCGCTGGCCGCGGTCATCGCGGCCTCCGTCAGCCTGTTCGGCGGCATGGTGGCCTACGAGCCGCTGCGGCTGGCCGCCGTCACGCGTACGCGCGGCAGTGTCGTGTCCTGGTGGCCGCTGCTGGTCTACGGGCCCTGGCTGGTGGCGTCGCTGGCGGTGCTGCGGTCGGCCCTGCACCAGCGCCGCGCGGTCCACTCCTGGGCCGTCGTCCTGCTGTTCTCGGCCATCGCGATGCTGCTGTGCATCGCGGAGGCGCCGCGCACGGTCAACGACGGGGCCGCCGCCGCCCTGCCGGGTCTCGCCTCGCTGGTCTGCTTCCAGCAGATCGTCCGGCAGATCACGCTCACCCGGCCACCCCGGCGGGCGGTGCCGCGCCACCGGCAGCGTGCGGCGGCCGCGTCGGGCGACGAGGCGGCGGACACGGCCGGCCAGGACCCGGTGTCCCTTCCGCAGCAGCGGCAGAGCGTCCAGCGCGCACCCCGGCCGGGCACGGGACCCAAGAAGCGAGTATGACTCTGTGTGACTGATCACGGGGACCCAAGGGCACTTGCGAAAGGCGCCCAATTCCTTCCCGCCACTTCCCGGAGATCGAATGGGTAATTCTCTTCTCCGGGAAGTGCTGGAGGAATTGGGCGCCGTCCGCTCAGCCCGCCACCAGCTTCACGTCCTGGTCCTTCCGCGCGTGGAAGCTCGGCAGCGGCAGACCGCTGGTGATCCGCAGCTCCATCAGCGTCGCCTCGACGTGGGCCGCGCCGGGCTTGAGCGCGTCGGTGGAGAGCGTGCCCTTGTTGGTCCAGCGGTGCTCCTTGCCGTCGCAGACCGCGCGGGTGCCGCCGATGCCGTGGCGGACGGACGAGTCGTCGCCCTGGCGCACGACGGAGCTGACGAAGACGGCACCGTCGGCGGGGCTGCAGCGGTAGGTGCCGGTGAGGGTGACGGTGCCGTCGGCGGCGACGCGGCCGGTCCGGTCGACGGTCACGGACTCCGTGACGGTCTTGGTGTCGGTGGGGGCCGCCGTCGCGGCGGGGGCGGCAGGAAGGAACAGGGCGGCGCCGGCTGCCGCGGCGAGAACCGCGGATCGTACGGGCATGGGGGGGACCTCCCGATCGGTCGGAATGGGGTGTTCCACTGGTACCGGGCGGACGGGCCGGGGCCAGTGACCGTCACCCCTTCGGTGGCGAGTCCGCGTCGGCCGCCGTCCGTGAACCGTCGCCGGGTTGTCCGGGTGTTGTCACGCTTGCCGCCCGGGGCTTGGCGACGAGTTCCCGGCGGGCGCACGGTCTGTTCATGCGACGGTCCCGACGACGGGACGGTCTCCCGACGTGGAGGTGCGCCATGTGTACCCACCGGTCTTCCTGCCCCGCGGCCGACTCCCCCGCGGCCGGCTCCCCCGCGGCCGGCTCCGTGGTCGCGCACATCGTCGCCGCCCACCCGGAGCAGGGGTGGAACCTGCTGTGCGACGGCACGATCGTCTTCGACGACACCGGTGAGCTGCGGCCCGACGGCCGGGTGGTCGCGCCGCGCCGGATGCCCGCCGGGCCCCTGGCGATGGCGGCCTGAGCGCGTCCTCCGCCGGGCGCCGCTCGGCGTTCGTCGGCTCAGGTCTCGCGGCTCAGCGCTTCTCGGCGATGAACTCCCGCAGCAGGGAGGCGAGCAGCTCCGGCTGGTCCTCGGGGATCAGCGTCCGGGCGTCCTCGACCTCCACCAACCGGCCCTGCGGGAGCAGTTCGGCCAGGCGTCGGCCGTGGGCGCGGGGCATCATCAGGTCCTCGGTCGCCCAGACGACGAGCGCGGGCCGATCGAACCTCCGCAATCCCTGGGCGGCCTCCAGCAGTTCGTCACCGCGGACATGGGTGTTGTAGTGCCGGAAGTCGCGGCGGATCGCCGGATCGGTACGCAGGGGGCGCAGCCAGCCGTCGACGACCGCGTCCGGCACGGGCCGCTTGGTGAGGGCGCCGATCCCGACGGGGAGGCGGCGCAGCGGCTTCAGGCCCAGGGTGCGGACCAGCAGGGGCACGCCGCCGGGCAGGCGGCAGGCGACGCCGATCAGCTTTCCCGGCAGTCCCGGCGGGTAGTTGTCGAACGCCTCGCACGCGACGAGCACCAGCCGTGCCAGCCGCTCCGGATGCCGGGCCGCCACCGTCTGGGCGCGTCCGCAGTCGTTCTCGACCAGGGTCACGTCGGTCAGGTCGAGGCGGCCGATGAACTCCGCGATCAGTTCGTTGACGAGGTCCGGCGTGGGCGGCCGGGTCAGCGGCCGGCGGTGGGAGCCGTAGGGCAGGGTCGGCGCGATCACCCGGTGGTCGGCGCGCAGGTCGGCGAGGACCCCGCGCCAGACGGTCGCGTCGTGGACGAGACCGTGGAGGAGCACGACGACCGGGCCGTCCCCGCCGGTGTCCTCGTACTCGATGGTCCCCGCGCTCAGTTCGATGTCCGGCATGCCGGAACTCTAGGGCGGGCGGGCGCTTAGCGGCAGTGGGCGCTACGGCAGTACCGCGAAGCCGTCGAGTTCCACCATCGCCCGTTCGTCCCAGAGGCGTACGACCTCCACGACCGCCATCGCCGGGTAGTCGCGGCCGGCCAGTCGGCGCCAGGTGCGGCCGAGGTCGGCGGCGTGGGTGCGGTAGGCGGCGACGTCCGTGGCGTAGACGGTGACGCGGGCGAGGTCGGCGGGGGTGCCGCCGGCGGCTCGCAGGGCGGTCAGGAGGTTGGTGAGGGCCTGTGCGAACTGGGCGGGGAGGGTGTCGCCGGTGACCTTGCCGTCGGTGTCCAGGGCGGTCTGGCCGGCCAGGAACACGACGCGGGTGCCGGTGGCGACGACGGCGTGCGAGAAGCCGGTGGGCGGGGAGAGTTCGGGCGGGTTCACCCGTTCGGCGGTCATGCACCGGCCTCCTCGGTCTTCGTGTCGTGCGTGCGGTACAGCTCCTTGGCGATGATGCCGCGCTGCACCTCGCTCGCGCCCTCGTAGACGCGGGGCGCGCGCACCTCGCGGTAGAGGTGTTCGAGGAGGTGGCCGCGGCGCAGGGCGCGGGCGCCGTGCAGTTGGACGGCCCGGTCGACGACGTACTGGGCGGTCTCGGTGGCGAGGAGTTTCGCCATCGCCGCGCGCCGCGGGACGTCCGGGGCGCCCTCGTCGTACGCCGTCGCCGCCGCGTAGACCATCAGGCGGGCGGCCTCGGTGCGCAGGGACATCTCGGCGACCTGGTGGGCGACGGTCTGGAGGTCGCGCAGCTTGCCGCCGAAGGCGTCGCGGGAGGTGGTGTGCGCGACGGTGGCGTCGAGGGCGGCCTGCGCCATGCCGACGGCGAAGGCGCCGACGCTGGGCCGGAACAGGTTGAGGGTGTCCATCGCGACCCGGAAGCCACGGTCCGGCTCGCCGAGCACGTCGTCCGCGGTGACGGGCACGGCGTCGAGGGCGAGGGCGCCGATGGGGTGCGGCGAGAGCATGTCGAGCGGGCTGCCACAGAGGCCGGGCCGGTCGGCGGGCACGAGGAAGGCGGTCACTCCGCGGGCGCCGGCGCCGGGTGTGGTGCGGGCGAACACGGTGTAGAAGTCGGCCTCGGGCGCGTTGGAGATCCAGCACTTCTCGCCGGTGAGCCGCCAGCCGGAGCCGCCGTCGGGGTCGGCGTCCAGAGCGAGGGGGGCCGAGGGGGCGTCGGCGGCTCCCGCGCGGTCCCCGGGGGCGGGCACGTCCGCGTCGTCCTCGGCGGCGGGTGACACCGCGTCCCGGCCGGTGCCGGTGCCCTCGGTGGCCCAGGCGGACTCGGCCGACGGGGCCGTACCCGTGCCGCTC
>NZ_QHJH01000079.1 GCF_003947455.1 Streptomyces sp. WAC 04229 | reverse complement strand
GTCCCGCTCCACGCCCGCCCCTCCCGTCCACGGCCACCACCGCCGACGATACGACGCCAGGACAGCCTTGATCACCGACCGGGCCCGCTGGTTGGCTGTCCGGCATGACTGGACTCGGCGGCGTCACATGGCCGCCCGCCCCGATCAGGACCGACCGGCTCGTCCTCCGTGCGCCCGAGGCCCGGGACCGTCCGGTGTTCATCGAACTGCTGGCGTCGGCAGAGGTGCACACCTACCTCGGAGGCCCCCGGCCGCGTGACGAGCTCGAGCGCGAGTTGCCCGCGGTGCCCGAGCGGTGGCCGGGGAGCTTCGTCGTCGACCTCGACGGGGCGATGATCGGCCAGATCCTGATCAGGAGGGCGCCGGAGACGCACCGCCCGGCCGCGTCGGGGAAGGCCGACCTCGGCTACCTGTTCCTGCCCCGGGCGTGGGGTCTCGGGTACGCCCAGGAGTCGTGTGGGGCGGCACTCGACTGGTTCGACGGCGTCCTTCCCGGCGAGCCGGTGGTGCTGGCCACGCAGACCGCCAACGTCGGCTCCATGCGTCTCGCGGCAAGGCTGGGGTTCGCCGAGGTGGAGCGGTTCCGGGCCTGGGACGCCGAGCAGTGGCTCGGCCTGCGGTCCCCGGCCGCGCCCCCTCGCCGACCGGCGGACACCCTGAACTAGGGTCGGGGACCGTGGCGAACAAGAACATTCCCGACTCCGGCTACTCCGACGACGACGGCTCCGCCGATCCCCGGCTCGATGCCGCGCTCGCCGCCTGGGCCGAGGACCGGACCGCCCTGGCGCCGGTGCTGGAGGCGCTCAAGGGCGCCCGGCTGCTGGTGCCCGTCGTGGCCGTCCTCGGTGAGGTGGAGGAGGACGAGAACGGGCTGCGCCGGGAGAAGACCAGTGACATGGCGGTGCCCACGCTGAAGGCCGGCGGCCGGACCGCGCTGCCCGCCTTCACGTCCACCGCGTCGCTCGCCCGCTGGGACCCCGCGGCCCGCCCCGTCGCCGTACCCGTGCACCAGGCGCTGCAGGCCGCCGCGCACGAGAAGGCGGACACGGTCGTCCTCGATCTGGCCGGGCCGGTGCCGTTCGAACTGACCGGAGCGGTGCTGCTGGCGCTGGCCGAGGGACGTACGACGACCGACCCGCTCGCCGACCCGGCCGTCGCCGACGCCGTACGGGCCGTCCTGGCCGCGGAGCCGGCCGTGCTCCGGGCGCACCTCGGGCGGGGCCGGGCCGACGGCACGCTGGCGCTGGTGCTGGATCCGGGGGAGGACGACCCGGCGAAGGCAGCCCGTGCGGTCGCCGAGCGGCTGGCCGCCGACGAGACGCTGAGGGCCCGCCTGGTGCGCGGCCTCGACCTGGCACTGCTGCCGGCCGGGGCGACGCCGCCGGGCGAGCCCTTGTACGTGCGGGAGGGACGGGGTCAGCGGTAGACGGGGCCCGTGTACTTCTCGCCCGGGCCCTGGCCCGGCTCGTCCGGGACGAGCGAGGCCTCGCGGAAGGCCAGCTGGAGCGACTTCAGGCCGTCGCGCAGCGGCGCCGCGTGGAAGGAACTGATCTCGGTCGCCGTCGCGTCCAGCAGACCGGCCAGCGCGTGGACCAGCTTGCGCGCCTCGTCCAGGTCCTTGTGCGCCTCGCCCTCCTCGGTCAGCCCCAGCTTCACGGCGGCGGCGCTCATCAGGTTGACGGCGACCGTCACGATCACCTCGACCGCGGGGACCTCCGCGATGTCGCGGGTCATGGCGTCGAAGTCGGGCGTCTCAGGCGGGGTGTCACTCATGCCGCACACGATAGGCGCAGCGGGCGATCCGGCCCCACTCGGTCTCGGTTAGCCCTTCCCCCGCCGAGCTGCTAACCTTGTGTAACGACCGGTCGGACACGCACGCCCACGGCAGCGGATCCGGCCCACAAGTGGAGGCTCCGATCTCCCACCTGGCCGTCCTCCGGGACGGCGGGTCACCGGTCAGGCGGTCCCGTCCCAGCGGCGGTGACCGGCCCGAAATCGCGCCCCGCGGTCATCGCGGCGGTGCTCCGGTAGTAGTTCGAGGAGCCCCGCCTGTGATCGTCCGGGGCATTTTTTGTGCGCCGGCGCGGTTAGGTCTATCGAACACAGACGTTACGCGGCTGTTTGCCAGACCGTCGCGTGGTGCTACCGAGGAGGATCCATCAGCGCCGAGCCCCGCATCAACGACCGGATTCGCGTTCCCGAGGTGCGACTTGTCGGTCCCAGCGGCGAGCAGGTCGGGATTGTCCCGCTTGCCAAGGCCCTGGAGCTTGCGCAGGAGTACGACCTCGACCTCGTCGAGGTCGCGGCGAACGCCCGTCCGCCTGTCTGCAAGCTCATGGACTACGGGAAGTTCAAGTACGAGTCGGCCATGAAGGCCCGTGAGGCGCGCAAGAACCAGGCGCACACGGTCATCAAGGAGATGAAGCTCCGGCCGAAGATCGACCCGCACGACTATGACACCAAGAAGGGTCACGTCGTCCGGTTCCTCAAGCAGGGCGACAAGGTCAAGATCACGATCATGTTCCGCGGCCGCGAGCAGTCCCGCCCCGAGCTGGGCTACCGACTGCTGCAGCGTCTCGCGGAGGACGTCCAGGACCTCGGCTTCGTGGAGTCGAATCCGAAGCAGGACGGCCGAAACATGATCATGGTTCTCGGTCCGCACAAGAAGAAGACCGAGGCGATGGCCGAGGCCCGTCAGGCGCAGGAAGCGCGCAAGGCGGACGCGAAGGCCAACCCCGGTAAGTCGCAGAACGCCGCGGAGGCCGACGCCGAGGGCGCCGAGGCTCCGGCCCAGGAACCCGCCGAGGCGTGACCCCGGGGGGACGCGAGTCCCCAGGACCAACCGAAACAAGCGACGCTCCACCGTGCCCGGTTTCACGACCGGGCACCGGAGTGCCACCGACGAGGAGAGAACGGCGCTATGCCGAAGAACAAGTCGCACAGCGGTGCCAGCAAGCGCTTCAAGATCACCGGCTCCGGCAAGGTGCTCCGTGAGCGCGCCGGCAAGCGCCACCTGCTCGAGCACAAGTCGTCCCGTGTGACGCGCCGCCTGACCGGCAACGCCGAGATGGCCCCGGGCGACGCCGCGAAGATCAAGAAGCTTCTCGGCAAGTGACGTACGGGCGCCACTGAGCGCCGTACGGCACGACCGGGACCCCATCGACACCGGGTCGCGTGAGTACTCACCGCGGCCCCGCTACAAGGAGTTAACAAGTGGCACGCGTCAAGCGGGCAGTCAACGCCCACAAGAAGCGCCGGGCGATCCTCGAGCAGGCCTCCGGCTACCGCGGTCAGCGTTCGCGCCTGTACCGCAAGGCCAAGGAGCAGGTCACCCACTCGCTGGTCTACAACTACAACGACCGCAAGAAGCGCAAGGGTGACTTCCGCCAGCTGTGGATCCAGCGCATCAACGCCGCTGCCCGCGCCAACGGCATCACGTACAACCGCTTCATCCAGGGCCTGAAGGCCGCCAACGTCGAGGTCGACCGCAAGATCCTCGCCGAGCTGGCCGTCAACGACGCCGGTGCCTTCGCTGCGCTGGTCGAGGTTGCGCAGAAGGCGCTGCCGAGCGACGTGAACGCGCCCAAGGCGGCGTGACGCTGCGCGGCTTGAGCCGTAGTTGAAGGGACCCGCAGGCTCCAGCCTGCGGGTCCCTTCGATTGCCGTTGTCCGGTTCGTTGTCTGCCGCGGGTGCGTCGTGGCTGGTCGCGCAGTTCCCCGCGCCCCTTGAGGGGCGCGTGCAGCCCGCGTCGAGATATCTGTGAACGTTAGGAAGAGCATGCGACCCGCCAGCCCCGAGCTGATCTCCCCCCGTTCTCCCCGTGTCCTGGCCGCGCGGCGGCTGGGGAAGCGGAACTTTCGGGGCAAGGAGCGGCTGTTCCTGGCCGAGGGGCCGCAGGCCGTGCGGGAGGCCGCCGGGTACGAGGACACGCTGGTCGAGCTGTTCGCCACCGTCGAGGCCGCCGAGCGGTACGCCGACATCGTCGGGGCGGCCCGCCAGGCCGGCGTGCGCGTGCACCTCGCCGCCGAGCAGGTGATCGAGGACATCTCCACCACCGTCACCCCGCAGGGCCTGGTCGGGGTCTGCCGGTTCATCGACACCCCCTTCGACGAGATCCTCGCCGCCCGTCCCAAGCTCGTCGCCGTCCTCGCGCACGTCCGCGACCCCGGCAACGCGGGCACGGTGCTGCGCTGCGCCGACGCGGCCGGCGCCGAGGCCGTCGTCCTGACCGACGCCTCCGTCGACCTGTACAACCCCAAGGCCGTACGCGCCTCCGTAGGCTCCCTGTTCCACCTGCCGGTCGCCGTCGGCGTCCCCGTCGAGCGGGCCGTGGCCGGGCTGCGGGACGCCGGGGTCCGGGTGGTCGCCGCCGACGGCGCGGGGGAGCAGGACCTCGACGCCGAGCTGGACGCCGGCGCCATGGGCGGCCCCACCGCCTGGGTGTTCGGCAACGAGGCGTGGGGGCTCCCCGAGGAGACCCGCGCCCTCGCCGACGCCGTCCTGCGCGTCCCGATCCACGGAAAGGCCGAGAGCCTGAACCTGGCGACCGCCGCCGCCGTATGTCTCTACGCGTCGGCGCGTGCACAGCGCGCCGCCGGAGGGTGCCGCTCCGTCACCAACGCCTAGTAGGGTGACCTGCCCAGGGCCCCCGCGCGGCTGAGAGGTGGGATACGGGGATGAGTGTCGGCACGAGCAGCGCGCCGGGAGCCCGGGGAGCGCCGCGTCCGCCCGCGCCCCGCACCCCCGGTGATCTCGCCGGCCTCGGCCTGGACCCGGACGAGCTGCCCGACGGCCTGGTCGTCGCCGACGAGCGCGGCCGCGTGGTCTGCTTCAACGCCGCCGCCGCCCGCATCACCGCCGTCCCGGCCGCCGAAGCCCTCGGCCGGCCGCTGGAGAAGGCACTGCCCCTGGAGGACCTGGAGGGCCGCCGCTGGTGGCAGCTCACCGACCCCTACGGCGGCCTCGCCATCCGCGCCGGCCAGCCCGAGCGCAACCTCCTGCTCCCCGGCGGCCGGGAAGTCCTCGTCTCCGCCCGCTACGTCCGCGTCGAGCCGCTCGGCCCCGTCCACCGCGTCGTCGTCACCCTGCGTGACACCGAGGCCCGGCGCCGCACCGAACGCAGCCACGCCGAGCTGATCGCCACCGTCGCCCACGAACTGCGCTCGCCCCTCACCTCCGTCAAGGGCTTCACGGCGACGCTGCTGGCCAAGTGGGAGAGGTTCACCGACGACCAGAAGCGGCTGATGCTGGAGACCGTCGACGCCGACGCCGACCGGGTCACCCGGCTCATCGCCGAGCTGCTGGACATCTCGCGGATCGACTCGGGCCGGCTGGAGGTCCGCCGCCAGCCCGTCGACATCGGCGCCGCCGTCGGCCGGCACATCCAGGCGTACGTCGCCTCCGGTCAGGAGGCCGACCGCTTCCTGCTCCGCCTCGGCCGGCCGCTGCCCGACCTGTGGGCCGACCCCGACAAGGTCGACCAGGTGCTGAGCAACCTGCTGGAAAATGCCGTGCGGCACGGCGAGGGAACCGTCACCATTGACATCACGCCCACGGCGTCCCCCCGCGAAGGGGAGGACGTCGGCACGTCGGTCACGGTGAGCGACGAAGGGGCCGGCATCCCGGAGGAGTCCATGAACCGCGTCTTCACCCGCTTCTGGCGGGGCAGCAAGCGCGGTGGCACCGGCCTCGGGCTGTACATCGTCAAGGGCATCGTCGAGGCCCACGGCGGCACCATCACGGTCGGCCGCGCCCCCGGCGGCGGCGCCGAGTTCCGATTTACGTTGCCCGTGGCGGCACCGGCGTATCTCACCTGAGCAGCACCCGAGACGGCCGACGACCCCACGGGCGTAATCAGCGTTCCACCGCCCCGTTAGACTCGGTCTTTGGCACCTTTGCGTCCAGTTCCGCAGACGAAGCGTCCCCGCCCCGTCTCCGGACCGTAGACGGGGCGTTCCAGCCAGCCAATCGGAAGCACGGGAAGAGATGTCGGCACCGAATAAGTCGTACGACCCTGTCGAGGTCGAGGCGTTGAAACCGGAAGAGATCGAGCGCATGCGGGACGAGGCGCTCGCCGCCTTCGCCGCAGCGGGCTCCCTCGACGCGCTCCAGGAGGCCAAGGTCGCCCACACCGGCGGGGCCTCTCCGCTGGCGCTCGCCAACCGCGAGATCGGCGCCCTGCCCCCGCAGGCCAAGGCCGACGCGGGCAAGCGCGTCGGCATGGCCCGCGGCGCGGTCAACAAGGCGCTGGCCGCCCGCCAGGCGGAGCTGGAGGCCGAGCGCGACGCGCGCGTGCTGGTCGAGGAGGCCGTGGACGTCACACTGCCCCACGACCGCGTGCCGGCCGGCGCCCGCCACCCGCTCACCACGCTCTCCGAGCGCATCGAGGACGTCTTCGTGGCCATGGGCTACGAGGTCGCCGAGGGCCCCGAGGCCGAGGCCGAGTGGTTCAACTTCGACGCCCTCAACATCGGCCCGGACCACCCGGCCCGCGGCGAGGCCGACACCTTCTTCGTCGAGGGCCCGGACGGCGGCACCGAGTCCGGCGTCGTGCTGCGCACCCACACCTCGCCCGTGCAGATCCGCTCCGCGCTCGACCGCGAGCTGCCGGTCTACGTGATCTGCCCCGGCCGGGTGTACCGCACCGACGAGCTGGACGCCACGCACACCCCCGTCTTCCACCAGGTCGAGCTGCTCGCCGTCGACGAGGGCCTGACCATGGCGGACCTCAAGGGCACCCTGGACCACATGGTCCAGTCGCTGTTCGGCGCGGAGATGAAGACCCGGCTGCGGCCGAACTTCTTCCCCTTCACCGAGCCGTCCGCCGAGATGGACATGCTCTGCTACGTCTGCAAGGGCGCGTCCGTCGGCAACCCCGACCGGCCCTGCCGCACCTGCTCCAGCGAGGGCTGGATCGAGCTGGGCGGCTGCGGCATGGTCAACCCGCGGGTGCTCACCGCCTGCGGCATCGACCCGGAGAAGTACAGCGGCTTCGCCTTCGGGTTCGGTATCGAGCGGATGCTGATGTTCCGCCACAACGTCGAGGACATGCGAGACATGGTCGAGGGTGACGTCCGGTTCACCCGGCCGTTCGGGATGGAGATCTGATGCGGGTCCCGCTTTCCTGGCTGCGGGAGTACGTCGACCTGCCGGCCACCGAGACCGGCCGCGACGTGCAGGCCAAGCTGATTTCGGCCGGTCTGGAGGTCGAGACCGTCGAGCACCTGGGCGCCGACCTCAAGGGCCCCCTCGTGGTCGGCCAGGTGCTGACCATCGAGGAGCTGGAGGGCTTCAAGAAGCCGATCCGCTTCTGCACCGTCGACGTCGGCCAGGCCAACGGCACCGGTGAGCCGCAGGAGATCGTCTGCGGCGCCCGGAACTTCGCCGTCGGCGACAAGGTCGTCGTCGTCCTGCCCGGCGCCACCCTGCCCGGCGGCTTCTCGATCTCCGCCCGCAAGACCTACGGCAAGACGTCCCACGGCATGATCTGCTCCGGCGACGAGCTGGGCATGGGCGACGACGGCAGCCACGGCATCATCGTGCTGCCGCCGGAGACCGAGGTCGGCAGGGACGCCATCGAGCTGCTGGAACTGGTCGACGAGGTCCTGGACATCGCCGTCACCGCCAACCGCGGCGACTGCCTGTCCATCCGCGGCGTGGCCCGCGAGGCCGCCATCGCCTACGGCCTGCCGCTGCGCGACCCGGCCCTCATCGACGTGCCCGGCCCCAACGCCTACGGCTACCCCGTCAAGATCGCCGACCCCACCGGCTGCGACCGCTTCACCGCCCGCACGGTGACCGGCCTCAGCGCCGAGGCGCGCTCCCCGATCTGGCTCCAGCGGCGCCTCCAGAAGGTCGGCATGCGCCCGATCTCGCTGGCCGTCGACGTCACCAACTACGTGATGATGGAGCTGGGCCAGCCGCTGCACGCCTACGACCGGGGCCTCGTCCAGGGCACCATCGGCGTGCGCCGGGCCGAGGAGGGCGAGAAGATCGTCACCCTCGACGGCGTCGAGCGGAAGCTGCACGCCGAGGACCTGGTCATCACCGACGACCGGGGTCCCATCGGCCTCGCCGGCGTCATGGGCGGCGCCAACACCGAGATCGCGGACCACGACGCCGCGGAGAACGGCGGCGACGCGACGAGTGACGTGGTCATCGAGGCCGCCCACTTCGACCAGGTGTCCATCGCGCGCACCGCCCGCCGGCACAAGCTGTCCTCCGAGGCCTCCCGCCGCTTCGAGCGCGGCGTGGATCCGCAGGCCGCCGCCGCTGCCGCGCAGCGCACCGTCGACCTGCTGGTGCTGCTCGCGGGCGGCACCGCCGAGGCCGGCGTCACGGAGATCAGCGCCCCCTCCGCACCGCACACCATCAGCGTCCCCGCCGACCACCCCGACCAGGTCGCCGGTGTCACCTACGGCCGCGAGACCGTCGTACGCCGCCTCCAGGAGGTCGGCTGCGACGTGTACGGGCAGGACGAGCTGATCGTCACCGTCCCGTCCTGGCGGCCCGACCTGACCGACCCGAACGACCTGGCCGAAGAGGTCATCCGGCTGGAGGGCTACGAGAACCTGCCCTCCACCCTGCCCAGGCCCTCCGCGGGCCGCGGCCTGACCTCCCGGCAGCGGCTGCACCGCCGGGTCGGCCGGGCGCTGGCCGGCGCGGGCTACGTCGAGGCGCTGAACTACCCGTTCGTCAGCGAGCAGGTCTTCGACCAGCTCGGTCTGGACGCCGACGACCCGGCCCGCCGCGTCGTCAAGCTGGTCAACCCGCTCAGCGACGAGGAGCCCGCGCTGCGGACCACGCTGCTGCCGGGCCTGCTCGGCGCCCTGCGCCGCAACGACGGCCGGGGCTCGCACGACCTGGCGCTCTTCGAGACCGGTCTGGTCTTCCATCCCCGCGACGAGCGGCGGGCCGCCGCCAACCTGCCCGTCGACCGGCGGCCCGGCGACGACGACCTCGCCGCGCTGAACGCCGCGCTGCCCGACCAGCCGCGGCACGTCGCGGTCGTGCTGACCGGCGCACTGGAGCAGGCCGGCTGGTGGGGCAAGGGCCGTCCGGCCGACTGGGCCGACGCCGTCGAGGCGGGACGCCTGGTGGCCCGGGAGGCCGGCGCCGAGCTGATCCTCCGCAAGGGACAGTACGGGCCGTGGCACCCCGGGCGCTGCGCCGAGCTGATCGTCACGGTCGACGGCGCGGAGCGGGTCGTCGGACACGCGGGTGAGCTGCACCCCCGGGTGCTCAAGGCGCTCGGCCTGCCCGCGCGGACCTGCGCGATGGAGCTGGACCTCGACGTCGTGGCGCGGGCCGGGAACGACACCCCGCAGGCGCCGGGCATCTCCACGTTCCCGGTGGCGACGCAGGACGTCGCCCTGGTGGTCGACGCGTACGTGCCCGCCGCGGAGGTCGAGGCGGCGCTGCGGGACGGGGCGGGTGAACTGCTGGAGTCCATCCGGCTGTTCGACGTCTACGACAACGCGGAGCAGCTGGGTGAGGGGCGCAAGTCCCTCGCGTACGCGCTGCGCTTCCGCGCGGGGGACCGGACGCTCACCGTCGACGAGGCGTCGGCCGCGCGGGACGCGGCGGTCGCCCTCGCGGGCGAGCGGGTCGGAGCGGTGCTGCGCAGTTAGGCGGTGCGCCCAAGGGGCGGGGGCTTCTGCCGGTCGGCGGCCGCGGGTAGGCGGTGGCTGGTCGCGCAGTTCCCCGCGCCCCTTGAGGGGCGGCGCCTCGACGCCGTTCAGGGGCGCGGGGAACTGCGCGAGCAACCACGACGCACCCGCAGCCGACAACGCACCTCCGCACTGAACGGCGATTAGTCGCTCCGCGATGCCGGCGGAGCCGTCCGCCCCGCCACGGAGTGTCGGGCAGGCAGCCGGGCGGACGGCGTGGAAACGGGCCGCCGCACTGTACGAGGGGGAGCCGGCGGCCCGGCCGGCCTCTTTCGAGGCCCCTCAGTCAAGCCGCCCGGAACTCTCCGCGACAGCGCGCACACGCTGCGGATGCGCGTACTCCGTTCACACCCCGTGTGAAGCCCGGCACACTACGCTGTCGGCACCGAGTCACCGCGGCACCGGGGGGCACCCATGCAGCCCAACACCCTGCTCGACGCGATCCTGGACGAGGCCGGGATCTCGCACGCGGGACTGGCCGCGCACGTCAACCAGGCGGGACGCGCGCGCGGGCTGGCGTTGAGGTACGAACACACTGCCGTCGCACGGTGGTTGAAGGGCCAGCGCCCGCGGGGCCAGGTGCCCGATCTGATCTGCGAGGTCCTCGCCTCGCGCCTGCACCGTCCCGTCACCCTCGACGACATCGGCCTCGGCGTGCCCGGCGAACCGGCCGCCCCGCACACCGGCTCGCTCTCCGGGTTCGTGGAGCGCGCCACCGCCCTGTGGCGCTCCGACCAGCAGCGGCGCCCGCACATCCTCGGCGCCCCCGCGCTCACCGGCACGCCCGCCGTGATGCCGGTCTGGGAGTGGGAGAACCCGCCCGAGGACGTCGACGTCTCCCGCGGCGGGCGGCACCGGGTGACCGCCGCCGACCTGGAGATGCTGCGCTGCGCGCGGGCCCACTACGAGCAGATGTACCGCAAGGCCGGCGGCATGGCGACCCGCGCCCGCATCGTCGGCTTCCTCAACTCCGAGGCAGCGCCGCTGCTGCGCGGCGGCTACACCGACGCCACCGGACGCCAACTGCACCGGGCCACCGGCGGCCTGGTGGCGGTCGCCGGGATCTGCGCGTACGACTCCGACGCGCACGGCCTCGCGCAGCGCTACTTCCACCAGGCCCTGCGGCTCGCCAAGGCCAGCGGCGACCGGGGTCTCGGGGCCTACGTCATCGCGCTGCTGGTCAACCAGGCGCTGTTCATGCGGGAGTACCGGCAGGCCGTCGCCTTCGCCGAGGCCGCGCTGCGCGCCGCGGGCCGCCACATCACCCCGGCGCTCGCCTCCGACCTCTACGCGATGCAGGCGAAGGCGTACGCGCACCTCGGCGACGGCAGCGGCGCGCTGTCCTGCATCCGCCGCGCCGAGCAGGCCGCCGAACGCATCCGGCGCGGATACGAACCCGACGAGACCGGCTACGTCCAGCCCGGACTGGTCAACGTCCAGGTCGCCGAGGCCCTGTTGAGCCTCGGGGAACTGGCGGCGGCCGGGGAGCACGCCGCGGCGGCGGTGGACAACCCGGCGCACGACCGCGGCCGGGTGCACCGGCTGGCCATGCTCAGCACCATCGAGCTGCGCCAGGGCAACGCCGACAAGGCGGTGGCCACCGCCGTGCAGATGGCCGAACAGGCCCGGGGCATGGAGTCCCAGCGCCTGCGCGACCGACTCCGCGCGGTGCGCGAGCACCTGGTGCGCAGCGGCTGCGCGGGCACGACCGAGGCCGCCGAACTCATCGACGGGGCGCTGCGCGTACCGCTGTGATCCGTCCGCCCCTCGGGGCACACTGCGCCCACCACTGCGCCGTGAGCGGCCGCCGTGCGCCTGCTGCCGGGACGCTGCTGCTGCGATATTGCCACCTACTCCAAGAAAGGTGGCAGAACCGTGCAGTGGACGAAACAGAGCGAACAAAATGTGTACGCAAATCGCTGGTTCAGCGTCAATCTCGCCGATGTCGAACTACCGGACGGTCGGCACCTCGACCACTTCCTCATACGGATGCGTCCGGTGGCCGTGGCCACGGTCGTGAACGAGGCGAACGAGGTCCTCCTGCTGTGGCGGCACCGCTTCATCACCGACAGCTGGGGCTGGGAACTGGCGGCCGGCGTCGTCGAGGACGGCGAGGACGTCGCGGTGGCGGCGGCCAGGGAACTGGAGGAGGAGACCGGCTGGCGGCCGGGACCGCTGCGGCACCTGATGAGCGTGGAGCCGTCCAACGGGCTCACCGACGCCCGGCACCACGTCTACTGGGCCGACGAGGGCACGTACGTCGGGCACCCCGTGGACGACTTCGAGTCGGACCGCCGGGAGTGGATTCCGCTCAAGCTCGTTCCCGACCTGGTCGCCCGCGGGGAGGTCCCGGCCGCCAACATGGCGGCCGCGTTACTCCTGCTGCACCACCTCAGGCTCGGCCAGGACGCCCGGCCCGACCTCGGACGCCGGGCCGGCTAGCGTCCGAGGGCCTGCCAGACCGCCACGATCAGCGCGCCCAGGGCCGTGACCACGGCCACCGAGGGGAGCGGCCAGCGGGCGTGCTCCAGTGCGCTCAGCCGGGTACTGAGGTCCGCCAGCTCCTTGGCGGTCTCCTCGGTGCGGTGGGAGAGCAGGGCGTGCCCGCCCTCGACTCGGGCGTAGGCCACATCGAGCCGGCGTCGTAACTCTGCGAGTTCTCCCTGGACGACGGGGTGCTCGGGATCGGCGGTCACGGACCGCTCCTTTCCGTAGTCGTCTCACGTCCCTTGCATGTGCATGTCGAGTCAACTCGCCTGGTGGGCGCCTGGGGAGAGTGTGCGGACGGCATATGCGGGCCCGGGGCGCACACGCCGTGTGAAAGCCGCGGGCCCGGCACCACCTGAGGCGCCGGGCCCGTGCGCGTAGCTGCGCGTAATCAGCCGTAGGAGTAGAAGCCCGAGCCGCTCTTGCGGCCGAGGCGGCCCGCGTCGACCATGCGCTGGAGCAGCGGGGGAGCGGCGTACAGCGGCTCCTTGTACTCCTCGTACATCGAGTACGCCACCGAGGCGACCGTGTCCAGGCCGATCAGGTCCGCCAGCTTCAGCGGGCCCATCGGGTGGGCGCAGCCCATCTCCATGCCGTTGTCGATGTCCTCGCGGCTCGCGATGCCCGACTCGAACATCCGGATCGCCGAGAGCAGGTACGGGATCAGCAGCGCGTTCACCACGAAGCCGGAGCGGTCCTGGGCGCGGATGGCGTGCTTGCCGAGCACCTTCTCGGTGAACAGCTGCGCCCGGCTCAGCGTGCCCTCGGAGGTGGTGAGCGCCGGGATCAGCTCGACCAGCTGCTGCACCGGGGCCGGGTTGAAGAAGTGGATGCCGATGACGTGGTCGGGCCGCGAGGTGGCGACCGCCAGCTTCACCAGAGGGATCGAGGAGGTGTTGGAGGCCAGGATCGCGTCCGGCCGGGTCACGACCTGGTCGAGCACCTGGAAGATCTCGGTCTTGACCTGCTCGTTCTCGACCACCGCCTCGATCACGAGGTCACGGTCGGCGAACTCGCCGAGATCGGTGGTGAAGCTCAGCCGCGCCTGCGTGGCGTCCCGCTCCTCCTCGGTCATCTTGCCGCGCTCGGCGGCCTTGGACAGCGAGTTGTACAGCCGGGTGCGGCCGATCTCCAGAGCCTCGCCCGTGGTCTCGGCGACCATCACCTCCAGACCGGAGCGGGCGCACACCTCGGCGATGCCCGCCCCCATCTGACCGCAGCCCACCACGCCGACGCGTGCGATATCTCCCGAGATGCCGGTCACATCGTCCCTTTCGCTGACTTCAAGGCTGGTAACAGGCGCACCGGGGTCCCCGGCGCCTGCTCCGATCGAGCACGTTACCCCCGAATGGTCACGGATCCGTCTCCCGGGTCGGGCATGCTGAGGCCCCGTACACGATCCGTGAGCGTGCGGATCCACAGCGTTCAGGAGGTCTTCCCATGGGCGGTGTCTCGCGTCGTGCCTTCGCGGTGGCGGCGTTGTCGGCGTTCACCATGGCGCCCGCGGCGTCGGCGGCGCCGGTCTCCGCGTCGGAACCGCCGGTGCGCCGCGCCGCCGCCGGGATGCGGGGCATGTGGCTCGCCACGGTGGCCGGCCGCGACTGGCCCACCCGCGCCGGGCTGGGCGCGGCGGAGCAGCGCGCGGAACTGGTCGAGCACCTGGACAACGCGGTCCGGCACCGCCTGAACACGGTGTTCCTCCAGGTGCGGCCGACGGCCGACGCGCTGTGGCCCTCGCCGTACGAGCCGTGGTCGCAGTACCTGTCCGGCAGCCAGGGGCGCGACCCGGGCTGGGACCCGCTGGGCACGGCGGTCGAGGAGGCGCACGCCCGCGGCCTGGAGCTGCACGCCTGGTTCAACCCGTACCGGGTCTCCCTGCACGACGACCCGAGCCACCTGGTCCCCGCCCACCCCGCGCGCAGGCACCCCGACTGGGTGGTGCCGTACGGCGGGAAGCTCTACTACAACCCCGGGCTGCCCGAGGTCCGGGCCTTCGTCCAGGACGCGATGCTCGACGCGGTGGAGAAGTACGCCGTGGACGGCGTCCACTTCGACGACTACTTCTACCCGTATCCGGTCACCGGCGAGAGCTTCGACGACGGCGTGGCCTTCAGCACCTTCGGCTCCGGCTTCGGCAGCCGGGCCGACTGGCGGCGGGACAACATCGACCGGCTGGTGCGCGAGACCGCGGCACGCGTCAGGAAGGCCCGCCCGTCCGCCCGCTTCGGGGTGAGCCCCTTCGGGGTGTGGCGCAACGCGGCCACCGACGAGCGCGGCTCGGACACCCGGGCGGGCGTCCAGACGTACGACGACCTGTACGCGGACACCCGCAAGTGGGTGCGCGAGGGCTGGCTCGACTACGTCGTGCCGCAGCTGTACTGGAGCATCGGCCAGAACGGCGCGGACTACGCGAAGCTGCTCCCCTGGTGGGCCGAGGTGGCCGAGGGCAGCCGGACGCAGCTGTACGTGGGCGAGGCGCTGTACAAGACCGGGGCCCCGGCACAGCCCGCCGCCTGGCAGGACCCCGCCGAGATGTCCCGGCACCTCACGCTGGCCGCACGCCACCCGCAGGTGCGCGGGCACGTCTTCTTCTCCGCCAAGGACGTGGCGGAGGACCGGGGCGGCGCGATGGCACGCCTGGCGGCGGACCACTACACGCTGCCGGCCGCCGCCCCGCGCTGAGCCGGCTGCCCGGGACCGGCGCGGGCTAAGGCCTGTCTGACAATTCGCGTCTGCCTCGCGACGCCATGCACGCACTCTCGCCGCACCGGGCGCAGAGCCAAGTACATCCAGTACGAGGCTCCACGCCCGGCACGCCGAGAGCACGCACCTGACGCCGCGAGGCCGCCCTCCGGGCGACGACGGGAATTGTCAGACAGGCCTAGAGCTGGATCTCCCGGTGCCGGATCTCGGTGTCGGGGCCGGGCGAGCACACGCCCTCGTGCCCGTCCTCGAACCGGACCCGGTACGGGGGAGAGCCCTTCTCGCCCAGCACCTCGACGATCTCGCCGACCTTGTCGTGTTCACCGACCACCCGGCCGTGCTGCACCAGCTGGTCGCCCTTCATTGCGTGCATGCGTGGGGCCTCCTCGCCTGTGTGCCGCTCTCAGCCCCGGGCCCGCTGGGTGACCGCGATGCACACCAGTACCGCCGCGGCCGTCAGCGGAGCGGCCACCGTCAGGTGCTCGCCCAGGAGAAGTACCGACCACACCAGTGTGAGCAGCGGCTGGGCCAGCTGCAACTGGCTGGCCTTCGGGATCCCGATGGCCGCCATGCCCCGGTACCAGACGACCAGGCCGAGGAACTGCGAGCCCGCCGCCACCCACAGCAGACCGGTCACGCTGTGCGCCGTCAGGTGCACCGGCTCGAACGACAGGGCGACCGCGGCCATCGGCACCGTCAGCGGCAGACACAGCACCAGCGCCCAGCCGATCACGTGCCAGCCCGGCATCACCCGGGCCAGCCTGCCGCCCTCCGTGTAGCCGGCCGCGCACACCAGCAGCGCCGCGAAGAGATAGGCGTCGGCCGAGGTCAGCGCCCCGCCGCTCTGCTGGACCGTGAAGGCGATCACGGCCGCCGCACCCGCCAGGGCGGCGAGCCAGAAGGTGCGCGAGGGCCGGGTGCCGATGCGCAGGGCCGAGAACAGCGCGGTCGTCAGCGGAAGGAGGCCCACCACGACGGCGGCGTGCGCGGTCGTCGACGTCTGGAGGGCGAGCGTGGTCAGGAGCGGAAAGCCCAGGACCACCCCGGCGCCGACCACCGCGAGCCCCGCCCAGTGCCGCCGCTCGGGGGGCGCCACGCGCAGGACGAGCAGGCAGCCCCCGGCGATCACCGCGGCCAGGATGCTGCGCACCGCGATCAGGGACCAGGGGCCGAAGCCCTCCAGGCCCCAGGCGGTGGCCGGGAAGGTGAGGGAGAAGGCGACGACGCCGAGCGCGGCCAGGAGTGTGCCGGAGGACCGGCCGCCGGTGCTGGCGGTCGGACCGCCCACTGCTATCCCTGACGGTGCGGTAGCGCTACTCTGTGCTCTCATGCAAGAGCGTAGCAGCGTTGCTGACCTGGTGAGTGAGTTGCGAGGAGAGTTGAACCGCTACTCACCCGGCGGAAAGCTCCCGTCGAGCCGGTCCCTCGTCGACCGGTTCCGGGTGAGCCCGGTGACCGTCTCCCGGGCCCTGGCGCAACTGGCGGCCGAGGGACTGGTGGTCACCCGGCCCGGCGCCGGCGTCTTCCGCGCCCGGCCGCGCCCCACGGCCGCACCCACCGGGGACACCTCCTGGCAGGAGGTCGCGCTCAGCGCCGACGGCGCCGCCGACCTCGTACCGCGCACGGTGGACGCCTCGGGCGTGCTGGTCTCGCTGGCCGCCCCGCCGCCCGGCGTCGTGGAGTTCAACGGCGGCTACCTGCACCCGTCGCTCCAGCCCGAGCGCGCGATGGCCGCGGCCCTGGCGCGGGCCGGGCGGCGGCCCGGTGCGTGGGGCCGGCCGCCGATGGAGGGGCTGCCGGAGCTGCGGGAGTGGTTCGCGCGCGGCATCGGCGGAGCCATCACGGCCGCGGAGGTGCTGATCACGGCGGGCGGACAGTCCGCGCTGACCACCGCCCTGCGCGCGCTCACCCCGCCCGGCACCCCCGTGCTCGTCGAGTCGCCGACGTACCCCGGCATGCTGGCCATCGCGCGGGCGGCCGGACTGCGCCCGGTGCCGGTCCCCGTGGACGCCGACGGTGTCCGCCCGTCCCTGCTCGCCGACGCCTTCCGGGCCACCGGCGCCCGTGTCCTGGTCTGCCAGCCCCTCTTCCAGAACCCGACCGGTGCCGTGCTCGCCCCGGAGCGGCGCGGTGAGGTGCTGCGCATCGCGCGGGCGGCCGGCGCCTTCGTGGTGGAGGACGACTTCGTACGGCGGCTGGTGCACGAGGACGCCGGACCGCTGCCCGCGCCGCTCGCCGCCGACGACCCGGACGGCGTCGTGGTCCACGTCTGCTCGCTGACCAAGGCGACCTCGCCCAGCTTCCGGGTCAGCGCGCTGGCGGCGCGCGGGCCGGTCCTGGAGCGGCTGCGGGCCATCCAGGTCGTCGACACCTTCTTCGTGCCCCGGCCGCTCCAGGAGGCGGCGCTGGAACTGGTGGGGTCACCCGCCTGGCCGCGCCACCTGCGTGCGATCGCCGCCGAGTTGAAGGACCGGCGGGACGCGATGACGTCCGCGCTGCGGCTGAGCCTGCCCGAGGTGTCGCTGCCGCACATCCCGTCCGGCGGATACCACCTGTGGCTCCGCCTGCCCGACGGCACCGACGAGGTCGCGCTCACCGCGGCCGCCCTGCGCGCGGGCGTGGCGATCACCCCGGGCCGCCCCTACTTCAGCGCCGAACCCCCCGCCGCCCACCTCCGGCTGAGCTTCGCCGCCGTGGCGGGCGCCGGCGAGATCGCCGAGGGCGTACGACGGCTGCGCTCCGCCTGCACGGAGACATGGGGCGGCTGACGCGGCCGGACCCGGCCCGATATCCGGTCGACGCGGTCTCACCGGCCCTGCGAGCATCCCGGCATGACCCACACCCCCAGGTTGCCCGAGGGCTACGAGATCTCCACCGACCCGCGGCGCATCGACGCGGAGCGCGTGCACCGCTGGCTCTCCACCGACGCGTACTGGGCCCTCGGGCGGCCGCGCGAGAAGCAGGACCGGGCCATCGAGGGCTCCCTCAACTTCGGCGTCTACGACGCCCTGTCGGGGGAGCAGGTGGCGTACGCCCGGGTGATCACCGACCTGGCGACCTTCGCCTGGCTGTGCGACGTGTACGTCGACCCCGCCGTGCGCGCCAAGGGCCTCGGCTCGGCCCTGGTCGCGGCGGTGCGCGAGCACCTGAGGGCGCACGGGCTGCGCAGGATCCTGCTGGCCACGCACGACGCGCACGGGGTCTACGAGAAGCTCGGCTTCACCGCGCTGGAGCGGCCCGGCGAGTGGATGGCGCTCACCTTCGGGCCGTGACTGGCGTGAATCCTGGGTAGCTCCGAACAACACCCCTTGACCTGCTCACCTCTGCCCTCCACCATCACGGCATGGCGCTTCGGGTCACGTTCGTCGCCTCCGCACGCAGCTCACCGCTGCTCGCCGAGCGCTTCGACGACGACCGGCCGCTGGACCAGGCCGGATGGGACGAGGTGCTCCGCGCCGCGGGCGGTCTGCTGCCGCTGGCGGCCGCCGAGCTGCGCTACTGCTCGCCCACGCCCCGCAGCCGCGCCACCGGGGACGCCCTCGGCTTCGCTCCGCTGGTCCAACTCGCCCTGCGGGAATGCGACATGGGCCGCTGGCGCGGACTGACCCTCGCCGAGGCCATGGCCCGCGAGCCCTCGGCGGTGGACGCCTGGCTCGCCGACCCGTGGTCGGCCCCGCACGGCGGGGAGTCGCTGCTCGTCTTCATCAGCCGGGTCGGCGGCTGGCTCGACACCCGCCCGGGCGGCGACGGCGACCGCATCGTCGCCGTCGCCGAGCCCTCCGTGATCCGGGCCGCGCTGGTCTACGCGCTGCGGGCGCCGCCGGCGACGTACTGGAACCTGGACGTGCGGCCCCTCTCGACGACCACGCTCACGGGCCGGGCGGGCCGCTGGAGTCTGCGCTTCGAGGGGACGCCTCCGCAATGGGCCGCGCATCCGGCGTTTCGCGAAGATAATCCGTTGTGAGCAGCAGGTCCTTGGCCGGGCCGCCCACCCGCCACACCGTCCGCCAGCGGCTCGGGCCCTGGACGGTGAACTCGCCGCGGTAGAGGTCGGCGGCGCACGGATGGTCGGCCACATGGCGTCCCGAGGCCAGGTCGAGGCCGTGGAAGGGGCGGCCGTCCGCGAAGCGCACGTCGGCGGTCCCCGGAGCGCTTCCCGGCGTGTAGCGCAGCGTCCGCTCCGCGGGCCGGGTCACGCCCTGCCAGGTGAAGGCGCCGGACTCCCGGCTCAGCAGCCCGCCCTCGGCCAGCGCGTCGAACGCGGTGGTCCCCTCGAAGCGGCCCTCCGCGCCGCTCGCCAGATCCCGCACCGTCCGCTCGGTGCGCCACCGGCCCGCGAGATACGCCAGCACGTCCGGCACCGGCCACAACTCGCCCATTTCCACTCGCTTTCCGGCCCCGGCCCGCTGGTTGCTGTGTGACCCATTGACGCACTTCGGTCACCTCCCTATCTTGCCGTTCGAAGTGCTGACCAGCGTCCGATATCTCGAACACCTAGTGAGAGCCGCGGAGTATCCATGTCACGCACCCGCTGGAGACTCGGTCTCAGCGTCACCGCCCTCCTGACGGCCTCGGCCCTGCTGCCGTCCCCGGTCCACGCGGAGGCCGCCGCCGACTACACGATCACCGTCGACCCGTCGGCCCGGGGCGCCGCGATCGACGACACGATGTACGGCGTCTTCTACGAGGACATCAACCGGGCCGCCGACGGCGGCCTCTACGCCGAGCTGGTGCAGAACCGGTCCTTCGAGTACTCCACCGCCGACAACGCCTCGTACACGCCGCTCACCTCCTGGACGTCCGACGGCACGGCCCGGGTGCTGGACGACGCGGGCCGGCTCAACGAGCGCAACCGCGCCTACCTCTCCCTGGGCGCCGGTTCGTCGGTCACCAACGGCGGCTACAACACCGGCATCCACGTCGAGAAGGGTGAGAAGTACGACTTCTCGGTGTGGGCCCGCGCCGCCGGCGGCACCACCCTCACCGTCAGCCTCCGGGACGCCGCCGGGACGCTCGCGCAGGTGCGCGAGGTGGCCGCGCGGGGCGAGTGGCGCAAGTACACCGCCACCTTCACCGCGACCCGCACCAGCGACCGCGGCCGGCTCGCCGTGGCCACCGCCGCCCCGGCCGCCCTCGACATGGTGTCGCTGTTCCCGCGCGACACCTACAAGCACCAGCCGAACGGCCTGCGCGCGGACCTCGCCGAGAAGATCGAGGCCCTGCACCCCGGCTTCCTGCGCTTCCCCGGCGGCTGCCTCGTCAACACCGGCTCCATGGAGGACTACAGCGAGGCGAGCGGCTGGCAGCGCGAGCGCAGCTACCAGTGGAAGGACACCATCGGCCCGGTCGAGGAGCGCGCCACCAACGCCAACTTCTGGGGCTACAACCAGAGCTACGGCCTCGGCTACTACGAGTACTTCCGCTTCGCCGAGGACATCGGCGCCATGCCGCTGCCCGTCGTCCCCGCCCTGGTCACCGGCTGCGGCCAGAACCAGGCGGTCGACGACGAGGCGCTGCTGGAGCGGCACGTGCAGGACACCCTGGACCTCATCGAGTTCGCCAACGGCCCCCGCACCAGCGAGTGGGGACGCAAGCGCGCCGAGATGGGGCACCCGAAGCCCTTCGGCCTCACCCACCTGGGGGTCGGCAACGAGGAGAACCTCCCGGTCGAGTTCCTCGAGCGCTTCGAGAAGTTCCGCGCGGCCATCGAGGCGAAGTACCCGGACATCACCGTCGTCTCCAACTCCGGACCGGACGACTCCGGCACCACCTTCGACACGGCGTGGCGGCTGAACCGCGAGGCGGGCGTCGCCATGGTCGACGAGCACTACTACAACAGCCCGCGGTGGTTCCTCCAGAACAACGACCGCTACGACTCCTACGACCGCAAGGGCCCGAAGGTCTTCCTCGGCGAATACGCCTCCCAGGGCAACGCCTGGAAGAACGCCCTGTCCGAGGCGGCCTTCATGACCGGCCTCGAACGCAACGCGGACGTCGTCAAGCTCGCCTCCTACGCCCCGCTGCTCGCCAACGAGGACTACGTGCAGTGGAACCCGGACATGATCTGGTTCAACAACCACGCGTCCTGGGGTTCGGCGAACTACGAGGTCCAGAAGCTCTTCATGAACAACACCGGCGACCGCGTCGTCCCGTCCACGGCCACCGGCACACCGGACGTCAGCGGCCCCGTCACCGGTGCCGTCGGCCTGTCGACGTGGGCGACCAGCGCGGCGTACGACGACGTGCGGGTGACCTCGCAGGACGGCCGGACCCTCCTGTCCGACGACTTCTCCGGGGGCGCGTCGCGGTGGACGCACTCGGGCGCGGGCAGCTGGACCGTCCAGGACGGCGCCTACGTCCAGACGGACACCGCGGCCGAGAACACCATGGTCACGGCCGGTGACCCCGGCTGGCAGAACTACGACCTGCACGTGAGGGCCACCAAGAAGGCCGGCAAGGAGGGCTTCCTCGTCGCCTTCGGCGTCAAGGACACCGGCAACTACTACTGGTGGAACCTGGGCGGCTGGAACAACACCCAGTCCGCCGTCGAGCAGGCCGCGGACGGGGGCAAGTCGACGCTCCTGTCGAAGGCCGGGTCGATCGAGACGGGCCGCGCCTACGACATCGACGTCAAGGTGCGGGGTCGCCAGGTGACCCTCTACCTCGACGGCAAGGAGTGGGGCAGCTTCACCGACGACAAGCCGGCCGAGCCGTTCCGCCAGGTCGTCACGGAGGACGCGCGCACCGGCGACCTGATCGTCAAGGTCGTCAATGCCCAGGACACCGCGGCCCGCACGGCCGTCGACCTCGGCGGCGCGGAGGTCGCCGGCAAGGCCCGCGTCACGACCCTGGCCGCCGAACAGGACGCGGTCAACACGGAGACGACCACACCGGTCACGCCGGTGCGGTCCACCTTCTCCGGGGTGGCGAACGAGTTCGAGTACACCTTCCCGGCGAACTCGGTGACGTTCCTGCGGATCAGGCAGGGGTAGGCGGCCGGACGGCCTGGGGCGGCCTCACCAGTGGGCGCGGTCGTCCCAGGCCTCGAACCCCGCGAACTCCAACGGGTCGTCCTCCTCGTCCAGACCCGCCAGCCCGTGGGTGACGAGGGTCCCGCGCTGCCACGCCACCAGGGTGTCGACCAGGCCGTGCCCCAGGGGCGCCCCCTGGGGCGCGTGCCGCGGCCACACCACCAGCGGCCATGCGTCGGGGTCGTCGCCCTCCGTGAGCCAGCCGAGGTGGTCGGCGTCGATGGAGTTGGCGAAGGGCAGGAAGCCGCCGGGCTCGGGCCAGGCGGTGAGCGGGTGGTCCTCCGGGAATCTCCCTCTGGCCGAGCGGTACGCGCCCAGCACCTCCTCCACGTGGGTCACGAAGCGCCGCTCGCCGGTCCGCAGGGGCGTCAGGAAGCGCAGCCACTCGCTCCAGCACCCGGCGCCGTACAGGTCCATCAGCCGCACGTACTCGCCCGGCAGCCGTGTGCCCAGTTCCGCGAAGAGCCCCTCCCACGTTCCGCCGCCGAGATACGGCCGCTCGGGCGGCGGTGACAGCAGACGCAGGGCGTCCAGTCCGGCGCCGGTCTCCAGAGCGACGCGCCGCTGCGCGTCGGTCAGCCGGGGAGGGACTTCCGCGGGCGGGGTCCAGGGCGCGGCCGTCGGCAGGAAGGCGGTCCGCGCCACGCTGCCGCTCACGGGCCCCATCAGCGGGCCGGGCGGGGAGGGCAGCTCCCAGGTCTCCCGGACGGCGTGGCGCAGGTACTCGGTGAGCGTGAGGTCGTAGGCGTGCCAGTCCAGCAGGCCGCTCCCCGGTACCGAACCCTGGTGCCGGACGACCACCGTCCACTCGTCCGGATCGGCCGAGACGGAGGTGTCCCAGAAAAGGGTGTCGGAGCCCCGGGTGCATCCCCAGGCCAGCAGCCCGCCCGGCTCCGGATGCACCGCGAACCGCTCCCCGGCCGGCAGGTCCCGGGCCTCGATCCGGGCCTCCCGGTGCGTCTCGCGCAGCCACTCGCCGTAGTCGAACCGGCCGTCCTCTACGCACGGCACGTGGATCCAGAAGTACTCGCCGAGGTCCACGGGCCCGTACCGCTCCGCGAGCCGCTTGTAGTCCCGGGGCAGCCGTACCCCGAGCCACTCCTCGACGAGGTCCCAGTCCACCGGCACGGGAGCCGGTGGCCGCTCGTCGTGCGAGGTGGTGAAAGCGGCGAAGTCGACGCTCAACGGGTCCTCCGTGCCATCCGGTGATCGGCTGGGCAGCCTACCCGTCGGTGTGGGACGGGTGCCCGCCTACTCGGAGCGCGTTGCATAAACGTGCAGCGAAACGTATAGTCATGCCATCAAGGATGGAGGACGTCATGGCGGTACGTGCGGCGGTGGCCGGAGCGAGTGGGTATGCGGGCGGTGAGCTGCTGCGTCTGCTGATCGCGCACCCCGGGGTCGAGATCGGCGCCCTGACCGGCAACTCCAACGCGGGGCAGCGGCTCGGCGCGCTGCAGCCGCATCTGCTGCCGCTGGCCGACCGGGTCCTGGAGGCGACCACGCCCGAGGCGCTCGCCGGGCACGACGTCGTGTTCCTCGCGCTCCCGCACGGCCAGTCCGCCGCCGTCGCCGAGCAGCTCGGGCCGGACGTGCTGGTCGTGGACATGGGCGCCGACTTCCGCCTGAAGGACGCCGGCGACTGGGAGAGGTTCTACGACTCCCCGCACGCCGGCACCTGGCCCTACGGCCTCCCCGAACTGCCGGGTGCCCGCGCCGCGCTGGAGGGGTCCAAGCGTGTCGCGGTGCCCGGTTGCTACCCGACCGCCGTCTCGCTGGCCCTCTTCCCGGCCTACGCCGCCGGCCTCGCCGAGCCCGAGGCGGTGATCGTCGCCGCCTCCGGCACCTCCGGCGCGGGCAAGGCGGCCAAGCCGCACCTGCTGGGCAGCGAGGTCATGGGGTCCATGTCGCCGTACGGCGTCGGGGGCCTGCACCGGCACACCCCCGAGATGATCCAGAACCTCGGCGCGGTCGCCGGTGAGCCGGTCACCGTCTCCTTCACGCCGACCCTCGCACCGATGCCCCGCGGCATCCTCGCCACCTGCACCGCCAAGGCGAAGCCCGGCGTCACCGCCGAAGCCGTCCGCGCCGCCTACGAGAAGGCCTTCGCCGACGAGCCCTTCGTGCACCTGCTGCCCGAGGGCCAGTGGCCCGCCACCGCTTCCGTCTACGGATCCAACGCCGTGCAGATCCAGGTCGCGTACGACGCCGCCGCGGGCCGCGTCATCGCCATCGGAGCCATCGACAACCTGGCCAAGGGCACCGCGGGCGGTGCCGTCCAGAGCATGAACATCGCCCTGGGTCTCGACGAGACCACCGGACTGACGACGATCGGAGTCGCCCCGTGAGCGTGACCGCAGCAAAGGGATTCACGGCGGCCGGAATCGCCGCCGGGATCAAGGAGAGCGGCAACCCCGACCTGGCCCTCGTGGTCAACACCGGCCCCCGCCGCGCCGCCGCGGGCGTCTTCACCTCCAACCGCGTCAAGGCCGCGCCGGTCCTGTGGTCCGAGCAGGTGCTGAAGAGCGGGCAGGTGTCCGCCGTCGTCCTCAACTCGGGCGGGGCCAACGCCTGCACAGGCCCCAAGGGCTTCCAGGACACCCACGCCACCGCCGAGAAGGCCGCCGAGGTGCTCGGGACGGGCGCGGGCGAGGTCGCCGTGTGCTCCACGGGACTCATCGGCGTACTGCTGCCGATGGACAAGCTGCTCCCGGGAGTCGAGGCGGCCGCCGGTCAGCTGTCCGAGCACGGCGGCGAGAAGGCCGCCATCGCCATCAAGACCACCGACACCGTGCACAAGACCTCCGTCGTCACCAAGGACGGCTGGACCGTCGGCGGCATGGCCAAGGGCGCCGGGATGCTCGCGCCGGGCCTCGCCACCATGCTCGTCGTCCTCACCACCGACGCCGACCTGGAGGCCGGCGCGCTGGACACCGCGCTGCGCGCCGCCACCCGCGTCACCTTCGACCGCGTCGACTCCGACGGCTGCATGTCCACCAACGACACCGTGCTGCTGCTGGCCTCGGGCGCCTCCGGCGTCACCCCGGCCCACGACGACTTCGCCGAGGCCGTACGGACCGTCTGCGACGACCTCGGGCAGCAGCTCATCCGGGACGCCGAGGGCGCGAGCAAGGACATCAAGGTCGAGGTCGTGAACGCCGCGACCGAGGACGACGCCGTCCTGGTCGGCCGCACCATCGCCCGCAACAACCTCCTCAAATGCGCCATCCATGGCGAGGACCCCAACTGGGGCCGCGTGCTCTCCGCCATCGGCACCACCTCCGCCGCCTTCGAGCCCGACCGGCTCAACGTCGCCATCAACGGCGTCTGGGTCTGCAAGAACGGCGGTGTCGGCGAGGACCGCGAGCTGGTCGACATGCGCTACCGCGAGGTCCACGTCGTCGCCGACCTCGCCGCCGGCGACGCCACGGCCACCATCTGGACCAACGACCTCACCGCCGACTACGTCCACGAGAACAGCGCGTACTCCTCATGAGCACCCGAAAGCACACCGCGCTCCCCAAGGCCCAGACCCTCATCGAGGCGCTGCCCTGGCTGACCCGGCACCACGGCAAGACCGTCGTCATCAAGTTCGGCGGCAACGCCATGGTCGACGAGGACCTCAAGGCCGCCTTCGCCCAGGACGTCGTCTTCCTGCGCCACGCCGGCCTCAAGCCCGTCGTCGTGCACGGCGGCGGCCCGCAGATCAGCGCCGCCCTCGACCGGCACGGCATCGTCAGCGAGTTCAAGGCCGGCCTGCGCGTGACCACCGAGGACGCCATGGACGTCGTACGGATGGTGCTGGCCGGACAGGTCCAGCGTGAGCTGGTCGGTCTGCTCAACCAGCACGGACCGCTCGCCGTCGGTCTCACCGGTGAGGACGCCCACACCATCACCGCCACCAAGCACCAGCCCCGGATCGAGGGCGAACTCGTCGACATCGGGCGGGTCGGACAGATCACCGAGATCGACACGGGCGCCATCGAGGCGCTGCTCGCCGACGGCCGCATCCCGGTCGTCTCCTCGATCGCCCGCTCCGAGGACGATCACCATGTCTACAACGTCAATGCTGATACGGCGGCTGCGGCACTCGCTGCGGCGCTCGGCGCCGAGACTCTCATGGTCCTCACCGACGTGGAGGGCCTCTACGAGGACTGGCCGGACTCCGACGAGGTGATCAGCCGCCTCACCGCGACCCAGCTGGAGAAACTGCTGCCCGACCTGTCTGCCGGCATGGTGCCGAAGATGGAGGGCTGCCTGCACGCCGTACGCAACGGCGTCACCACCGCCCGCGTCATCGACGGCCGGGTCCAGCACTCGATCCTGCTGGAGATCTTCACCGACGAGGGAATCGGCACGATGGTCGTGCCGGACGAACAGGGGGAGTCGTGAGCAACACCGGGGACACCGCGGGCAACGCGGAGCTGACCGAGCGCTGGCAGGGCACGCTCATGAACAACTACGGCACGCCGCGCCTGCCCCTGGTGCGCGGTGCGGGCTCCCGGCTGTGGGACGCCGACGGCAAGGAATACCTGGACTTCGTCGGCGGCATCGCGGTCAACGCGCTCGGCCACGCCCACCCGGCGGTGGTCGAGGCGGTGAGCCGGCAGATCGCCTCCCTCGGCCACGTCTCCAACCTCTTCATCGCCGAACCGCCGGTCGCGCTCGCCGAACGGCTGCTCCAGCGCTTCGGCCGCGACGGCAGGGTCTACTTCTGCAACTCCGGAGCCGAGGCCAACGAGGGCGCCTTCAAGATCGGCCGGCTCACCGGGCGGCCGCACATGGTCGCCACCGACGGCGGCTTCCACGGCCGCACCATGGGCGCCCTGGCGCTGACCGGCCAGCCCGGCAAGCAGGAGCCGTTCCGGCCGCTGCCCGGCGACGTCACCCACGTGCCCTACGGGGACGCGCAGGCGCTGGCGGCGGCGGTCACCGAGCAGACGGCCCTGGTCGTCATCGAGCCGATCCAGGGCGAGAACGGCGTCGTCGTCCCGCCGCCCGGCTATCTCAAGGCCGCCCGCGCCATCACCGCCGCCACCGGGGCGCTGCTGGTCCTGGACGAGGTGCAGACCGGCGTCGGCCGCACCGGCCACTGGTTCGAGTACCAGGCGCACGAGGGCGTCCTGCCGGACGTCGTCACCCTCGCCAAGGGCCTCGGCGGCGGGCTGCCGCTGGGCGCGACCGTCGCCTTCGGACGCGCCGCCGAACTCCTCCAGCCGGGCCAGCACGGCACGACCTTCGGCGGCAACCCGGTCGCCTGCGCCGCCGGACTCGCCGTCCTCGACACCATCGCGGACGAGGGTCTGCTGGACAACGTGAAGCGGCAGGGCGAGAGGATCCGCGGCGGAGCCGAGGCGCTCGGCCACCCGTTGGTCGGGCACGTCCGGGGTGCCGGACTGCTCCTGGGTATCGTGCTCACCGAGCCACTGGCGCCCCAGGTGCAGCAGGCGGCTCAGGACGCCGGAATCCTGGTGAACGCGCCCGCCCCTGACGTCGTACGGCTGATGCCCGCGCTGAACCTCGGCGACGACGTGGTGGACGCCTTCCTCGGGGCCCTGCCCGGCATCCTTGACCAGGCCGCCCACGCGGCCCACGGGGACGGACGATCCGGAGAATGAGACGACGATGAGCCAGGCGCAGGAGCACGATCAGACGGCGGGGCCCGCCCTGCCGCAGACCCGCACCGCACGCCACCGGCGGATCGTGGACATCCTCAACCGGCAGGCGGTGCGCTCGCAGAGCCAGCTCGCGAAGCTGCTCGCCGACGACGGGCTGACCGTCACCCAGGCGACGCTCTCCCGCGATCTGGACGAGCTGAACGCGGTGAAGATCCGCAACACCGACGGCGACCTCATCTACGCGGTGCCCAGCGAGGGCGGTTTCCGCACCCCGCGGGCGCCGCTCGGCGAGTCGGCGAAGGAGGAGCGGATGCGGCGGCTCTCCGCGGAGCTGCTGATCTCCGCGGAGGCCTCGGCGAACCTCGTGGTCCTGCGCACCCCGCCGGGTGCGGCGCAGTTCCTCGCCTCGGCCATCGACCAGGCGGAGCTGCACGACATCCTCGGCACCATCGCCGGCGACGACACGCTGATGCTGATCAGCCGGGAGCCGACGGGCGGGCAGGCGCTGGCCGACCACCTGCTGCGGCTGGCGCAGAACGGCCACTGAGCGCGGCCGGTGCGGCCGGCGGGCTACCCCCGCGTCAGCACCGCGACCAGCTCGGCCAGACCGTCCACCGCCCAGTCGAAGGCGTCCGAGCCGCGCGGCGGGTCACCCACCGGGCGCCGGACGTAGGCGGTGCGCATGCCCACGGCCTGGGCACCCCGCAGGTCCCAGGCGTGGGCGGCGACCATCAGCACCCGCTCCGGCGGACAGTCGGCCGCGCCGAGGGCGAGCCGGTAGACCTCCGGCGCGGGTTTGTACGCCCCCGCGTCCTCGGCCGACAGGGCCTGGTGCCAGCGCAGCCCCGCGTAGGCGTTGAGGCGGAGCAGCGACGCGCGACTGGCGTTGGAGAGCCCCAGGACCGGGAAGCGTTCGGCCAGGCGCGCGAGACCCGCGACGGAGTCGTCCCACGGCGCCAGGCGCCGGCCGGCGGTGGCCAGCCGCGCCACGGCGTCCCCGTCGGTGAGCCCGGCGTGCTCGGCGACCCGCTCCGCCGCCTCGCGGTCCAGGACCCCGGAGTCGGCGTACGGCCGCTCCTTCGCCCCTATGCGCCCGATCTCGTGCTCGACGTGCTCCTGCCACACCGTGAGCAGATGGCCGACCGAGGCCGCGTCGGCCTCGGGCACCGCCTCGCGCAACGCCGCGCGCAGTCCCCCCGGTTCGTCGACCATCGTGCCGAGCACGTCGAACACGACGGCCTCGACATCGCTCGCCTCTGCCATGCGGCCTCCTCCAACGCGTGCGGACACCTGCCCGGCGGCGTGCCGGTCACCCGTCGGCCGGGTTCAGCCCAGCCAGGCCGCCAGTCCTCCAGTACACCGCACCTCGTCCCCGGCCGTGATCAGCAGCCCCTCGACGCCGGGCAGCGACTCCAGCCACCGCAGCCCCTCCCGCGAACCCATCGCGAACGCCGCCGTCGCCCAGCAGTCCGCCCAGGTCAGCCGCGGCGCCACCACCGTCACGGACAACAGGTCGGTGACCGCCGAACGCCCGGTGCTCGGGTCGACGACATGCGCACCCCGCTCGGCGCTGCCGGACGTCGCCACGGCCAGCTCGGCCGCCCCGGCCGCGGAGACCACGGCCGCGAGCCCGCCGGGCCGCAGCGGGTCCGACACACCGACCCGCCAGGGCCGCCGCACCCCCGGCGACCCGAGCAACTGCACGTCCCCGCCGCCGTTGAGGCTGACCCCCGTCGCACCCGCCGCCGCGATCCGGCGGGCGGCGCACTCCACGGCCCAGCCCTTGACGATCCCGGTCGGATCGAGCCGCCCCCGGAACCGCGTGCTGAACCAGCCGTCGCTCACCCGCTCCGCCTCGGCCGCCAGCTCCAGCACCTCGGCGACCTCGGGCGCGCACGCCTCGACGGTCACCTCGTCCCGCGCCAGCCGGGAGACCTGGCTGTCGTCGCGGTAGGTGCTGAACACCTGGTCGGCCCGGTGCAGCCCGGCGACCGCCTCGTCCAACGCCGCCCGTACGGCCGTGGGTTCCCCGCCGCGGACGTCGAAGGAGAAGACGGTCCCCATCGTCTCCTCCACGTGACGCACCGCGGCGGGAGCCTGTGCGGACTCGGCCACGGCGTCAGCCACCGGCCCGGTCCAGTGCCGATTGCAGGGACTGCTTGTATCCGGCGCTCGTGTACGTGGCGCCGGAGACGGCGTCGATGGCGGCGGTGCCCGCGCTGACGGCGGCCCGGTCGAGCTTGGGCACCGCGTCGGCGGTGACCTGGTCGCTCCGTCCGCCCTTGGGCGCCTGGAGGGTCTCGGCGTCGGTGATCCGCCCGCCGCTGACGGTGACCCGCACCTGAACGGGCCCGTACTGGGTCTGCGCGACGTCACCGGTGAGCACCTGCGTGCCCTGCCCACCGCCGCCCTGCTCCTCGCCCGGGCCGCCGCCGGAACCCTGCCC
>NZ_QHJH01000078.1 GCF_003947455.1 Streptomyces sp. WAC 04229 | reverse complement strand
GGCTTACTTGTTGGCGCCGAGCTCGATCGGCACGCCGACGAGGGAGCCGTACTCGGTCCAGGAGCCGTCGTAGTTCTTGACGTTCTCCACGCCGAGCAGCTCGTGCAGGACGAACCAGGTCAGGGCCGAGCGCTCACCGATGCGGCAGTAGGCGATGGTGTCCTTCGCCAGGTCGACCTGCTCGTCGGTGTAGAGCTGCTTCAGCTCGTCGTCCGACTTGAAGGTGCCGTCGTCGTTGGCGTTCTTCGACCACGGGATGTTGCGCGCGGACGGGACGTGGCCCGGACGCTGCGACTGCTCCTGCGGCAGGTGGGCCGGGGCGAGCAGCTTGCCGGAGAACTCGTCGGGCGAGCGGACGTCGACCAGGTTCTGCGCGCCGATGGCGGCGACCACGTCGTCGCGGAACGCGCGGATCGCGGTGTTCTGCGGCTTGGCCTTGTAGTCGGTGGTCGGGCGCTGCGGGACCTCGTCGCCGGCGACCAGCTCGCGGGCGTCCAGCTCCCACTTCTTGCGGCCGCCGTCGAGGAGCTTGACGTTCTCGTGGCCGTAGAGCTTGAAGTACCAGTAGGCGTACGACGCGAACCAGTTGTTGTTGCCGCCGTAGAGGACCACGAGCGTGTCGTTGGCGATGCCCTTCTTCGACAGGAGCTTCTCGAAGCCCTCCTGGTCGACGAAGTCGCGGCGGACCGGGTCCTGGAGGTCCTGGGTCCAGTCGATCCGGATCGCGTTCTTGATGTGGTTCTTCTCGTAGGCGGACGTGTCCTCGTCCACCTCGACGATCGCGATGCTGGGGTCGTCCAGGTGGTCCTGCACCCAGTCGGCGTCGACCAGGACGTCGCTGCGGCTCATGTTTTCTCCTCCGGGGCAGTTGCGGCGGGGCGAGCGGTGAGAGGGTGCGCGCGCTCGGGCCGTGCGGCGGCGCGCGGGTGCCCTGGGCAGGGCGGGTGAGGGGGACGGACGGCGGCGGCGCCGTCCGGTCAGAGGGTGCGACAGAGCATGGCGGCAACGCGGCACAGGTCCACTGCCCGCCGCTTCGTGAGGTCCGCCTGTCGCTTCATGGGTACCGATCGTAGGGACGGATACCGGGGCATGTCACCGGCGTGTCGCATCCTGAGACGGGATCGTCCGCAATGTGGGATCAATGCGAGGCCCGGGGCGCCGCGCGACGCCCGGCGGGCGGGTGGCCCGCCTTCGCATCTGCGGTACGGACGGCGTCGTCTCGCCTGTCGGACTTCCGGCCCCCTTGGGTCCCTACCCGGCCAGTTTGACGTCCGAACCCTTCACCGTGATCTCGACGCCGTCCTTCGCCGCCTCGACCTTGTCCAGCTCGATGCCGCCCGGCAGTTCGTCGATGGTCTGCTGGAAGTCGGTGATGGCCCGGATCCGGGACTCGGCGAGCTGCCGGCCGCCGATCTCCGGCAGGCCGTCGGCGACGACCTCGACGTCGTTGTCCTTGACCTTGACCGAGCTGAGCACCTCGACCGGCTCGGGCAGGTCCACGCCCAGGACCGTGGCCTGGAGCGCCACCTTGATCTTGCCGTTGCCTCCGTCGGAGAGGCCGATGACCTTGGCGGTGATGCCGGGAGCGATGTCCGTGGGCTCGGACTTGGCGGCCTTCATCAGCTCGTCGTAGGCGACGGTCGCGGTGCCGGTGGCGGTCGCCGCGGTGGCGGAGCTGTAGTCGCCGGAGAACGCGACGCCCTTCATGTCCGCGCGCAGCTCGGCGATGCGGATCTTCTCGTCGCCCTTGCCGGTGGACGCCTCGTAACCGTCGATGCCCACCTGGACGTCGTCCAGCTCACCGCCGGCGACCTGGGTGAGGAAGGGAAAGCCGTTGATGGACACGTCCGGCGTCGACGGCAGGTTCTCGGTGCTGCGCACCTTGTCCGCGACCTCGTCCTCGGCGAAGTTGACGGCCACACGGTCGGCGATCACGAAGAGGCCGCCCAGGATCACGACGACGACCAACAGTATTCGCAGTGCGCGCATGCGGAGTTCCCCAACCCTGGACGGTCGACGACAGCGGTCCCCCGACGGCCGGTGGCCGTCCAGGCGCGAGCGTAACCCGGACGGGTGGCGCCGCCCGGGTTCTGTAGACCACCTGTGACACCCCGCGCCGGGCGCCCGGCGGTCAGGCCAGCGCCCGGCCCAGCACGTACACGGCCGGCGCCGCGGCGGCCAGCGGCAGGGCCACGCCCGCCGTGAAGTGGACGAAACGGGACGGGTAGTCGTACGCCGCCACCCGGAGGCCGATCAGCGCGCACACCGCCGCGCCCGCGCCGAGCAGCGCTCCCGACGCCCCGAAGTCCGTCGCCGAGCCGACCGCGATCCCCGCTCCGGCCGCCGCGAGCAGCGCGACGACCACGGACCCCGCCGTGGGCAGCGGCAGGGCGCGGGCCACGACCGCCACGGCCACCGCGACCGCGCCGACGGTCACCGCGTCCGCGTCGGCGGCGAGGTACCCACCCGCGATCACGGCCAGGGCCGCCGCGGCGACGGTCGCCATCAGGCCGTACATCCGCTCGTCGGGGTCGGCGTGCGAGCGCAGTTGCAGGACGAGGGACAGCAGCACCCACACCCCGAGCGTGCCGAGGATCGCCGCCGGGGAGCGGTCCGACACCAGCATCGCCGCGTCGGCGGCCAGCGCGCCCGCGAAGCCCAGCGCGATGCCCTGCCGGGCCGGCCACATGCCGTTCAGGCGGAACCAGCCCGCCGCGGTGACGGCCTGGAGGGCGACGAGCGGGACGAGGAGGGCGTACGTGCCGAGCGCCGCCGCGCCGGCCAGCAGCAGCCCGAGCAGCGCGGTGAGCCCGGCCGGCTGCATCCCCGGGTCGATGATCGGCGAACGCCCTTCGGCACGGGCCCGCTGCGCGTCGGTCACCCGCGTGTTCCCGGCGAGGGTCGCCGGACCGTAGCCGGCGTCGCCGGGAGAGACGGATGGGGCGGGCGAGGCAGGTGAGGCAGGTGAGGCGGAGGGCGCCGGGGCCGCGGGATCGTACGGCTGCGGATGCGGCTGCGGATGCGGCTGCGGCTGCGGCTGGTACTGGTACTGGTACTGAGGTGCGTACGTCTGTGCCGGAGGCTGCTGGTACTGCTGCTGCGGCTCGGCCCCGTAAGGCGGCAGGTACGCCGTCTCCTCCGCCTGGACCGGCGGCTGGGTCTGGTGCACCTGCGTCTCCCAGGTCTGCCCGTGCCACTGCTGCGTGTACTGGCCGGCGTTCGGGTCCTCGTACCCCTGAGGAGCCTGAGGGGCCTGGTGGGTCTGCTGATCGGGCCACTGGGCGTCGTACCCGCCCCGCCCGACCCATCTCCCGTGCTCGTCGTACCCCTCGTACCGCTGATGCGGCTGATGCGGCTGATGCGGCTGATGCGGCTGATGCGGCTGATAAGGCTGGTCGGTCATCGCTCACCCTCCTGCGAACGGCGGGAGCACCTCGACCGTGCCGCCGTCGGCCAGCCGTACCGTCTCGTGCCCGCGGGTGCCCACCGGGTCGCCGTCGACGAGGAACGAGCAGCGCAGCAGCACGCGCGTGAGCTCGCCGGGGTGCCGCTCGCGCACCGCGCCGAGCGCGTCGGCGAGCGTGGCCGCGTCGTACGGCTCCTCGGCCACCCCCGCGGCGGCCTTCGCGGCGGCCCAGTAGCGCACCGTGACCTTTGCCATCTGGTTCCTCAATCAGTTGACGGTGAACACCGTCAGGCTAGCCCGCCCGGCTGACCGCCCAGGCGCCGATCCGGTCCAGCAGGGCCTCGTCCGACGCGTGCTCCGCGTGGCCCATGCCGGGCTCCAGCCAGAGTTCGCCGTGGTCACCGGCGGCCCGGGCCAGCATCCGGGGGTGGTCGAGGGGAAAGTAGCCGTCCCGGTCGCCGTGCACGAGGAGGAGCGGGGTCGGGGCGATCCGCGGCACCGCGTCCACCGGCGACAGCGGCTCCGGGTCCCAGGCCAGGTGGTGGATGCGGGTGCGGAAGCCGTAGCGGCCGACGAACCGGCCCTCGGGGCGCGTCACCATCCAGTGCAGCCGGCGCATCGGCGCCGTGCCCCGGTAGTACCAGCGGGCCGGCGCGCTCACCGAGACCACGGCGTCCGTCCGCGCCGCGCTGTCCGGGCCGTACAGCGCCGCGTGCCGCAGCACCACCGAGCCGCCCATGGAGAAGCCGACGGTCACCACGCGCGCGTGCCCGAAGCCGCGTGCCCACGCGACGGCCGCCGCCAGGTCCAGGACCTCGCGGTCGCCGACCGTCGACCGTCCGCCGGAGGCACCGTGGCCCCGGAAGGAGAAGGTGACCACGGCGCCGTACCGGGCGAACCTCCGCGCGATGCGCAGCACGTGCGCCTCGTCCGCGCCCGCGGTGAAGCCGTGCGCGACGACGAACACCAGGTCGGAGGGGTCACCGCCGGTCGCCGCCGGCTTGTACACGGCGTCGATCCGGACCCCGTCGGCGCTGCGCAGGAAGGTGCGTGCGGGCATGCGGCGGGGCGCTCCCCCGGGCGTCTCGGAATGCGGACGATTCCCTGGACGAGGGGTGGAACGCGCCACATGACCTGACGGTCGGTAGCTCATGTCGGCTATTCTGCTGCGTAGAGGACTCGGGCAACGTAGCCCCCGGGTCCTTTTGTGCTTCCAGGAGCGTGGCCGATCGTTCACCTCCCGGACGCACGGCGGGCCCCACGGGCACGGGATCCGCACCGTACGAAGCAGTGCCGTAAACGTCCTCGCAGGGACCGAGGAGGAACCAGACGTTATGGGCGAGCGAAGCGTGCACGACCGTAGGACGACCCGGGCAGGTGGGGCGCGATGAGCTCTCTGCTGCTCCTCACCAACGCCCTTCAGCCGTCGACGGAGGTGCTCCCCGCCCTCGGCCTGCTGCTGCACAACGTCCGCGTGGCTCCGGCGGAGGGCCCGGCCCTCGTCGACACCCCCGGCGCCGACGTGATCCTCGTCGACGGGCGCCGTGACCTTCCCCAGATCCGCAGCCTGTGCCAGCTGCTGCGGTCCACGGGGCTCAGCTGTCCGCTCGTCCTCGTGGTCACCGAGGGCGGCCTCGCCGCCGTCACCGCCGACTGGGGCATCGACGACGTACTGCTGGACACCGCGGGACCGGCGGAGGTCGAGGCGCGGCTGCGGCTGGCCATGGGCCGCCAGCAGATCGTCGGCGACGACTCCCCGATGGAGATCCGCAACGGCGACCTCTCGGTGGACGAGGCGACGTACTCCGCCAAGCTCAAGGGCCGGGTCCTGGACCTGACCTTCAAGGAGTTCGAGCTGCTCAAGTACCTCGCCCAGCACCCGGGCCGGGTCTTCACCCGCGCCCAGCTGCTCCAGGAGGTGTGGGGCTACGACTACTTCGGCGGCACCCGCACGGTCGACGTGCACGTACGGCGGCTGCGCGCCAAGCTCGGCCCCGAGCACGAGTCGCTGATCGGCACCGTCCGCAACGTCGGCTACCGCTTCGTCACGCCGGAGAAGCCGGAGAAGGCGAAGTCCGACAAGGCGGAGCGGGAGACGACGGCGCGCGAGAAGACGGCGCCCGCCGGGGCGGAGGACGGGGCGGAGGCCCCGGACACGGCGGCGGCAAGGTCATCCAAGGTGTGATACGCCCTGCCCGGAGCGGGTCCATCCGCGTAGACTCCGCGCGTGGCCAAGGTGACTCGGGATGATGTGGCGCGGCTGGCGGGAACTTCCACCGCCGTCGTCAGCTATGTCATCAACAACGGACCCCGGCCGGTCGCCCCGGCCACGCGCGAGCGTGTCCTCGCCGCGATCAAGGAGCTGGGGTACCGCCCGGACCGGGTCGCCCAGGCCATGGCGTCGCGGCGCACGGACCTCATAGGCCTGATCATCCCGGACGCCCGCCAGCCCTTCTTCGGGGAGATGGCGCACGCCGTCGAGCAGGCCGCCTCCGAGCGCGGCAAGATGGTCCTGGTCGGCAACACGGACTACGTCGGCGAGCGCGAGGTCCACTACCTGCGGGCCTTCCTCGGGATGCGCGTCTCCGGCCTGATCCTGGTCAGCCACGCCCTGAACGACCTGGCCGCCGCCGAGATCGACGCCTGGGACGCCCGGGTCGTCCTGCTGCACGAGCGGCCCGAGGCCATCGACGACGTCGCCGTGGTCACCGACGACCTCGGCGGCGCCCAGCTCGCCGTGCGCCACCTGCTGGAGCACGGCTACGAGTACGTGGCCTGTATGGGCGGCACCGCCGAGACCCCGTCCGTCGGCGACCCCGTCTCCGACCACGTCGAGGGCTGGCAGCGCGCGATGAAGGAGGCCGGGCTGTCCACCGAGGGCCGGCTCTTCGAGGCGCCGTACAACCGCTACGACGCCTACAAGGTGGGCCTGGAGATCCTGGCCGGGCCGCGCCGCCCGCCGGCGATCTTCTGCTCCACCGACGACCAGGCGATCGGCCTGCTGCGGGCCGCCCGTGAGCTGCGCATCGACGTGCCGGGCGAGCTGGCGGTGGCCGGCTTCGACGACATCAAGGAGGCGGATCTCGCCGACCCGCCGCTGACGACCGTCGCCTCGGACCGTCCGGCGATGGCGCGGGCCGCCGTCGACCTGGTCCTGGACGACGGCCTGCGGGTCGCGGGCTCCCGGCGCGAGCGGCTGAAGGTGTTCCCGTCGCAGCTGGTCGTACGGCAGTCCTGCGGCTGCGTGTAGCACCCGCCCGGAGCCTTCCTTATATCGGGCATACGAGGTTCTGCCGGGCTTCTCAGGCAGCACTCAGGCCGCTCTCATCCTCGGGCGCGAAGCTCATGGACATGACCGAGAGCCTCCGCCGCAACGGCGAGTACGAGCACGCGCAAGAGAACCCGTACGAGAACCCGTACCAGGGTGCCCGGCAGCACGCCTCCTCTCCCGTCAACCCCGAGTGGCCGCCCCCGCCCACCCAGCCGCCCGCGGCACACCACGCCGGGTTCGCCGCCGACGGGCAGCCCGGGCAGCCGCAGCAGCGGCGCCGGGCCCGTCGCGGCCCCGTCGCGCTGCTCGCGGCCGTGGCGATCGTCGCGGCGGCCATCGGCGGCGGCACCGCCTACGGCATCCAGGAGCTGACCGGCGGCGACACCGTCGCCTCCGCCACCAGCACGAACGTGGTGCCCTCCAGCCAGAAGGGCACGGTCTCCGGGGTCGCGAAGGCGGTCAGCCCCAGCATCGTCGAGATCAGCGCCACCTCGAACGCCGGCTCCTCCACCGGTTCCGGCGTCATCATCACCGACGACGGCGAGATCATCACCAACAACCACGTCGTCTCCGGCGCCTCGTCGGTCAAGGTGAGGACCAGCGACGGCAAGCAGTACACCGCCGAGGTCGTCGGCACGGACAGCAAGAAGGACCTCGCGCTGATCAAGCTGGAGGACGCCTCCGGTCTGAAGGCCGCGAGCCTCGGTGACTCGGACGCCGTCGGGGTCGGCGACCAGGTCGTCGCCATCGGCTCGCCCGAGGGCCTGACCGGCACCGTGACCAGCGGCATCGTCTCCGCCCTTGACCGCGACGTGACCGTCTCGACCGACGAGGGGCAGCAGCAGCAACAGCCGGGGCAGGGCGGCGGCCAGTGGCCGTTCGAGTTCGGCGGCCAGGAGTTCAACGGCGACACCGGCTCGTCCACGACGACGTACAAGGCGATCCAGACCGACGCCTCCCTCAACCCGGGGAACTCCGGCGGCGCGCTGATCGACATGAACGGCAACATCATCGGCATCAACTCCGCGATGTACTCGGCGACCGAGGCGTCCGCGAGCGCGGGCAGCGTCGGCCTCGGCTTCGCCATCCCGGTCAACACCGTCAAGGCCGACCTGCCCGACCTGCGCGCGGGTGCGAGCAACTGAGCGGTCACGAGTACCCGCGACGAACGTGCGACGCTGAACCCATGAGCCCCGCAGACGCCGACCGCGACCGAGACGTCCAGCGCATCCTGATCGTCGACGACGAGCCGGCGGTCCGCGAAGCCCTCCAGCGCAGCCTCGCCTTCGAGGGATACGGCACCGAGGTCGCCGTCGACGGCGCCGACGCCCTGGAGAAGGCCGCGGCGTACCGGCCCGACCTCGTCGTCCTCGACATCCAGATGCCCCGCATGGACGGCCTGACCGCCGCCCGCCGGATCCGCGGCGGGGGCGACACGACGCCCATCCTGATGCTGACCGCCCGGGACACCGTCGGCGACCGGGTCACCGGCCTGGACGCCGGCGCCGACGACTACCTGGTCAAGCCCTTCGAACTGGACGAACTCTTCGCCCGTATCCGCGCGCTGCTGCGCCGCAGCTCCTACGCGGCGGCGGTGGAGGCCACCGCCGAGGACGACGACACCCTCACCTTCGCCGGCCTGACCATGGACCTGGCGACGCGGGAGGTCACCCGCGCCGGGCGCCCGGTGGAGCTGACCCGCACGGAGTTCACCCTGCTGGAGATGTTCATGGCGCACCCGCGCCAGGTCCTCACCCGGGAGCAGATCCTCAAGGCGGTCTGGGGCTTCGACTTCGAGCCGTCGTCCAACTCCCTCGACGTGTACGTCATGTACCTGCGCCGCAAGACCGAGGCGGGCGGCGAACCGCGCCTGGTCCACACCGTCCGGGGCGTCGGCTACGTGCTGCGGCAGGGCGGCGCGGAGTGAGCGGACCGGTACGCCGATTCCGCGCCCTGCCCATCCGGGCGCGGCTGTCGCTGCTGGTGGCGGCGGCGGTGGCGTTCGCGGTGGCGGCGGCGGCGGTGGCCTGCTGGTTCGTGGTCAAGAGCGTGCTGGTGAGTTCGCTGGACGAGGCCCTGAAGGCGAACCGCATGGACCGGCAGCAGGTGAGCCAGTACGTCAACCTCCGCACCGGCCTGTGCGCCCACGATCCTGTCACGCACGAGCAGAATCCCTTCGGCTCATCCGTCCAGGTCGTCGACAGCGCGGGTGGCAGCTGTCTGATCATCGGCACGGAGGAGGTCCCGCTCACGGACTCCGACCACGCGGTGGCCGAGGGCGAGTCCATCAACGCGCTGCACGACGCCAAGGGGCCGGAGGGTGCCGAGTACCGGGTGTTCACCTACCGCGTGGCCGGCCTGCCGGATGTGGCCGTCTCCGCCGCCCGCCCGCTCAGCGAGGTGAACCGCTCCCTCAGCAACCTCGCCCTCGTCCTCGTCTTCGTCGCGGGCGCCGGGGTGATCGGCGCCGGTGCCGCCGGCCTCTGGGTCGCCCGCACCGGCCTGCGCCCCGTCGACCAACTGACCCGTACCGTCGAACACGTCGCCCGCACCGAGGACCTGACCGTCCGCATCCCCGTCGAGGACGACAGCGACGACGAGATCGCCCGCCTCTCCCGGTCCTTCAACAGCATGACGGCGTCCCTGGCCAGCTCCCGCGACCTCCAGCAGCAGCTCATCGCGGACGCGGGCCACGAACTGCGCACCCCTCTCACCTCGCTCCGTACGAACATCGAACTCCTCACCCGCAGCGAGGAGACCGGCCGCCCGATCCCGGAGGCGGACCGCAAGGCGCTGCTCGCCTCGGTGAAGGCGCAGATGACGGAGCTGGCCGCGCTGATCGGCGACCTCCAGGAGCTGTCCCGCCCGGACACCGGACAGCACGAGGGCCGCACGCGGATCCTCCCGTGGCACGACGCCGTCGAGTCCGCGCTGCGCCGCGCCCGCCTGCGCGGCCCGGAGCTGACCATCACGGCCGACGTGCAGCCCTGGTACGTACGGGCGGAACCGGCGGCCCTGGAGCGCGCGGTCGTCAACATCCTGGACAACGCGGTGAAGTTCAGCCCGGAGTCCGGCACCGTCGACGTACGCCTCGCCGACGGCGTCCTCACCGTCCGCGACCACGGCCCCGGCGTCCCCGCCGACGAACTCCCGCACGTCTTCGACCGCTTCTGGCGCTCCCCGTCGGCCCGCGCCCTGCCGGGATCCGGCCTGGGTCTGTCGATCGTGGCCCGCACGGTCCAGCAGGCGGGCGGCGAGGTGACCCTGACCCCGGCGGAGGGCGGCGGCACGACGGCGACCGTCCGGCTGCCGGGGGCGCCGAAGCCGCCGCCGGAGGTGCCCTAGACGCGTACGCGTCAGCCGGCCGTCAGCACCCTCATCCCCAGCTCCGTGAGCTGCCCCCCCGACGGGGTCGTCCGGTACCGCGCCGGTGATCAGACCGGCGATCCGGTCCAGGTCCAGGACGCGGTAGTCCAGGTCCAGGACGCGGTACCGCGAGGTTTCACGGAGCACTTGGCCTTGCCCGGGACGGCCGCATCACCGACGGCAAGACGATCATGCTCCTGCAGTGGGCGGCCCTGGACGGCCCGCTCGCGGGCGGGGGTCAGTGGTAGCCGAGCATGCCAGGGGCGTCGATGTCGACGGTGAGAAAGCCCGGCGGGTACAGGGACTCCCGACCCGTCAGGATGATCGACATGCCCCCCGTGTCCAGGTGCGGGGTCGCCACGTACAGCGCGTGACACGTGTCGGCCCCGCCCCAGCCGTCACGCACCATCCCGCCGACGGTGACGGCCGCGGCCTGACCGAGCGGATCGACCTGCAGACCCGGAAGCGCCATCAGCGCGCTCCCGACGTCCGCCTCGCTCTCCTCGGCCTTCATGAGGCACAGCGCCGGGAGGTGCAGCCAGTCACCGGGCGTGTGCGCGACGTTGTCGGCGAGGCGGTGGAGAGCCTCGTGACCGTGGGCGAGCGCCAGTGCCGCACCCGCGTCGAGAATGATCACGCGGCGTTCTCCCGGAGGGCCCGGGTCTTGTCCGCAGCCATCGCGTAGATGTTGGCCAGCACATTCGGCCCGCTGTCGAACTCCTCGTCGCTGAGCGTGCAGCCCAGCCGTTCACGCAGCGCGGAACGCGTGGCCGCCACCCGCTCCGCGATCTGCTCCGCCGTCGGCTGCTCCGAAGCCAGCAGCTCGACCAGCTGGCCGAGGGTCATCCCCCGCTCCTTGGCGACCTGCGCGAGATGGTCGCGAGCCTGGCGGGACACCTGAATGGTCGTGTTCTCTGCCATGGCTCCACCATAGTCGCCTTACAACCAGGAGGCTGCCGTTTCGCCGCTCCCTTCACCCGGAGGTTCTACGGCGCTCACCCCGCCTGCCCCGACGCCTCCCCTTGCAGCCCCAGCCGCGCGAGAAGGTCCCGGAACCGCCCCCAAGCGGCGGCGTCCGTTCCGTCGCCCAGCCGGTAGTGCCGTACGGCCTCAGCGGTGTGGCCGAGGCGCTTGCCCTCCGCACGGCCGAGGGCGAAGGTGACGGGCAGCGGCGGGCCTTCGAGGCGAGCGGAGACCGTGAGGTCCCTGCGCGCGGCACGGAGCGACGCGAGCAGCGTGACGAGGCCGTGCCCGGCATCCAATTCCGCGGCCAGTCCTGGCAGCGAGTCCACCGGCGGGTGCTCTCCCTCCCCGTAGCCGAATGCCACGGTGACGTCCTCCTCCACGCCTGCCGACGTACGCAGCACCCGGACCGTGGCGATCGCGGGACGGTCGGGCGACCCGACGACGACCAGCCAGGTGGGCCGTGGTGCACGCGCCCGTGCCAGATCGGTCAGCTCGCGGGTGGACCAGCGGAGGTTGACCGGCTCGGCTGTGCTCCAGCCGGCGGGAGGGCCACCGGTCAGACACCGAAAGGCCGATTCCAGGGACCGGCCCAGCACGAGATCGGCGTCGGGTGCGTGGCGGGTACGAAGGGTGAGGAGCAACTGACGTTCACCACCGACGGAGGCCCCCGTGAAGGCTCCCGCAGCCGAGGCCTTCCCGTTCTCGTCGCGTACGGGAGTGAAGGTGCCGTCCTTCCAGTGGAGTACGGCACCGGACAGGCCGTCGTAGTAGCCGTGGTCGGGGTCCTGGACCACCCAGCGGTTGGGCAAACCGTGCAGGGCGGTGCGGGTGGGCAGGGTGAGGCGTGCGGTGGGTGGGGTGACCATCTGCAGGGCACGCTCGCTCTCGGCCGCGGCACGCAGGGCGTCGGAGAGCCAGCTGGTGAGGGGAACGAGCGGGCGGTCCTGGATGACCACGGCGGTGGTCGGGGTGAGAACATCCACGGACGGTGTGCCGGTGGTGGGTACCGGCACGGCGGAGACGTCCGTGGTCAGAGGCACGACATCCGTGGTGGCCGCTCCGGGCGGCCAGACCGCGCCGTCGAGCACCGTGGCCAGCCGTCCCGCGAAGGACCCCGCGAGCCGCCCGGCCTCTGAACTCGACGTGGAGGCCCGTGCCTCGGTCCACCACACCGGCGCCTCCCGTCCGGTACGGCCCAGCAGGCGGGTGGTCTCGCCGGGCACCTGCACCAGGAGGGGTGCCTCCACCGAGACCAGTGGGCGGCCGTCGGGCGCGCAGAGCTGGACGACAGCTCCGCCGGCCAGGCTGTTGACGCCCAGCTCGGGGCCGCCCGCGTAGAGGCCCGTCAGGAGGGTGGGCAGGTCGGGCATAGCGCGAGTGAGGGCGATGACGTCATTGGTCACCTCGTCTCCTCCCCTGCCAGGGCGGTCTGGATCAGCTGCGGGGGACGGCCTCGTCGGACGAGCGTGCCCCGCCCCGGCGGCTGCGGTGAGAGATGGACACCGGGGAAGATCTGGCCCTCGGCACGATCGCCGGTCATGAGCAGAGCGGTGCTGCCGGTCTCACGCAAGGTGGTCAGCAGCGGCTCGTACAGGGCACGGGAGGAACCGGCGGCGCGGCGGGCGATGACGAAGTGCAGGCCGATGTCCTGGGCTGAGGAGACGTAGGGCAGGAAGGGAGCCAGGGGCTGCTGTCCTGCGGTGGTGAGGATGTCGTAGTCGTCGACGAGGATGACGATCCGCGGTCCCGTGAAGGCCGGTCCGGTCTCGTCCTCGGGGACGGCGTCGGGGTCTGCGGTCTCCGGCAGGCGTTTGTCCAGTTCGGCGGCGATGCCGGTGGACAGGGCAGCGGCGAGCTTGGCGTTGTGGGCGTAGCCGCCGCGATAGGGCTCCGGGACCGTGCCGCGCAGACCGCGCCGTGGGTCGTAGATGCCGAAGACGAGGTCCCTCTCCGAGTGGCGTTCGGCGAGCCTTCCGGCGATCAGCTTCAGCAGGTTCGTCTTGCCGCACTCGTTGTCGCCGAGTATCAGCAGGTGCTGGTCCTGGCCGAAGAGGTCGAGAGAAACGGGGGCCCTCAGCGCTCGATGGCCACCGTCTCCGCGAGCTTGTCGTGCAGACACTGCTGATACGGCCTGTCCCAGCAGCACCACAGCGAGTTGAGCAACCCGAGTACTGGGACCAGGGAAAAGGCCGGCCAGCAGACCTCTCGTAGCAGAGCGCGCCAGAAACCGATGTTCAGCCCCGACTCACGGTCCACGACCCGGACCTTGCAGATGCGCTTGCCCAGGGTCGAGCCGAACTCGGCGACACAGACAGGGAAGTAGATGAGGAAGGAGAGGGCAAGCCATCCGACCAGCACCGCCTGGGCCGTCTCACCGCCTCCGGCGTCGATCCACATACTCAGCGGGAGGCCGCCCGTGAGGAAGTACCCGACGAACCAGAGGCCGACGTCCAGCACCCGCGCTCCGAGTCGGGACCCGAGATCGGCGAGGCCCATGGGCGGCGCGAAGCCTGGGCCGTGAGGCGCCGGGTAACTGTAGGGCGGCTGCGGCGCGTAGTGCTGCGCGCCAAGCCCGGCTGAGGTGGAACCGACGGGATAGTGCGGGAGGCCGGCCATGTCTTCCTGGATGTGGACACCTGCGAACACAATCCGTCGATCATATACGCACGCTCTGACAGCGACCCTCTGGTCGGCTTGCGGCTGCTACGCCTTCATCCCCGCCACGAACTGCCCCCACGGCCCCGCCCCGAAGACCAGCACCCGCCCGTCCGGCACTTTGCTGTCCCGTACGGGGACGAGGCCGGGGAAGCCGGGGGCGATCTCGACGCAGTTCGTGCCGCCGCCGTCGCTGTAGGAGGACTTGCGCCAAGTCGCGGTGGTGAGGTCGGGGATGTGGTTCATGGTCTGCGCTCCTCCAGAAGGCCCTTGATGAACGCCATCGACTCCACCGGAGTCAGCGCCGCGTCCCGGACCAGATCGTAGGACAAGCGGAACGACAGAACCTTGTCCGGATCATCGACCAACTCACCGAAGCCGTTGCCCTCCACATAGGCGACGGGGTCGCCGACCCGCTGCCACAGGAGCCAGAGGTGGCTGTCCATGAGGTCGTGCACGCCGGCCTCGAACGGCAGCACTTGGAGGACGACCGACGGGAGTCCTGCCGCGTTCACCAGATGTGAGAGCTGGTCCCGCCACACCTTCGCGTCGGGAGCAGGGCGGCGCAACGCCCCCTCGTCGAGGATCACCCGGATGTTCGGCGCCTGTTGACGGTAGAGCAGTTCCTGTCGTCCCACCCGCAAGGCGACCTGCTCCTCCACCGCCTCGCCGTTGCCCGCCGTTGTCTGCGCCCCAGACAACCCCGACAACACGGCGCGCGCGTAGTCCTCGGTCGGCAAGAGGCCGGGCTCGAAACGGCCGTCGGGCTCGGCCGTGTGCCCGTGGCACTGCTCGGGGCCTACTACCCTGGACTCGTGACTATTCGGCTGTACGACACCAGCGCCCGGCAGATCCGTGACTTCGCCCCCCTCACGCCGGGCTGCGTCTCGATCTACCTGTGCGGCGCCACCGTGCAGGCGGCCCCGCACATCGGGCACATCCGGTCGGGCCTGAACTTCGACATCATGCGCCGCTGGTTCGCGTACCGCGGCTACGACGTCACGTTCATCCGCAACGTCACCGACATCGACGACAAGATCATCAAGAAGGCGGCCGACCAGAACCGCCCCTGGTGGTCCATCGGGTACGAGAACGAGCGGGCGTTCAACGACGCCTACGACGCCCTCGGCTGCCTGCCGCCCACCTACGAGCCCCGCGCCACCGGGCACATCACCGAGATGGTCGAGATGATGCGCGGGCTCATCGAACGCGGGCACGCCTACGAGGCCGAGGGCAACGTCTACTTCGACGTCCGCTCCCTGCCCGGCTACCTGTCGCTGTCCAACCAGGACCTCGACGACCTGCGCCAGCCCTCCGGTGAGGGCGAGACCGGCAAGCGGGACCCGCGGGACTTCGCCATGTGGAAGGCGGTCAAGCCCGGGGAGCCGAGCTGGGAGACGCCGTGGGGGCGCGGGCGGCCGGGGTGGCACCTGGAGTGCTCCGCCATGGCGCACAAGTACCTGGGCAGCGAGTTCGACATCCACGGCGGCGGGATCGACCTGATCTTCCCGCACCACGAGAACGAGATCGCCCAGGCCGAGGGCTTCGGCGACGCCTTCGCCCGGTACTGGGTGCACAACGCCTGGGTCACCATGAGCGGCGAGAAGATGTCGAAGTCGCTCGGCAACAGCGTGCTCGTCTCCGAGATGGTCAAGCAGTGGCGGCCGGCCGTGCTGCGGTACTACCTCGGCACCCCGCACTACCGCTCCACCATCGAGTACAGCGAGGAGTCCCTGCGCGAGGCCGAGTCGGCGTACGCGCGCATCGAGGGCTTCGTGCAGCGCGTCACCGAGCTGGCCGGGCAGACCGTCGATCCGGCCCCCGAGGTGCCGCCCGCCTTCGCCGAGGCGATGGACGACGACCTGGGCGTCCCGCAGGCGCTCGCCATCGTGCACACCACGGTCCGGCAGGGCAACAGCGCGCTGGCCGCCGACGACAAGGACGCCGCCGTGGCGCGGCTCGCCGAGGTGCGGGCCATGCTCGGTGTCCTCGGCCTCGACCCGCTGGCCCCGCACTGGGCGGGGGAGCAGGAGCAGGGCGAGGACCTGCGGCACGTCGTCGACGGTCTCGTACGCCTGGTGCTCGACCAGCGGGAGGCCGCGCGGGGGCGGAAGGACTGGGCCACCGCGGACGCCATCCGCGACCAGCTCGGACAGTCCGGGCTGGTCATCGAGGACAGCCCGCAGGGGCCCCGGTGGAGCCTCGGGTCGCGCTGACCCGGCGGTCGGCGAGGTCCGTCCCGTAGATCGATTGTGCCGCCCGGCCCTCCGGGCGGCACACTGCATAGAACACAAGCTTCACGCACACTCCCGTAGAGAGCGGAGACAGGTAACTCATGGCCGCGAACAACCGCCGCATGTCCGGCAAGAAGGGCGCGCAGGTCGGCAGCGGCGGCAAGCGGCGCCGGGGCCTGGAGGGCAAGGGGCCGACGCCTCCCGCCGAGATGCGCAAGGGGCACGCCAAGCAGCGTGCCGCCAACGCGAAGGCGCGCCGCGCCACGGGCCGGCCGCAGCAGCGGCGCGGCGCCGGGCGGTCGACGTCCGAACTCGTCGTCGGCCGCAACCCCGTCTACGAGGCCCTGCGCGAGGGCGTGCCCGCCTCGACGCTCTACGTCCAGCAGTTCATCGACAACGACGAGCGGGTGCGCGAGGCGCTCCAGCTCGCCGCCGAGCGCGGTGGCATCAACCTCATGGAGGCGCCGCGTCCCGAGCTGGACCGGATGACCAACGGGCTCAACCACCAGGGTCTCGTCCTCCAGGTCCCGCCGTACGAGTACGCGCACCCCGAGGACCTGGTCGCCGCCGCCCACGACGAGGGCGCGGACCCGCTGATCGTCGCCCTCGACGGGGTGACCGACCCGCGCAACCTCGGTGCCGTCGTCCGCTCCGTCTCCGCCTTCGGCGGCCACGGCGTCGTCGTGCCCGAGCGGCGTGCGGCCGGGATGACGGCCGGTGCGTGGAAGACGTCCGCCGGTACCGCCGCGCGTACGCCGGTCGCCCGCGCCACCAATCTCACGCGCGCGCTGGAGTCGTACCAGAAGGCCGGGATCACGGTCGTCGGCCTCGCCGCCGACGGCGAGGCGGAACTCGGTGACCTGGAGGCCCTGGACGGGCCCGTGGTCATCGTGGTCGGCAGTGAGGGCAAGGGACTGTCCCGGCTGGTCGGCGAGACCTGTGACTTCCGCGTGCGGATCCCGATGCCGGGTGGCGCGGAGTCGCTCAACGCCGGTGTGGCGGCCGGGATCGTGCTGTACGAGGCGGCGCGGCGACGCCGCTGACCCGCGGTGATCGGTTCTTCGGGTGGGGGACGGGTGTTCGGATCCGTCCCCCACACGGGGTGTTCCGGGTGGTCCGGGCCGGTTTGACGCGGTCCGGACAGATCCGGGCGGTCAAGGCAGTGTCCTAACGACACATCACTCGGTTAGATGAGTGTGGACACCAGAACACCCCGCACACCCACGGGGGACCGCTCGTCGGGATACGACGACGCTCCCGCGTTGAGCATGGTGAAGGTGCCGAGCGATCCGGCCGAGGTCATCGTCAACCACGCGAGTTTCCGCGTGCAGTTCGGTGCCTCCGCCCGGCGGACCCAGTCGCCGCGGATCGCACAGCACTTGAGCGCCACCCAGACCACCCCCCGCATGCCCGCCGCCCCGGGCCGTCGCCGGGCCGTCGTGTGGAGCGGACGGTCCGACCCGGACGACACCGGCGCGCACCGGCTGCTCCAGGCGGTGCGGGCGGGAGCCGGTCACCACGTCGAGGACCCGGCCGCCGACGCCGGAGCCACCCAGGTCATCCCCAGGGTCGATCTCGGCGGGGACCCCCTGGGCTACGACGGCTACGACGCGGGCCCCGCCACCGAGACCCTCGAAACCCCCCTCGTCGGCGCCCAGCGCGGCCCCGTCCCCGAGGGCACCCGGCTGCTGCCCGCGATGCGCACCGTCGGCAGCGCCTACGACGAACCCGCCTACGCCGCCCAGGACTTCGGCCACCAAGACCACGAGGGCCACGAAGACCACGACGGCTACGGCGACGACACGGACGCGGACGAGCCGCGCGGCAGGCGCCGTTCCGACGACCCGGCGCGGCACGCGTACTTCCCGGGCCGCCGCATGAACCTCGGCGTCGTGCTGCTGCCGCTGCGCGTCTTCCTGGGCTTCATCTCGATCTACGCCGGCATGGGCAAGCTCTGCGACCCCGTCTACTTCGACGGCGGCGAACGCGGCTCCATGGTGAAGTGGCTCAACACCCTCCACCCCTGGGACGTCGCCGAGCCGCTGCGCCAGTTCGCCCTCGCGCACCCGGTCGGCGCCGGGCTCGTCATCGCCTTCCTCCAGGTGCTGGTGGGCGTCCTGACCGTGCTGGGCTGCTGGCAGCGGGTGGCCGCCGTCATCGGCGCGGGCCTGTCCGCCGCGCTCCTGGTCACCGTCAGCTGGAAGAGCGTCCCCGTCTACGACGCGCCCGACATCATCTACCTCGCCGCCTGGTCGCCGCTGATCATCGCCGGGGCGCCCGTCTACTCCGTGGACGGCAGACTCGCCGGCAGCGCCTGGCGCCGGCTCGGCCCGCGCTCCGACATCTGGGACCTGCGCCGCTACGTCCTGCGCCGCGGCGCCCTCGTCACCTTCCTGGTCGCCGGTGCGACCCTCCTGGTCGGCTCCGTGCTCGGCGGTGCCGTCCGGGACGCCGACCGCGTGGTCGTCCCCGGCCCCGGCGAGGCCCCGCGCAACGAACTGCCCGGCGCCCCGCTCCCGCAGGAGCCGGGCACGCGCGAGCCGAAGAGCCCGGAGGCCTCCGCCTCGCCCACCCAGGGCGCGACCAGCGGGGCCACCACCCCCTCCACGGGAGCCGCGGCCACACCGGGAGCGACCCGGGAGAGCGGCACCACCGGCGGCGGTACGCCCAGCCGTTCCCAGGGCACCGGCGGACAGGCCCCGCCGCGGCAGTCGTCCCCGGCCGGCCGGGACCAGGCACCGACCACCTCGGCCGGACCGACCGCCGGGGGCACCTCGACCGGCTCCGGAGGCTCCGGCGGCTCCACCGGCGGCGGTTCGACCGGGGGCTCCGGGAGCGAAGAGGGCGGCGGCTCCTCCTCCACCGGGCAGCCGGGCAACGGCCGCCTCGTGGGTGGTCTCCTGGGCTAGCCGATTCGGTGCCGTGCTCGGCAAGTCGGGGCCACTCACGAGATGAGGAGTGGCCCCGACTTGTGGCGGAGGCAGACGCGGGGAGCGCGCCGTTGCGGCGTCAGCGCTCCGAGGCGTACGCGACGAAGCGCGCCCACGCACCTGGCATGAGTGCGAGCCGAGGTCCTGCCGTGTTCTTGGAATCGCGGACGTGGATGGTGCGGGGGGCTATCGCGATCTCCACGCAGGAGTTGCCGTCGGGGCCGTCGCTGTAACTGCTTTTGAACCAGACCAGTTCTGCGACGTCCCCAGCAGAAGCGTTGCGGATCATGTCTCTCCCAGCACTTGCTCGATGAAGGCCAACGTGGTGGCGTGCTGGACGCTGGTGGACGGCGACTGGGACTTGGTGGCGAACAAGTCCGGGCCGACCCGGCTGGGCTTCTGCCTGATGCTGAAGTTCTTCGAGATCGAGGCCCGGTTCCCGGAGTTCATCGAGGAGTTCCCGCAGCTGGCGGTGGAATACGTCGCCGGGCTGGTGAAGGTTCCGGCGGGCGAGCTGGCGAAGTACGACCTGGCGGGCGCGAAGCGGCACCGGAAGCAGATCCGCGAAGCCCTCGGGTTCCGGCCGGCGACCCTGGCGGACGAGGAGGCGCTGACGGCCTGGTTGGCGGCGGAGGTGTGTCCGGTCGAGTTGGTGGAGGACCGGCAGCGGGAGGCGCTGCTGGTGGAGTACCGGGCCCGGAAGATCGAGCCTCCGGGCCCGAGCCGGGTCGAGAAGGTCCTGGCGGCCGCGCGGGGACGGTGGGAGAAGGGGTTCTGCGCCCGGACCATCGAGCGTCTGGGCCCCACGTGCGGTGGCCGTCTGCTGGCCCTGGTCGCGGAGGACAACGGCGAGGGCGCCACCTTGCTGGCCGCGCTGAAGCGCGATCCGGGGGCGGTGGGGCTGGACTCGCTACTGGCGGAGATCACCAAGCTGACCGCCGTACGGGAGCTCGCGCTGCCGGCCGGGCTCTTCACGGACTGCTCGGAGAAGCTGCTGGCAGCCTGGCGGGCGCGGGCGATCAAGATGTATCCCTCGGACTTCCGCGATACCGCGGAGGACGTACGGATCACGCTGCTCGCGGCCCTGTGCTCCTCCCGGCAGGGAGAGATCACCGATGCTCTGGTGGAGCTGCTGATCGCCCTGGTGCAGAAGATCAATGCTCGTGCCGAGCGGCGGGTGGAGCGGCAGCTGACGGCGGAGCTGAGGAAGGTCCGCGGCAAGGAGGGCATTCTCTTCAAGCTTGCCGACGCCGCGATCGGCAAGCCGGACGAGGTCGTACGCCGTGCGTTGTTCCCGGTGGTGGGTGAGAAGACGCTGCGCGACCTGGTCGCGGAGGCGAAGGCGAACGAGAAGGTGTTCAAGGCCAAGGTCCGCACCACGCTGCGCTCCTCCTACAGCTCGTACTACCGCAAGATGCTGCCGCCGCTGCTGGCGACGCTGGGCTTCTGCTGTCACAACACCGCCTACCGCCCGGTGATGAACGCGCTCGCGCTGCTGGAGCGCTATGCCGAGGTCGACGGCAAGACCCGCTTCTACGACGCAGGCGCGACGGTGCCGATGGACGGTGTGGTGCGCAAGGACTGGCGCGAGGCGGTGGTGGACGAGCGCGGCCGGATCGAGCGGATCCCGTACGAGCTGTGCGTGCTGGTGGCGCTGCGGGACGCGATCCGCCGCCGGGAGATCTACGTCAAGGGCGGGCTGCGCTGGGGAGACCCGGAGGACGACCTGCCCGGCGACTTCGAAGCCACCCGCACCGTCCACTACGCCGCGATCCGCCAGCCGCTGGATCCCGAGGAGTTCATCGCCGACCTCAAGCAGCGGATGACCACCGGCCTGGACCGGCTCTCGAGCGCGCTCGCCGACGGCTCGGCGGGCGGGGTGAAGGCCACCACCCGCAAGGGCGAGCCGTGGATCACCGTGCCGAAGCTGGACAAGCTGCCCGAGCCGACCGGCCTGGAAGCGCTGAAGGAAGAGGTCGTACGACGGTGGGGCGTCCTGGACCTGCTGGACGTTTTGAAGAACGCCGACTTCATGACGGGCTTCACCGACGAGTTCTCCTCGATCGCCGCGTACGAGCGCATCGACCGCCCCACCCTGCAGCGCCGGCTGCTGCTGGCGCTGTTCGCCCTCGGTACGAACATGGGCATCCGCGCGATCGTGGCGACCGGCGAGCACGGCGAAACGGAGGCCGCACTGCGGCACGTGCGCCGGTACTTCGTCACCGTCGACAACCTGCGCGCCGCGGTGACGAAGCTGGTGAACACCATCTTCGCCGCCCGCGACGCGGCCTGGTGGGGGCAGGGCACGGCGTGCGCGTCGGACTCGAAGAAGTTCGGGTCCTGGTCGTCGAACTTCATGACCGAGTACCACGCCCGCTACGGCGGCAACGGCGTGATGATCTACTGGCACGTGGAGAAGAAGAACGTCTGCATCTACTCCCAGCTCAAATCCTGTTCGTCGTCCGAGGTCGCGGCGATGATCGAGGGCCTGCTGCGGCACTGCACGGACGCCGAGATCGAAGCCAACTACGTCGACACCCACGGCGCGTCCGTCGTCGGCTTCGCCTTCACTGAGCTGCTGAACTTCCGGCTGCTGCCCCGGCTGAAGAACATCGGCAGCATCCGCCTGTACCGCCCGGACGACACCCCGCCCGGCTGGCCGGCTCTCGGCGGCAGCCTGACCCGGCCCATCAAATGGGACCTGATCGCCCAGCAGTACGACCAGATGGTCAAGTACGCCACCGCGCTCCGCCTCGGCACGGCGGAGGCCGAGCAGGTCCTGCGCCGGTTCACCCGCGGCGGGCCCAAGCACCCCACCTACGCCGCCCTTGAAGAGCTCGGCCGCGCCGTACGCACGATCTTCGCCTGCGACTACCTGGCCAGCCCCGACCTGCGCCGCGAGATCCACGGCGGGCTGCAGGTCGTGGAGAACTGGAACAGCGCGAACACCGTGCTGCACTACGGCAAGGACGGCGCCCTCACAGGGCCGGACAAGGAGCACGCCGAGACCTCGATGCTCGCCCTGCACCTGCTGCAGTCCGCGCTCGTGCACGTCAACACGTTGCTGGTACAGCAGGTCTTGGACGAACCGGCCTGGTCGAAGAAGCTGGGCGATGAGGACCGGCGCGGGCTGACGGCGCTGTTCTGGTCCAACGTCAACCCGTACGGCACCTTCCGCCTGGACATGGACAAGCGTCTCGACCTGGGCCTCACGGTGCCCCGTCCCCGCACCCCGGCGGACGCCGCCGGCCGATCGACCACGAAGGCGCGATGACCGCGGCATTGAGCAGCGAGGCTGCTTCGCCGAGCAGGCCATCACCGATCTTGAGGTGCAGATCGTCGGCGGTGGCTGATCCGCCGTCCCCGACGCGCACGTAGCGCGAGGCCCACGGATTCCCTCGGGGTGGCGTCGCTGCGGAGCTCGCGGATATGGCACTGATGGGGCCGCGTCAGGATGGCGTGACGTTTCCTGCTCGGATCTGCTCGGTGGCTTCTCGAAAGGCCGGGGCGGCGTGCTCGAAGTAGTCGAACAGCACTGCCCGCTGCTCAGGGGTGTAGCGGTCGAGGACCGCGGCAATGGTGCGGCGGGCGGGTGCGACCAGGTCGGCGATGCCTTCCAGGGCCTCGGTTACCGGCTGGACGATGACCTTGCGGCGATCCGCGGCGTCCGCGACCCGGCGGACATAGCCGGCGCGCTCCAGGCGATCGATCAGGCGAGTGGTCGCCCCTGTCGTCAGGCCAGTGCGCTCCGACAGCTGCCCAGAGGTGAGCCCGTCGGCAAACGCCAGCTGGCTCAGTGCGTACCACTCCGTGGCCTGCAGTCCGGCGGCTGAGGCTGCGGCAAGGCTGTGCAGGCCCACCGCGTCCAGGTAGGCGCGGTAGATCTCCCCTTCGCGAGGATTTGCGCGATTTGCCACGTTTCCCATCCGTCCCTTACAGTCATATCTGCATGTACGCAGATACTTACTCGGTGCAGGTAAATTGAGCCTATCAGGGAGACAGCATGACCACCGCACAGGATCGACAGGCCGTCACCGACGTCATCGACTCGCTCATCGACGCCTGGCGCCGCCACGACGCCGACGCCTACGCGGCGCCCTTCACCGACGACGCGACCTACGTCACCTTCGTCGGCACCTACTACCAGGGCCGCCGGGACATTGCCGAAAGCCACCGCGTCCTCTTCGCGAAGTACCTCAAGGGCACCCAGCTGGCGGACGAGGTCCTCGACGTCCGCTTCCCGGCACCGGATGTCGCCGTGGTGACCGGCCGCGGCGACACCTACAAGGGCAAGCGCCCGGAGAAGCTCTCCAAAGTCCAGACCTACACGCTGGTCCGCCAGACGGACGGCCAGTGGCGCATCGCGGCGTTCCAGAACACCAAGCGCAAGCCGCTGATGGAGGCGATCTCCTTCAAGACCGCGCCCGGCCTGATCCCGGCCGCGCAGAGGTAATCCCGGCTGCGCACAGGAACCGGCCGGACAGCTGCAAGACGGCCCGGCGGTGTTCCAATGCGCCGTCGACCAGGCAAAACCCACCCACAGAAAGCTAAGCGAGCACCCCCATGACCACTGAACACATAGCCACGCCCGCCCACGACTCCATCTCCCCCTCGCCCTCATCCCGGCCGCGCCGACGGCGCCTCAAGCGAGCACTGGGTGTCTCGGCGCTGACCGTGGCCGTGGCCGCAGGAGGCGGATACCTCTGGCTCAACACCACCTCCGATGTGCACCAAACCGGCCAGGCGGACTGCATGAAAGTGACCCCCACCGGCAGTCACGCCACGCACCAAGACCATGCCGCCGTCTGCGCTGTCATGGACTCCCTCATTGAGGCATGGGACCGCAACGACGCCGATGCCTACGGCAAGCAGTTCACCAAGGAGGCCACCTACACCACCTTCGTCGGCAGCCACTACGAAGGCCGCAAGGACATCACCGACTCCCACGCGGCCCTCTTCGACGACTTCCTCGAAGGCAGCAAGCTCGCCGGCACCTACCTCGACGTCCGCTTCCTCACCCCGGACACGGCAGTGATCACCGGCCGTGGCGACGACTACACCGGCGACAAGCCGGACAAGCTGTCCAAGGTCCAGACCTACACACTGGTGCGGGAGGCGGACGAGCAGTGGCGGGTGGCAGCCTTCCACAACACCCAACGCAAGCCCGTCATGGAACGCATCTCCTTCATCTTCTCGCCCGACACCAAGCCGCAGGCCGAGCGATGACCGGACCACGCAGGGCGCTGGTGACCGGCGCCAGCGAGGGCATCGGAAGGGCCTTGGCACGCCGGCTCTCCGCGAGCGGATACACCATCACCGCGGTGGCCCGCAGCCAGGACCGCCTGGACGCGCTGGCCGGTGAGCTCGGCCCTGGCCACCACGCCCTCGCCGCGGACCTGGCCACCGAAACGGGATGCCACCGCGTACGGCAGGAACTGCAGAACACCCGCTACGACCTGCTGGTCAACAACGCGGGCGCGGCCACTGCCGGACCGTTCGTCGAAGTGTCGGCGGAGCAGGCCACATCCATGATCCGGCTGAACTGCGAGGCCCTGGTGACCTTGGCGCACGCCTTCCTCAACGGTGCCCGATCGGGAGATGCGCTGATCAACGTGGCCTCCACGCTCGCGTTCGCGCCCATGCCGCAGCTGAGCATCTACAGCGCCACCAAGGCGTTCGTGGCCTCGTTCTCCGAGTCGCTGTGGGCCGAGCAACGACCCCGCGGGGTCTATGTGATGGGGCTGTGTCCTGGCATGACGGCCACGAAGTCCCAGCCACATACGGGCGATCAGGTGCCGGCCGCCATGGTGCAAACCCCCGAGCAGGTAGCGGGCACCGCCATTGCAGCCCTGGAACGCCGCCATCGTCCCACCGTCATCTCCGGCAAGAAGAACACCGTGTTCGCCGCTGTTACCCGCACCATGTCGCGCAGAGCGCTCCAGCGGATGCTCGGCAACGGCCGCATCTCCAGCACACCACCACCGCCTCAGGCGACAGAACGCACATGACCATCCGCAACACACATCCACATACACCCGGAGGGACAACCCCATGAACAACCGCAAGCTGCTGGCCGAGGCCACCGGATACGTAGATCTGCCGCCCGCACAGGTACGACGAGCATTGGTGGCCAAGTTCTCCGACGGCTACGTCGCCGTGGACGAGTCGGACACACACGTCGGCGCCCAGGGATCCTGGTGGGCCCGCCGGGAGTACGCGCTGCAGCCCGAGCGCCGGGGCACCCGAGTGACCCTCCGGGTCTACAACATCGCCAGCAAGGCACGCTGGGCCGTCCCCCTGGTCAGCAAGTTCTTCATCGGCTTCCCGCACGCTATGCAGACCGAACTCGACACCCTGCTGACGGGCATGCCTGCGCCGGCGCGCCACTGATCGCCGCGCAGGCGAAGTGTCGGCAACCGATCGAATGACGACAGAGGCGACGGGCGTCCAATGAACCCGGTGATTCCGGGGCTTGACGGCGACTCCAATCCAGTGAGATCCGATGACGGCTGACGACAGGGTTAGATGACACCCAAGGTCCGATGTGGCGGCAGAAGCAGGGAAACAGCGTGGCCAATCTCGTCTACAAGCGGGTGTCGACCGACCAGCAGTCCACCGCCCGCCAGGACCTCGTCCTCGCCGAGGCCGGGATCGAGGACCCGATCGTCTTCGAGGAGGATCCGGGGACCTCCAGCCGCCTCCACCCGCTCCAGCGCCCGAAGTTCGGCGAGCTGCTCACGTACGCGCGGCCGGGCGACACCGTGCACATCTCCGAGATGTTCCGCCTCGTACGCGGCAACCAGCACATCCTCGACGTCCTCGAAGTCCTGCACCGCGACCAGCTCGCCCTGCGCATCCACGACGGCGCGTTCTCCGCGATGGACCTCACCGCCCGCCACCCGCGCACCGGCGAGCTGCTGTCCACGGTGAAGTTCATGGTGCAGACCCTCGCCGCTGCCGGCGAACTCCAACGCGACCTCCAGCGCGAGCTGACGTACGACGGACTGCGCGCCGCCGAGGCCAAGGGCAACAAGGGCGGACGCCGCCCCGCGGTGACGGCCGCGAAGACCGATGACGTACGCACGGCGTATGTGGAGGGCCGCTCGATCGCCGCCCTCGCTCGCGACCACGGCGTGAGCCGCGGTGCGATCCGCACGGCCGTCGCCGATCTCCTGCCGGAGCATGTCGCCGCGGCCGAAGAGAGTCCGGCGCCGGAGCTGCCGGTCACCCTCGACATGCCGGGCAAGGTCGCCGATTTCCTCCGCTCCGCCGAGCTGGACCCCGTCGAGCGGGCCGCGCTCGACCAAGGTGTGACCGTACGGCGCGGCCAGGGCTACACCCTGCGCGTCACCGCCATCCCCTCCGTGCACCGCCAGTTCCTCGCCCGCTGCCAGCCGCTCGACGGCGGCCACGGCCTTCCCGCGGTCCCGGCTCAGCGCAAGGCCCGCCGCGAGTACGAGAACCGCGTCAACGTCCTCATTAAGGTCGCCGAGCGAGCTTGAAGCTACCCGCGGGTTACTTGTCCCGTGGTGTCTGAGCTAGGACACCGGGGCCTATGAGGGCGTGTTGTTGCGCACGCCCTTCGAGTTCGGTGGCGAAGGCATCTTCCCCGCCTCCGACATCGGCTGAGCGGTCCGATCACCGGTCGCATGCGCAAGCCGGTCCCGTAAGGCGTCAGGCCGCCCTTCACCGCCACCTCCAGCCCGTGGCCCCACGCCCGCGTCGCCGTGTCCACGTCCTGCGGCCGCAGGTCGGCCCGGACACTGCGCGTATGTGTGTCGTCCTCGTGAAGCAACGCGCCGTAGGCCGTTGCCTCGCGGATGCCCTGTCCGCTACTGATTCGGTTGACCACGCCGTGCAGGACCGCTTGTCGACCATTTCAGGTGGCTCATCGCCCCCCCCAGAACGGACTCATGCGACGTTGTCCTTGACGGGGCATGGCCGATTGGCGATCGGGGCGCAGCCCGTGCGGCCGCGAAGACGTCGACGAGCCCCTCAGCGGCCGGCCAGCGCCGCCAGCTCCCGTGCCGCCTCCGTGAGGTCCTTCGCGGTGTCGATCGCGCGCCAGTAGGAGCCCTGCGGGATCGGGAAGCCGGACAGGCGGCGTTCGCGGGCCAGCCCGGGGAACGTGGTCCGCTCGTGGTCGCCGCGCTCCGGGAGCATCGCGGCGAAGGCGGACGAGAAGACGTACACCCCGGCGTTGATCTCGAAGGTCGACGGCGGGGCCTCGATGAAGTCGGTGATGTGGCCGAAGCCGTCCGTCTGCACGGCGCCCCACGGCAGCCGCGGGCGGGCCAGGGCGAGGGTCGCGACGGCGTCCCGCTCGGCGTGGAAGTCGGCCATGTCGCGCAGCGAGAAACGGGTCCAGATGTCGCCGTTGGTGGCGTACCAGGGCCGGTCCGGGTGCGGCAGGTGTGCGGCGGCGTACTTGAGGCCGCCGCCGCGGCCGAGGGGCTCGGTCTCGACGACCGTGGTGACGGAGAGCGGCAGGTCGGCGGTGTCCAGCCACGTCTGGAGCACCTCGGCCAGATGGCCGCAGGAGACCACGACGTCCGTCACGCCCTCGTCGGCGAGCCAGGCGAGCTGGTGGCCGATGATCGGAGTGCCGGTGCCCGGGATCTCGACCATCGGCTTGGGCCGGTCGTCGGTGTACGGGCGCAGCCGGGAACCCTGTCCGCCCGCCAGGACGACGGCTTGAACGGGGTGGCGGGACGCGGCGTTCGGATCGGTCATGCCCGAACTGTACGCGGCGCCCCGCCGGCCCCCGAAGCCTCGTCAGCCGTGCGCGGCCAGCACGCCCGAGGCGAAGGCGGTGTCGCAGACGGGGCGGGAGTACGACTGGGCCCGCGTCGGCCCGTACACCTTGACCGCGGCGCGGCCGAGGGCGCGGGCGAGGGACGCGCAGTGGCCGGCCAGCGACGGGCGTTCGTTCACCGCCTCCTGGAGGTGGGTGAGGGCGACGCCCGGGTCCTCCTCCTGGAGCTCGGTCAGCAGCCGGTCGCGCAGCACCTCGTGCGGCGCGCGGGCGGCGGTGCGGGAGGTGGACGCCTTGGCCGAGGAGGCCTCCGACGCGGCGAGCACCGAGTCCGAGGGGTCCCCGGACCAGTTGACCCTGGTGACCGCGAGGGTCCCGGAGAGCACCAGGACGACGGGCAGGACGAAGGCGAGAGAGCGGCCGATCCGGTGGGCGGGGCCCCGGCCGCGTCGCGTCTGTCGAGTGGTGGAGTGCTTCACGGAGTGCTTCACGCGAGTGAGGGTAGCGCCCGGTAATGATTTGGCGACATTTAGTCACCCTTTCGGGGGATGAAGAGACGTCCCGAAGTGGGTAGGGGGTTGACGCGCGGTGAGCGAAAAGTCCGTTCTGCCGGGGTGTCTGGCGACAGCGAAAAGTGCCCCGCAGCAGGCCGCGGGGCACTTTTCGTCAACGCGGGTGAAAATCACCCGCGCGAGGACGTTCAGTCGGAGAGGCGCTCGCCCGTGGACGACGAGAACACGTGGGACTCGCCCGGCCGCGGCACGACGTGGACCGTCGCGCCCTTCTCCGGCACCGAGCGGCTGCTGACGCGGACCACGAGGTCCTTCGACTCGCCGCCGACGTCGACCGTGCCGTAGATGTAGCCGTCGGCGCCGGTCTCCTCCACGACGTTCACCGACACGGCCATGCCGGCCGGGGCGTCCGCGGAGTCCTTCGTCAGGGTCTTGGCCGCGCCGCCGTTCAGCTCGACGACGTCGAAGTGCTCGGGGCGGACGCCGACGGTGACCGTGCGGTCGCCCTTGTCGGAGGCGGCCTTCAGGGCGTCGCGGTTGACCGGGACGACGCTGTTGCCGAACTTCACGCCGCCGTCGGTGATCGGGACCTCGACCAGGTTCATGGCCGGGGAGCCGATGAAGCCGGCGACGAAGAGGTTCGCGGGCTTGTCGTACATGTTCCGCGGGGTGTCGACCTGCTGGAGCAGACCGTCCTTGAGGACCGCCACGCGGTCGCCCATCGTCATGGCCTCGACCTGGTCGTGGGTGACGTAGACGGTGGTGATGCCCAGACGGCGCTGGAGCGAGGCGATCTGGGTGCGGGTGGAGACACGGAGCTTGGCGTCCAGGTTGGACAGCGGCTCGTCCATGAGGAACACCTGCGGCTCACGCACGATCGCGCGGCCCATCGCCACACGCTGGCGCTGACCGCCGGAGAGCGCCTTCGGCTTGCGGTCCAGGTACTCGGTGAGGTCGAGGATCTTCGCGGCCTCCTCGACCTTCTGCCGGATCTCCGCCTTGTTGACGCCGGCGATCTTGAGGGCGAAGCCCATGTTGTCGGCGACGGACATGTGCGGGTAGAGCGCGTAGTTCTGGAACACCATGGCGATGTCCCGGTCCTTCGGCGGCAGGTGCGTCACGTCGCGGTCGCCGATGCGGATGGCGCCGCCGTTGACGTCCTCGAGGCCCGCGAGCATGCGGAGCGAGGTGGACTTGCCACAACCGGAGGGGCCGACCAGGACGAGGAACTCGCCGTCCTCGATGGCGATGTCGAGACCGTCGACGGCGGGCTTGGTGGAACCCGGGTAGATGCGGGTCGCCTTGTCGAACGTAACTGTGGCCATGGTGAATGGGCCCCCTTCTACCGGCAGGAACGTGCCGGACGATCCGTTGTAGGAAGGTGGTGGTGTAGTCCACACGGGTGTAGCTGGCTCAGGACGGTACCCGGCGTTCACCTGGTCTGTCAGTACCTGTGGACCTGTGAACTTCGCCGAAATTTTCGAATCCCACCGTTCACCGGGCTCTGTGTAGAGTGGACCGACCCGCGCGCGCGTGCCGCCGCGCGAGTGCCTCCTTAGCTCAGCTGGTCAGAGCGCCGCTCTTGTAAAGCGAAGGTCGTCGGTTCGAATCCGACAGGGGGCTCGGAGAAGCAGCAGGCCGAAGGCCCGACACCGCGCGGTGTCGGGCCTTCGGCCTGCTGAGGGCTTTGCCGAGGGTCCTGCCGCGGGTCAGGACCGGTTGGCGCTGGACCGGCCGAAGAACTCGATCTCCGCGATGGCGACCTGCTTGTCCGCGGAGGCCGCGTGGGCCGACTCGATGGTGAAGCGGACCTTGGTGACCTCACCGACGCGGAACGGGCGGCGCTGGCCGCCGGCACCCTGGTCCAGGGTGAGGTCGCGGGTCGTGGTCGACCCGTCCTTCAGGGTGATCGTCGCCTTCACGCGGTGCGGGAGGGCGCTCTCCTTGTTCTTCTCGGCGCGGGTGGAGACGCCGGGCGTGATGATGACGTCCAGCAGGCGGGTGGGCTCGGTGAAGGTGGCCTCGAGCCATTCGCCCTTGCCGGACTGCGAGATGCCGGGACCCCACCAGGTGTTGCTGAGCTGGTCGATGACCAGCTCGGGCTTGTGGCCGGCGTAGGAGTGCGAGGCCGTGATCCGGTCCGGGGAGACCGGGGCGCGCTTGGCGAAGTGGTCGCGGGTGGCCTGGTAGCCGTCCGGGATGTACATGAAGCCGAGGACGGTCAGGGTCACGACCACGACGATGGTGATCCAGGTGCCGATCCGGTCGAAGACGCGGCGCAGGCGCGGGCGGTCGCCGGCCCAGGGGGTCTCGCGGCGGGTGCCGCCGAAGAGCCTGCGCCACCAGGGGGCGCGTACGGCGGCCTGGTCGCCGCCGGCGACCAGGGGCATGGCGCAGCGCGCGCAGTAGTGGCGGTCGGGGCGGTTGGGCGTGGAGCACCAGGGGCACGGCGGGCCGTTGGCGGTGGTCGTGCCGGCGGGGGGGGGGGGGCGGCCGCCGGGCCCCTCTCGCGTCCTCTTTCTCTTTATCGCCGGCGCACGACGACTCCTTCTTGTGTTCT
>NZ_QHJH01000077.1 GCF_003947455.1 Streptomyces sp. WAC 04229 | reverse complement strand
GCCCGCAGGTGTTCGGCGTACGGCCGGCCCGCCTCGCGGCTCACCCCGGCCGAGGTCGAGGCCACCGCACGGGCCGCCCACGCCGGACAGACCGACAAGGCGGGCCGGCCGTACGCCGAACACCTGCGGGCCGTCGCCGAGGGCGTGCGGCGGCGCGGCGGGGACGACGAGCAGATCGCGGCGGCCTGGCTGCACGACGCCGTCGAGGACGACGCGCTCTCCGAGCGATGGCTGCGCAGGGCCGCGCTGAGCCGCCGTACCAAGGACATCGTCCTCGCCCTCACCAGACGGCCGGGCGAGGTGCCCGAGGCGTACGCGGCACGGATCCTGGCCACGCCCGGCGCGGCCCTGGTCAAGGCGGCGGACCTGGCGCACAACGCCGACCCGGCGCGCCTCGCGGTCCTCGACGAGGCCACCCGCACGCGGCTGACCGAGAAGTACACGCGGATGCGCGCACTTCTCGGTCTGGCCGAACCGGGTGCCTGAGGCGCGGGCGGAACGGGCCGCGGGACCCCTCGTTACACGGAGACCTTCTCGCGAGGCTCGCTCACCGCACGCTTGTCGTCCTGCTTGCTCTTCTCACTCTTCTCACGGGCCCGGGCGGTGTCACCCGCGTCCCGCTTGAAGGCCCACTCCATCTTCGGCTCGACCACGAACCGCAGGGCTCGCTGGACGGGCCTGGTGCACAGCAGGGTGATGACGGAGGCGGCGAGGACGGTCAGTCCGACGGCGGCGAGCGGCTCGTCCCACACGGGCTTGTCGAACAGGCCCACGAAGAGGCCCTCCTTCACCAGGAAGCCGTGCAGCAGGTAGCCGTATATCGTGCCCGCGCCCAGTGCCGTGAACCACATGCGGCGCCCCGGCACCCAGGCGAAGAAGCACGCGGTCAGCACCAGCGAGCAGCCGAAGAGCGCGAGCGTCACGACGGGCCCGGACCACCAGGGGGCGCCCGTGGCCTGGACGGCGGCGTTGCGGTAGAACCAGCCGGTCTCCATGCGCGGCACCGACCACCAGGCGATGGCCACGGCCGCCGCGACGACCGGCACGGCCATGATCCGCACCGAACGGCGGCGCACCAGCTGGAAGTGCTCGGGGCGCAGCACGAGGCCCAGCACGAAGCACGGCAGGAACTGCAGCACGCGCTGCATGTTCAGGTCGTCGCCGATCGACGGTGTCACGGAGGCCAGCGCGGCGATGACCAGGGAGACGGGGAGCGGCCAACGCAGCGTCTGCCAGATGGGGGTGGTCAGCCTCCAGATGAACAGCGCGCACAGGAACCACAGCAGGTAGGTGGGGTCCAGCAGGCTGATGTCGTTGCCGGGGTCCTCGCTGACGCGGCGGTGCAGGGCGTACGCGACCTCGAACACGAGGTACGGCACGGCGACACCGGTGACCAGCCGCTTGACCCGCTTGGGGCTCAGGTCGAAACTGCGCGAGAAATAGCCGGAGATGACGATGAACGCCGGCATGTGGAACGTGTACAGGACCCGGTAGAGGGTCTCCACGGTCCGGTTCCCGTCCAGGATCTGTCCCCAGGCGTGACCGATGCCGACCAGCACGATCGCCAGGTACTTGGCGTTGTCGAAGAACGCGTCACGTTGGCGGCCCGGCTGGGGGCGCCGGGTCTGCTGGTCCGGAGGGGACGGTGTTTTCCGGTCACCGTGCGATCGCAGCGAGCCAGTCATGCAACCCCCCGCCGGAAACTCGGCGAGTCGTCACAGGACCTCGCTGCTCTGGTGGGGGACGGGGCAGCGTAGAACATCTGAGGCACCCTAGCGTTCTCCGTGTGATTCCGTAAAACCTCCGGCGTCATTCCTGTTAATCGACTCCAGGGGCATCTGTCAGCTACCCCGCATTTCGCGGATCGTGATCCCGCCGTTCGTGTGACGGCACCCACATAACCGGGTACGCCGTACACGGACTGGCACGTCGCAGCACCCTACTTGTCATGACTCGTCATGATTAAGGAGCCCATAAGGCCGGCGGGCGACTCCACTGGAATGTCCCCTTCAATGCCCTTACGGGGCCCGTGGGTGATCCTGTGATCTCCCTGTGATGCGCCCGATGCGGTGGCTGCCGCGACAATTCGAAATATCTGCGAACGTGATGTGTGTGTATGGAAACGAACCGCCTGGAATTCCCCTCACGGGTGACCTCTCGAATTCACATGCGGGGTGCGATCGTCGAGTGAGCCCGCCCGCGCGGGGCACCGGGTCACCCGGGAGCCGGCCGGACGATGTGTCACCCGCCGCATAGCGGGGCCCGGTTGGTGGCACGATGGTTCTGGCGGGGGTGTGCGATGCGGCACCTCCGGGCCGGGAGAGCGGACCGACCGAGGGTGTGATCAGTTGTGGCCATTTCGCTGTCAGTGGTGCTGCTGTTGGCAATCATCCTGGTGGTGCTGCTCCGGGGAGGCTCCATCAAGGCGGGGCCGGCGATCGTCGCCGTCCTCTTCGGCTTCTTCCTGGCCTCGACCGGCATGGCCGACGACATCCAGCGGTTCCTGAACTCGATAGCGGACACGATCAACTCGATCCAGTTCTAGGGGACCGCCTCCGGGCCCGACCTGGCGGGAGCAGGCCGGGGAGGGTCAGGAGGGCTGTTGTCGGGCGGCGGCGGGGACGCCGTACCGGCACGCCTTCACGGCTGCCGCGGGTGCTGCCGCGCCCGCTCGGGACCCCGGAAAGCGATCAGGGCCGGCCCGGAGGAATGATCCTCCGGGCCGGCCCTGAACCGTATGGAGCGGGCGACGGGAATCGAACCCGCGTAGCTAGTTTGGAAGACTAGGGCTCTACCATTGAGCTACGCCCGCACAGCACGCGCCGCAGGTCGGTGACCGCGGCACTGAAGGCATCGTAGCGGGTCGGTCCCCCTCACCGCACACCCCTTCCCGTCCGCGCCGGGCCGGACCGGACGCACCGGAAACTCTGCGGTGCCCGGCACCCGGCGGCATGTACCCTACGTCTCGCACCAGACGGGGTGTGGCGCAGCTTGGTAGCGCGTCCGCTTTGGGAGCGGAAGGCCGTGGGTTCAAATCCCGCCACCCCGACCACCTCGGCCGATCGCCCGAGGATCCCCCGCGCACGAGCGCCGGTGATCGCCTTTTGGGCCGTGTAGGCGCTGCCGTTACTATGCAAGCTGCACGCCCGTGTGTCTCAGCGTCTGAAGTCTCCGGGCGGCGAAATTTGCCGGATGCCGCTCTGGCTCCGGCAAAACCCAAGAAGTCAGCCACCAAGGAGACCGAACCGTGAAGAGCGCCGTGGAGACCCTGAACCCGACCCGGGTTCGGCTCACTGTCGAGGTGCCCTTCGAGGAGCTCAAGGACAGCCTCGACGCGGCGTACAAGAAGATCAACCAGCAGGTCACGGTGAAGGGCTTCCGCAAGGGCAAGATCCCGGCCCGGGTCATCGACCAGCGGTTCGGCCGCGGTGCGGTGCTGGAGGAGGCGGTCAACGACGCGCTTCCCAAGTTCTACACCGACGCGGTCAACGAGGCCGAGCTGAACCCGCTCGGCCAGCCCGAGGTCGACATCACGGAGCTGAAGGACGGCGAGACGCTGAACTTCACCGCCGAGGTCGACGTCCGCCCGACCGTCGAGATCCCGGACTACTCCGGCATCGAGGTCGAGGTCGACGCCGTGGACGTCTCCGACGACGACGTCGAGAAGTCGGTGGAGCAGCTGCGCGAGCGCTTCGCCTCCACCTCCCCGGTCGAGCGCGCCGCCGCCGAGGGCGACGTGGTCACCCTCGACCTGCGGGCCGAGGTCGACGGCGAGGTCCTGGAGGACGGCGTCGCCGACGGCGTCTCCTACACGATCGGCTCCGGCGAGCTGCTGGAAGGCATCGACGACGCCGTGACGGGCCTGGAGGCCGGTGGCGAGACCACCTTCACCTCCGAGCTCAAGGGCGGCTCGGGAGCCGGCAAGGAGGCCCGGGTGACCGTCAAGGTCAGCCAGGTCGCCGCGCGCGAGCTGCCCGAGCTGGACGACGACTTCGCGCAGCTCGCGTCGGAGTTCGACACGCTGGAGGAGCTGCGCGCCGACAGCCGCAAGCGCCTCGCCAACATGAAGCAGTACGACCAGGCCACGCAGGCCCAGGAGCGCGTGCTGGACAAGCTGCTCGAACTGGTCGAGGTCCCCGTCCCCGAGAAGCTCCTCGAGGACGAGGTCAACACCCGTAAGCACAACCTCGAGCACCACCAGCTCGGCCAGATGGGTCTCGACCTGGAGAAGTACCTGGAGCTCCAGGGCAAGACCGCCGAGGAGTTCGAGACCGAGACCCGTGAGGCCGCGGTCAAGGGCATCAAGACCCAGTTCGTCCTCGACGAGCTGGTCAAGCAGGAGAAGCTCAACGTCAGCCAGGAAGAGCTGACCGAGCACCTCATGCGCCGTGCCGCCTCCTCCGGCATGTCCCCCGACCAGTTCGCCCAGGCCGTCGTCGAGCAGGGCCAGGTCCCGCTCCTCGTCGGCGAGGTCGCCCGCGGCAAGGCCCTGGCCGCCGTGGTCGAGAAGGCCACGGTCAAGGACACCAACGGCGAGATCGTCGACCTGGACGACGAGGAGGACGAGACGGAGGCCGCCGAGGCCGCCGCCGAGCCCACCGAGTCGGGTGACGAGAAGGCCGAGGAGAAGACCGAGGGCTGATCCCCTCGCGCCGTCCCCGACGGATGTGAAACGGGCCCCGGACGTTCCGACGCCGGGGCCCGTTCGGCATAGGGCGGGAGAGCCCACCCAGGGGCGCGGGGAACTGCGCGACCAGCCACAGGCGGCCCGCACCCGGCGACGGATCCGCGCCGCCCCGGCGCTACGCCCCCGGCGAACACCGCGGGAACCGGGATGGCGCCGCAGTCCCACCGCGTTAGGGTCCATGAATACGAGGGCAGGGGAGTCCCCGAAAGCGGCTCCAGCCCCGCAGGGAAACGTGAGACGGCCCGGCGCCGTCGTAAGACGAGCAGGTGGATACGTGACGAATCTGATGCCCTCAGCCGCCGGCGAGCCCTCGATCGGTGGTGGCCTCGGCGACCAGGTCTACAACCGGCTGCTCGGCGAGCGGATCATCTTCCTCGGCCAGCCGGTCGACGACGACATTGCCAACAAGATCACCGCACAGCTGCTGCTCCTTGCCGCCGACCCGGACAAGGACATCTTCCTGTACATCAACAGCCCGGGCGGTTCGATCACGGCCGGTATGGCGATCTACGACACCATGCAGTTCATCAAGAACGACGTGGTGACGATCGCGATGGGCCTCGCGGCCTCCATGGGGCAGTTCCTGCTCAGCGCGGGCACCCCGGGCAAGCGCTTCGCGCTCCCGAACGCCGAGATCCTGATCCACCAGCCGTCCGCCGGCCTCGCCGGTTCGGCCTCGGACATCAAGATCCACGCCGAGCGGCTGCTGCACACCAAGAAGCGCATGGCCGAGCTGACCTCTCAGCACACCGGCCAGTCGGTCGAGCAGATCACCCGCGACTCGGACCGCGACCGCTGGTTCGACGCCTTCGAGGCCAAGGAGTACGGCCTCATCGACGACGTGATCCCCACCGCCGCCGGCATGCCGGGCGGCGGCGGCACGGGCGCCTGAGCCATTCCCCGCCCCGAGCCGACCGCCTCAGCCCCTTTACAGGAGACACTGTGAACGACTTCCCCGGCAGCGGCCTGTACGACCGCTCGCGTGCCGAGTACACCGGCCCGTCCGCCGAGTCCCGCTACGTGATCCCGCGCTTCGTCGAGCGCACCTCGCAGGGCGTGCGGGAGTACGACCCGTACGCGAAGCTCTTCGAGGAGCGCGTGATCTTCCTCGGCGTCCAGATCGACGACGCCTCCGCCAACGACGTCATGGCGCAGCTGCTGTGCCTGGAGTCGATGGACCCCGACCGGGACATCTCGGTCTACATCAACAGCCCCGGCGGCTCCTTCACGGCGCTCACGGCCATCTACGACACGATGCAGTACGTGAAGCCGGACATCCAGACGGTCTGCATGGGCCAGGCCGCCTCCGCCGCCGCCGTCCTGCTGGCCGCCGGCACCCCGGGCAAGCGCATGGCGCTCCCGAACGCCCGCGTGCTGATCCACCAGCCGTACAGCGAGACCGGCCGCGGTCAGGTCTCCGACCTGGAGATCGCCGCCAACGAGATCCTCCGGATGCGCTCGCAGCTGGAGGAGATGCTGGCCAAGCACTCCACCACCCCGGTCGAGAAGATCCGCGAGGACATCGAGCGCGACAAGATCCTCACGGCCGAGGACGCGCTGAGCTACGGCCTGATCGACCAGATCATCACCACCCGGAAGATGGACAACTCCTCTCTCCGCTAGGCGGGAGGCTGTATCGTCTGCCGCTCCTTGGCACGGTTTGACGCGGTTCACGTCAAAGCGAACCGTGCCAAGGGGGGCCCGGACGGGGGGCCGGGCAAGGTACCGTCGGACATAAGGCAGCACCAGGAGTCCGCTGCACGTTGACGTCAGGTCGACGTCCAGGAGTCTCCCAGGCGAAGGGGAAGCACACCGTGGCACGCATCGGTGACGGCGGCGATCTGCTCAAGTGCTCGTTCTGCGGCAAGAGCCAGAAGCAGGTCAAGAAGCTCATCGCAGGGCCCGGTGTCTACATCTGCGACGAGTGCATCGATCTCTGCAACGAGATCATCGAGGAAGAGCTCGCGGAGACCAGCGAGGTGCGCTGGGAGGAGCTCCCGAAGCCCCGCGAGATCTACGAGTTCCTCGAGGGGTACGTGGTCGGCCAGGAGGCGGCCAAGAAGGCCCTCTCCGTCGCGGTGTACAACCACTACAAGCGGGTCCAGGCCGGCGAGAACGGCGGCGCCCAAGGCCGCGAGGACGCCATCGAGTTGGCCAAGTCCAACATCCTCCTGCTGGGCCCCACGGGCTCCGGCAAGACCCTCCTCGCGCAGACCCTGGCGCGCATGCTGAACGTCCCCTTCGCGATCGCCGACGCCACGGCGCTCACCGAGGCGGGGTACGTCGGCGAGGACGTCGAGAACATCCTGCTGAAGCTGATCCAGGCCGCCGACTACGACGTCAAGAAGGCCGAGACCGGGATCATCTACATCGACGAGATCGACAAGGTCGCGCGGAAGAGTGAGAACCCCTCCATCACCCGCGACGTGTCGGGCGAGGGCGTCCAGCAGGCCCTGCTGAAGATCCTGGAGGGCACCACCGCCTCCGTTCCGCCGCAGGGCGGCCGCAAGCACCCGCACCAGGAGTTCATCCAGATCGACACGACGAACGTCCTGTTCATCGTGGGCGGTGCCTTCGCCGGCCTGGAGAAGATCATCGAGGGCCGGGCGGGTGCCAAGGGCATCGGCTTCGGCGCGCAGATCCGCTCCAAGCGGGAGATCGAGTCCAAGGACCAGTTCGAGCAGGTCATGCCGGAGGACCTGGTCAAGTTCGGCATGATCCCCGAGTTCATCGGCCGGCTCCCGGTCATCACCTCGGTCCACAACCTCGACCGCGAGGCCCTGCTCCAGATCCTCGTCGAGCCGCGCAACGCGCTCGTCAAGCAGTACGAGCGCCTCTTCGAACTCGACGGCGTGGAGCTGGACTTCGAGCGCGAGGCCCTGGAGGCCATCGCCGACCAGGCCATCCTCCGCCAGACCGGCGCCCGCGGCCTGCGCGCCATCATGGAGGAGGTCCTCCAGGGCGTGATGTACGAGGTCCCGTCCCGCAAGGACGTCGCCCGCGTCGTCATCACCGCCGATGTGGTCCTCTCCAACGTCAACCCGACGCTGATCCCCCGGGATTCGCGCGGACGCGGCTCGGGCGAGCAGAAGACGGCGTAACCGCCGCACGTCGCACGAACGCCGAAGGGGCCCCGGTCTTCCGACCGGGGCCCCTTCGCTGTTCCGCCCGGCTCAGGCCTTGACGCGGATCTCCTTGCGGAGCTTGGTGGTGATGTCCACCGCGACGTCCTTCGTCACACCCTTGGTGGCATCACCGGGGGAGACCAGCGCGATCGTGCTGTAGTCCGACCAGGCGCAGATCCAGTCGGTCTTCTGCTTCTTGGTGAGCGGGTTCTTCCCCTCGACTCCCTGGCACTTCATGACCGCGCCGTCGATGTCGACCGACTCGGGCTCGCCGACCACCTTGCCGCCGCCGGTCTCGGACGAGGAGGAGGAGTTCTTCTCGGACTCCTTCTTGAACTCGGCGAAGAACTTGTCGAGTACGGTCTCCGGGTCGGAGATCTTCCCGTACGCCCCGATGTAGGTGACGCCCTTGGCGGTCGCCATCTCGCTCGGGTCCGGGGCGGTCTCCGGGGCCGAGGGGTCGTAACCCGTCAGGTCGGCGGTGGTGTAGAAGCCGGTCACGCTCGTGCCGTCCTCGACCCCGCTCTTCTTGAGGTCCTCGACCGTGTCCTTGTCGGTCTCGGCGGATTCCTCGCTCGCGCGCTTGTAGTCGGTCAGGACCGTCGCCGGCGTCGTCAGCTTGTGCGCGCCGTCGTCCTCCAGGCCGCCCGCGCCGCCGCCCCCGCCCAGCACGAAGTACGCGCCCACGCCGATGGCCGCCACGACCGCCACCGCGCCGATGATCAGTCCGGTCTTCTTCTTGCCGCCGCCCGGCGCCGGGGGCTGGGGCATGCCGTAGGGCTGCTGGCCGTAGGGCGGCTGCTGGCCGTACGGGGGCTGCTGGCCGTAGGGAGGGGCCTGCGGCGGGACGCCGCCCTGCTGCGGCTGCTGCGGGTAGCCGTAGCCCGGCTGCGGGGGAGGCGTCTGCTGGGGGTAGCCGTAGCCGGGCTGGGGGGCCTGCGGCGGCTGCTGGCCGTACGGCCCCGGCTGGCCGTACGGTCCGGGCTGCTGGGGCTGCCCGCCGTACGGGCCCGGCTGGTTGTGAGACATTCCTGGGTTCCCCTCCAGATGCTTACGTGATGCCGACATCCTGACTCAGACATGGCGTGCGCAGGTCACCGGGGGGCGCACCGTTACAAACGAAACGCGTTTCGGGACAGGGCCGTGACGCCCTTAAACTGACCCCCGTGACCGAGAACTCTCAGCAGCCGCAGCCCGCACCCACCACCGAACTGCCGACCCAGTACGCGCCGGCCGAGGTAGAGGGGAAGCTGTACGAGCGCTGGGTGGAACGGGGTTACTTCGAGGCCGACGCCAAGAGCGAGAAGCCTCCGTACACCGTCGTCATCCCCCCGCCGAACGTCACCGGCAGCCTGCACCTCGGCCACGCCTTCGAGCACACGCTCATCGACGCCCTGACCCGCCGCAAGCGCATGCAGGGGTACGAGACGCTGTGGCAGCCCGGCATGGACCACGCCGGCATCGCCACGCAGAACGTCGTCGAGCGGGAGCTGGCCAAGGAGGGCAAGTCCCGGCACGACCTGGGCCGTGAGGCGTTCGTCGAGCGCGTCTGGCAGTGGAAGGGCGAGTCCGGCGGCCAGATCAGCGGGCAGATGCGCCGCCTCGGCGACGCGGTCGCCTGGTCCCGTGAGCGCTTCACGATGGACGAGGGCCTCTCGCAGGCCGTCCAGACCATCTTCAAGCGGCTCTACGACGACGAGCTGATCTACCGCGCCGAGCGCATCATCAACTGGTGCCCGCGCTGCCTGACCGCGATCTCCGACATCGAGGTCGAGTACCAGGACGACGACGGCGAGCTGGTCTCCATGAAGTACGGGGAGGGGGACGACACCATCGTCGTCGCCACCACCCGCGCGGAGACGATGCTCGGCGACACGGCCGTCGCCGTCCACCCCGAGGACGAGCGGTACAAGCACCTGATCGGCAAGCTCATCAAGCTGCCGCTCACCGACCGCTCCATCCCCGTCGTCGCCGACGAGCACGTCGACCCCGAGTTCGGCACCGGCGCCGTCAAGGTGACGCCCGCCCACGACCCGAACGACTTCGAGATCGGCCGACGCCACGACCTGCCCGCCATCGCGGTCATGGACGAGCACGCCGTCATCACCGCCCACGGCCCCTTCCAGGGCCTGGACCGTCTCGAGGCCCGCTCCGCCATCGTCGCCGCGCTGCGCGCCGACGGCCGGATCGTCGCCGAGAAGCGGCCCTACGTCCACAGCGTCGGCCACTGCTCGCGCTGCAAGACCACCATCGAGCCGCGCCTGTCCATGCAGTGGTGGGTCAAGGTCGGCCCGCTGGCCAAGGCGGCCGGCGACGCGGTCCGCGACGGCAAGGTCAAGATCCATCCGCAGGAGATGGAGAAGCGGTACTTCGACTGGGTCGACAACCTCCACGACTGGTGCATCTCGCGCCAGCTGTGGTGGGGCCACCGCATCCCCGTCTGGTACGGGCCGAACGGCGAGGTCGTCTGCGTCGGCCCCGACGACGAGGCGCCGACCGGCGAGGGCTGGACGCAGGACAACGACGTGCTCGACACGTGGTTCTCCTCCGGCCTGTGGCCGTTCTCCACGCTCGGCTGGCCGGAGCAGACCGAGTCGCTCGCGAAGTTCTACCCGAACTCCGTCCTGGTCACCGGCTACGACATCCTCTTCTTCTGGGTCGCCCGGATGATGATGTTCGGCCTCTACGCGATGGACGGCACCCCGCCGTTCCACACCATCGCCCTGCACGGCATGGTCCGTGACCAGAACGGCAAGAAGATGTCCAAGTCCTTCGGGAACGTCGTCAACCCGCTGGACTGGATGGACAAGTACGGCTCCGACGCGCTCCGCTTCACCCTCGCGCGCGGCGCCAACCCGGGCACCGACGTCCCGATCGGCGAGGACTGGGTCCAGGGCTCCCGGAACTTCGCCAACAAGATCTGGAACGCCACCCGCTTCGCGCTGATGAACGGCGCGACGGTCGAGGGCCCGCTGCCGGACGCGTCCGCCATGTCCTCGACCGACCGGTGGATCCTCTCCCGCCTCAACACGATCGTCGCCGAGGTCGACGCGTTCTACGAGGACTACCAGTTCGCGAAGCTCTCCGACGCCCTGTTCCACTTCGCCTGGGACGAGGTCTTCGACTGGTACGTCGAGCTGTCCAAGACCACCTTCCAGGCCGGCGGCGAGGCGGCCGAGGTCTCCAAGCGCGTCCTGGGCGAGGTCCTGGACGTCACGCTGCGCCTCCTCCACCCGGTCGTCCCGTTCGTCACGGAGACCCTGTGGACCACCCTCACGGGCGGTGAGTCCGTCGTGATCGCCGAGTGGCCGACCGACTCCGGATTCCGGGACGCGGACGCCGAGCGGGAGATCGAGACCGTCCAGTCGGTGATCACCGAGGTCCGCCGCTTCCGCGCCGACCAGGGCCTCCAGCCCGGCCAGCGGGTCCCGGCCCGGCTGACGCTCGCCGGCAGCCCCCTCGCGGCCCACGAGGCGGCCGTCCGCCAGCTGCTGCGCCTCCAGCCTGAGGGCGACGCCTTCACCGCGACGGCCACGCTCCCGGTCGCGGGCGTCGAGGTCTCCCTCGACCTCTCCGGCGTGATCGACTTCGCCGCCGAGCGCAAGCGGCTCGCGAAGGACCTCGCCGCGGCGGAGAAGGAGAAGGCCCAGGCCAACGCCAAGCTCGGCAACGAGGCCTTCCTCGCGAAGGCCCCGGACAACGTGGTCGACAAGATCCGCGGCCGCCTGGCCAAGGCGGACGAGGACATCGCCCGCATCCAGTCCCAGCTGGAGAAGCTGCCGCAGGCGTAGACGCCGGTACGACGACGAAGGTCCCCGGAGCGTTAGGCGCCGGGGACCTTCGCTACTCAGGGGCGCGGGGAACTGCGCGACCAGCCACGACGGACCCGCACGCGCCACGAGCCCCAGCCCACCCCACTCCCCGGCGCCACTGTCAGCGACCGTCCGTAGACTGGTCTCCGTGAGTGACAACCCCGGCGACAACGACCAGCCCGACCCCACCGACTCCTTCGAAGAGATCATCGCGGCGGAGACCACCCGCGACCCCGACCTCGCCGTCATCGAGGCCGGCAGCCGCACCCTGCGCACCCAGGGCGGCCCCCCGCAGGCCGACGTGCCCGGGCGCCCCGAGGACCCCGAGGTGGACAAGGCCCTGCGCGAGGTCGAGGCGGAGCTGGCGACCCGCTGGGGCGAGACCAAGCTGGAACCGTCCGTCGCCCGGATCGCCGCGCTGATGGACGTGCTGGGCGACCCGCAGCGCTCGTACCCCTCCATCCACATCACGGGGACGAACGGCAAGACCTCCACCGCCCGCATGATCGAGGCCCTGCTCGGCGCCTTCGAGCTGCGCACCGGGCGCTACACCTCGCCGCACGTGCAGTCCGTCACCGAGCGGATCAGCCTGGACGGCGCCGCGATCTCCGCCGAGCGGTTCGTCGAGACGTACCAGGACATCAAGCCGTACGTCGAGATGGTCGACGCCCAGCAGGATTACCGGCTGTCCTTCTTCGAGGTGCTGACCGGCATGGCGTACGCCGCGTTCGCCGACGCGCCCGTGGACGTCGCCGTCGTCGAGGTGGGGATGGGCGGCTCCTGGGACGCGACCAACGTCATCGACGGGGACGTCGCCGTCGTCACCCCCATCGACCTCGACCACACCGACCGCCTGGGCGAGACGCCCGGCGAGATCGCCACCGAGAAGGCCGGCATCGTCAAGCAGGACGCCACCGTGATCCTGGCCCAGCAGCCGGTGGACGCGGCCCAGGTGCTGCTGAAGAAGGCCGTGGACGTCAACGCCACCGTCGCGCGCGAGGGGCTCGAGTTCGGCGTGGTCTCCCGGCAGGTCGCCGTGGGCGGGCAGTTGACGACCCTGCGCGGCCTAGGCGGCGAGTACCCCGAGGTCTACCTGCCGCTGCACGGCGCCCACCAGGCGCACAACGCCGCCGTCGCGCTGGCCGCCGTCGAGGCGTTCTTCGGCGTGGGCGCGCAGCGTCCCGAGCCGCTGGACGTCGACACCGTCCGCAAGGCGTTCGCCGCCGTCGCCTCGCCCGGACGGATGGAGGTGGTGCGGCGCTCGCCCACCGTGGTGCTCGACGCCGCGCACAATCCGGCCGGCGCCCGCGTCACCGCGGAGGCTGTCGGAGAGGCGTTCGAGTTCAGCCGCCTGATCGGCGTGGTCGGCGCGAGCGCCGACAAGAACGTGCGGGGCTTCCTGGAGGCATTCGAGCCGGTCTTCGCCGAGGTCGTCGTCACCCAGAACTCCAGCCACCGCGCGATGGACGCCGACGAACTGGCCGGGATCGCCGTCGAGGTGTTCGGCGAGGACCGCGTCCAGGTCGAGCCGCGGCTGCCGGACGCCCTGGAGGCTGCGATCACATTGGCCGAGGAGGAGGGCGAGTTCTCGGGCGGCGGTGTCCTCGTCACCGGTTCCGTCATCACCGTCGGCGAGGCCCGACTGCTCCTGGGGAGGGGCTGAGAAACCGTGCGTACGCTCTGTGCTTCCACTCTGATCGGCGAGGTCTTCGTGATCGGCTTCGCCGGTCTGGTCGCGATGAAGGACCCGGACCTGTCCACGGGGACGGTGTGGACGGTCTGCGGCATCGCCATGTTCCTGTGCGTGGCGCTGTGCGGCGCCGTGACCCGGCCGGGCGGCGTCGCCCTCGGCTGGGCGCTCCAGATCGCCCTGATCGCCTCCGGCTTCGTCGTCCCGGCGATGTTCTTCCTGGGCGTCGCCTTCGCCGCCCTGTGGTGGGCCTCCGTGCACTACGGGCGGAAGATCGACGAGGCCAAGGCGAGATTCGCCGCCCAGGCCGAGGCGGCCGCGCCCGACGCCGCCTGAGCGGCCCTCCCCGCCACCGCCTGACGCTGCGTGACCGGCGCCGCGACACGCCCGGTAACCTCAGTCATCACCCGCACAACCGCACACCTCCAAGGGAGCCCCTCGTGACGCAGCGCAGCCTCGTCCTCCTCAAGCCCGACGCCGTCCGTCGTGGCCTGACCGGCGAGATCATCAGCCGTATCGAGCGCAAGGCCGGCTGGCAGATCACCGCGCTGGAACTGCGCACCCTGGACGCCGACACCCTGGAGCAGCACTACGGCGAGCACAAGGGCAAGCCCTTCTACGAGCCGCTGGTCGAGTTCATGGCGTCCGGCCCGGTCGTCGCCCTGGTCGTCGAGGGTGAGCGGGTCATCGAGGGCGTGCGCGCGCTGGCCGGCCCGACCGACCCGATCGCCGCCGCCCCCGGCTCCATCCGCGGGGACTACGGCGTGATCGTCCGGGAGAACCTGATCCACGCCTCCGACTCCGAGGAGTCCGCCGAGCGCGAGCTGAAGATCTTCTTCCCGGGCCGGGTCTGAGTCCACTCCGGGACCCGCCGGACACCTTTTTTCTGACAGCACGTCAGTCGAACGGCCCAGGCGGAGCAGGGGGGGGCGGTCGCGTCGAAGGCGGCCGCCCCATGGCATATGCGCGCCTGATCGGGGGAACGGATCCCACCGTTGGCCCGTCTCCACAAGCGAGGCGGTGCGCCATCTGCTGACAATGGCGAAGACCCTCGCGCAGTGTTCGCGAAAGCGCGTCTACGATAGAAGCCTCCACGCGTCACTGCACCCACTTCGCCTACCTGAAAAGCCCTCAAAAGCTCCTGGGAAGGCCAGTCGAATCCTGATGGGGAACTCAATGTCGTTCATCGGCCGTGACATGGCTGTCGACCTCGGGACCGCCAACACGCTGGTGTACGTCAGGGGTCGCGGGATCGTACTCAACGAGCCGTCCGTCGTCGCGATCAACACCAACACCGGTGGCATCCTCGCGGTCGGCGCCGAAGCGAAGAAGATGATCGGGCGCACGCCCGGCAACATCGTTGCCGTGCGTCCGCTGAAGGACGGCGTCATCGCCGACTTCGAGATCACCGAGCGGATGCTCCGCTACTTCATCCTGAAGATCCACAAGCGGCGGTATCTGGCTCGTCCGCGGGTCGTCGTCTGTGTGCCCTCGGGCATCACGGGTGTCGAGCGCCGCGCCGTCATCGAGGCGTCGTCCCAGGCCGGCGCCCGGCAGGTGCACATCATCGAGGAGCCCATGGCCGCGGCCATCGGCTCCGGCCTGCCCGTCCACGAGGCCACGGGCAACATGGTGGTGGACATCGGCGGCGGCACCACGGAGGTCGCGGTCATCTCGCTCGGCGGCATCGTCACGGCCCAGTCCATCCGCGTCGCGGGTGACGAGCTGGACAACGCGATCATCCAGCACGTGAAGAAGGAGTACAGCCTTCTGCTGGGTGAGCGCACGGCCGAACAGATCAAGATCACGATCGGCTCCGCGTACGACCTCGACTCCGACGAGCACACCGAAATCCGCGGCCGGGACCTGGTCTCCGGTCTGCCCAAGACCGTCGTCATCTCCGCCGCCGAAGTGCGCAAGGCGATCGAGGAGCCGGTCAACGCGATCGTCGACGCCGTCAAGACGACCCTCGACAAGTGTCCGCCGGAGCTGTCCGGCGACATCATGGACCGGGGCATCGTCCTGACCGGTGGCGGCGCGCTGCTGCGCGGGCTCGACGAGCGGCTGCGCCGGGAGACCGGAATGCCGATCCACATCGCCGAGGACCCGCTCGACAGCGTGGCGCTCGGCAGCGGCAAGTGCGTCGAGGAGTTCGAGGCGCTCCAGCAGGTGCTGGACGCCTCGCCCCGCAGATGACGTAACACTTCGGTTCCGCCGTACGAGACGATCTCCTCTCGTGCGGCGGATCGTTGATATAGAGGGTTCCAGTACCGGACGTACGGGAAGCGCGCGATGCGCCGCACGTACCGCGAAGTACCGAATCAGCTGAATTCCTGAACACCGCCACGTAAATTCCGAGATTCCCGAATTTCGACGAGGAAGGCACGGCCGCCGCACGTGAGGGACACGAAAGAGAGCCGGCTGCTCCTGGTACTGCTGATCGCCGTCGCGTTCGCGCTGATCACGGTGGACATCCGCGGTGGGGAGGACTCGCCGGTCGACGGTGCCCGGCAGGCCGCGGCCAACGTCTTCGGTCCGATCGAGAACGGGGTCTCCTCCGCGGTCGACCCGGTGGGCAACGCGGTCTCCGCGATCCGCGACTCCGGCGACCGGCACGACCGCCTCGCCGAACTGGAGACGCAGAACGCGGCCCTGAAGGCGAAACTCGGCAGCGACGAACGCGGCCGCAGCCGGCTCCAGCAGTTCGACAAGATGCTCGGACTGGCCGGCGCCGGACAGTACGGGATCAAGGGCGCCCAGGTCATCGCCATAGGAGCCGCCCAGGGCTTCTCGTGGACCATCACCATCGACGTCGGCGCCAACGACGGCATCAAGCGCGACATGACCGTCCTCAACGGCGACGGCCTCGTCGGACGCGTCACCACCGTCGGCCCGAACACCGCCACCGTGCTGCTCGCCAACGACCCGGACTTCACCGTCGGCACCCGGATGGAGTCCGGCGACGAACTCGGCTTCGCCGCCGGACAGGGCGGCCGCCCGCTGCGCGTCGAACTCCTCAACGGCAAGGCCGACGTCAAGAAGGGCGACCGGCTGGTCACCTTCGGCTCCCAGGCCGACAAGCCCTTCGTGCCCGGTGTGCCCGTCGGCACCGTCTCCCGCGTCGACCCCAACGGCGGCGACCTGACCCGCATCCTCGAAGTCACGCCGTTCGTCAGCTTCACCAAGCTCGACATCATCGGCGTCGTCGTCCAGGCGCCGCAGAAGGACCCGCGCGACACGGTGCTCCCGGAGAAGGCGAAGCCGAAGCCCACCCCGACGGTGACGGTCACCGCGACCCCGTCCGCCGGGGCCGACCCCGAGGGCCGGACGCAGAACGGCCAGGACGAGCAGTCGCTGCAGGACGAGCAGTCGCAGGACGAGCAGTCGCAACAGGACCTGCAGTCACAGCAGAACGACCAGACAGAGCAGAACGAGCAGACCGAGCAGTAGGAGTTCTCACCCCATGCGCGTCAACCGGATCCTGCTGTCCGTCGCCCTGGTCGTCGTCGCCCTGGTGATCCAGGTCAGCGTTCTCGCCCGCCTCCACCTGCCCGGCGCCGTCCCCGACCTGCTGCTGCTCACCGTCCTCGGCCTCGCCCTGGTCTACGGCCACGTCGGCGGCGCCCTCGTCGGCTTCGGCGCCGGACTCCTCGCCGACCTCGCCCCGCCCGCCGACCACGCGGCCGGACGCTACGCCCTGGTGCTCTGCGTCATCGGCTACCTAGCCGGACTCGCCAAACCGGACAACGGCCGGCTCAGGTCGGCCACCGGCCCCATGGTCGTGGTCGTCGCCGCCGCCGTCGGCACCACCCTGCTCTACGCCGGCGTCGGCGCCCTGGTCGGCGACACCGCCGCCCGCCACGTCGGACTGCCCAGCCTGCTGTTCACGGCGGCCCTGTACGACCTGCTGCTCACGCCCTTCGTCGTCCCCGGCGTCATGGCGCTCGCCCGGCGCGCCGACAACGATCCGCTGGCCGACACCAACGCCGCAGCCCAGAGCCCCGACATCTCCTCCGGCTGGCTCTCCGGCGGCACCGGCCTGCGCATCGGCAGACAGCGCGGCGGGCTGCGGATGAAGACCGCGCGGGCCCGCGTGGCCCGGGCCGGACGCATCAAGGGGGTCAAGCGGCTGTGAGTGCGACGACGCGGCAGCAGACAGGGAAACCAGCACATCGCGAGGGGGAGGCAGTAATCCAGTGACCAACGCCCACCCGTCGCCCACCACCACCCTCGACCGAATGGGCTGCGCCCATGACTAACATCCCCGAGACCGGCCGCAGCACACGCGTCCAGACCCGGCTCGTCGTCATCCAGATCCTCGTCCTCTCCCTGCTCGCAACCCTCGGCGGCCGGCTCTGGTACCTCCAGATCCGGCAGGGCGACGAGTACGCAGAGGAGGCGTCCGGCAACCACGTCCAGCAGGTCGTCCAGCCCGCCACCCGCGGCTCGATCCTGGACGCCCGCGGCGTGGCACTCGCCGACAACGAGACCCGGCTCGTGGTCTCCGCCTCCCGCACCGACCTGCTGAAGATGAAGGACGACGGCAAGGCGGTCCTCACCAAGCTCGCCGGCGTCCTCGGCATGAAGCCCCAGGACGTCGTCGACAAGGTCCGGCTCTGCGACGCCGAGACCCCGCAGCCCTGCTGGAACGGCTCGCCCTACCAGCCGATCCCCGTCACCGACGAGGCCACCGTCAAGCAGGCCCTGCAGATCCGCGAGCGCGCCGAGGACTTCCCCGGCATCACCGCCGAGCCCATGGCCGTACGCCGCTACGCCGCCCCCGGCAAGTCCAACACCGCCCAGGTCCTCGGCTACCTCTCGCCGGTCACCGACGAGGAGCTGCAGAAGGCCCAGGACACCGACTCGCCCTTCCTCCGCTCCGACCAGGTCGGCCGCTCCGGCCTGGAACGCCAGTACGACAAGGCGCTGCGCGGCAAGGCCGGCGTCACCCGCTACGAGGTCGACAACCTCGGCCGCGTCATCGGCGAGGCCGAGTCCGACTCGGGCACCCCCGGCTCCAACCTCGTCACCAGCATCGACTCGCGGGTCCAGCGGGTCGCCGAGTACGAGCTGAACGAGGCCATGAAGGCCGCCCGCAAGGAGATGGACCGCAACACCAACCGGCTCTACGAGGCCGACGCCGGCGCCGTCGTGGTGATGGAGGCCAAGACCGGCCGCGTCGTCGCCATGGCCTCCAACCCCGACTACGACCCGAACGCCTGGGTCGGCGGCATCTCCGCCAAGGACTACAAGCGGCTCACCGGCAAGGACTCCAACTACCCGCTGCTCAACCGCGCCACCCAGGGTCAGGCGGCCCCGGGCTCCATCTTCAAGGTGGTCTCCTCGGCCGCCGCCGTGGAAGCCGGCTACGACTTCGACGGCAGGTACGACTGCTCCAGCGCCTACAACCTCGGCGGCCAGGTCTTCAAGAACTTCGAGTCGGCCAGCTACGGCCCGATCAGCCTCGGCCGCGCCCTGGAACTGTCCTGCGACACCGTCTTCTACCGCCTGGCCCACGAGGAGTGGAAGAAGGACGGCGGTACGAAGCCCAAGGACCCCAACGACTTCTTCTACAAGGCCGCCCACCAGTTCGGCCTCGGCAAGGAGACCGGCATCGACCTCCCCAACGAGGTCACCGGCCGCGTCCCCGACCGGCAGTGGAAGAAGGACTACTGGGAGGCCAACAAGGACGCCTGGTGCAAGACCGGCAAGAAGGACGGCTCGTACGTCGAGAAGCTCGCCTACGAGGGCTGCCTCGAGGGCAACAGGCTGCGCGCCGGTGACTCCATCAACTACTCCATCGGCCAGGGCGACACCCTCGTCACCCCCATCCAGATGGCCACCATCTACGCGGCCATCGCCAACGGCGGCACCCTCTACGACCCGAGCATCGGCAAGGCGGTCGTCAGCCCCGACGGCAAGCAGGTCAGCGCGATCGAACCCAAGTCGCACGGCAAGCTGCCGATAAGCAAGACCACACTGGCCAAGATGGACGACGCCCTCGCCGGCGTCGCCACCCGCGGTACCGCCGCCTGGCGGTTCGGCGGCTGGCCGCAGGACGAGATCCCGATGCACGCCAAGACCGGTACCGCCGAGGTCCACGGCAAGCAGACCACGTCCTGGTTCGCGACGTACACCAAGGACTACTCGATCGTCATGACGATCTCCCAGGGCGGTACGGGCTCCGGCGCCTCCGGTCCGGCCGTCCGCAACATCTACGACGCCCTGTACGGCGTCTCGGACGACGGCGCGATCGACAAGAAGAAGGCGCTGCTGCCCCAGCCGCAGGCGAAGCTCCCGACGATCAAGGCCGACGGAACCATCCCCGCGCCGAAGATCTCCAAGGACATCGTCAAGGATCTCCAGCCGGACGAGAAGGCCTCCCCCGAGGAGGAGTACGCGCCCGTCGAAGAGCAGCAGCAGGGCGCCACCCCGCCCACCCAGAACACCGAGAACCGCGACACCAGGCGCCGCCGACGCCGCGGCGGCCCGGGCAGGCGCTCCACCGGCGGCGGACACGGAAGCCGGAGGGCACGCGCATGACCGGCGCCAACGGCTTCCACGTCTCCGGGTACGGCCCCGACAGGGGCGGCTGGGCCCGGCTCTTCGCCCGGGACTCCATGGCCCGGCGGCTCGACTGGCCGATACTGCTGGCCTCCGTCGGGCTGTCGCTGCTGGGCTCGCTGCTGGTCTACTCAGCGACCCGCAACCGCACCGAACTCAACCAGGGCGACCCGTACTACTTCCTGACCCGCCACCTCCTGAACACCGGCATCGGGCTCGCCCTCATGGTCGGCATCGTCTGGCTCGGCCACCGCGCCCTGCGCACCGCCGTGCCCGTCCTGTACGGCGCCTCCGTCTTCCTGATCCTGCTGGTGCTCACCCCGCTCGGCTCGACCATCAACGGTGCCCACTCCTGGATCAAGCTCCCCGGCGGCTTCTCCCTCCAGCCCTCGGAGTTCGTGAAGCTCACGATCATCCTCGGCATGGCGATGCTGCTGGCCACCCGCGTCGACGCGGGGGACCGGCAGCACCCGGACCACCGGACCGTGCTCCAGGCCCTGGGCCTCGCCACCGTCCCCATGCTGATCGTGATGCTCATGCCCGACCTCGGGTCGGTCATGGTCATGGTCATCATCGTGCTGGGCATCCTGCTCGCCTCCGGAGCCAGCAACCGCTGGGTCTTCGGACTCCTCGGCGCCGGCACGGCCGGGGCGCTCGCCGTATGGCAGCTCGGCATCCTCGACGACTACCAGATCGCCCGCTTCGCCGCCTTCGCCAACCCGGCCCTCGACCCGGCCGGCGTCGGCTACAACACCAACCAGGCGCGCATCGCGATCGGCTCCGGCGGACTGACCGGCTCCGGCCTCTTCGAGGGCTCCCAGACCACCGGCAGGTTCGTCCCCGAGCAGCAGACGGACTTCGTCTTCACGGTCGCCGGCGAGGAGCTGGGCTTCCTCGGCGCGGGCCTGATCATTGCCCTGCTCGGGGTGATCCTCTGGCGCGCCTGCAAGATCGCCCGCTCCACCGCCGACCTGTACGGCACGGTCGTCGCCGCCGGGATCGTCGCCTGGTTCGCCTTCCAGACCTTCGAGAACATCGGCATGACGCTCGGCATCATGCCGGTCACCGGTCTGCCCCTGCCCTTCGTCTCCTACGGCGGCTCCTCCATGTTCGCCGTGTGGATGGCGGTCGGGCTGCTCCAGTCGATCACGGTGCAGAGACCCATGTCGGCCTGAGCGGGGCCGCTGACGGTACGGGGGACCGTCTTCGCCGGGTTAGGCTGGATGGTCCCCCCTGTCAGCACACGAAGGTTCCGTGAGATGCCTGCCGAAGCCGCCGAGTCTGTGAAGTCTGTGTTTCCGCAGCTCGAAGCTCTGCTCCCGCATGTGCAGAAGCCGATTCAGTATGTCGGCGGAGAGCTCAACTCCACGGTCAAGGACTGGGAATCCTGCGACGTCCGCTGGGCCCTGATGTACCCCGACGCCTACGAGGTCGGACTGCCCAACCAGGGCGTCATGATCCTCTACGAGGTACTCAACGAACAGCAGGGCGTCCTCGCCGAGCGCACCTACAGCGTCTGGCCGGACCTCGAGGACCTGATGCGGGAGCACTCCGTCCCGCAGTTCACCGTCGACAGCCACCGCCCGGTCGGCGCCTTCGACGTCTTCGGCCTCTCCTTCTCCACGGAGCTGGGCTACACCAACATGCTCACGGCCCTGGACCTGGCGGGCATCCCGCTGGAGGCCAAGGACCGCGGCATCGACGACCCGGTCGTCCTGGCCGGCGGGCACGCGGCGTTCAACCCCGAGCCGATCGCCGACTTCATCGACTGCGCCGTCATCGGCGACGGCGAGCAGGCCGTCCTGGAGATCACCGCGATCATCCGCGCCTGGAAGGCCGAGGGCCGCCCCGGCGGCCGCGAGGAGCTCCTCCTGCGCCTGGCGAAGACGGGCGGCGTGTACGTCCCCGGCTTCTACGACGTCGAGTACCTGCCCGACGGCCGCATCTCCCGCGTCGTACCCAACCGCAGCGGCGTCCCGTGGCGGGTCAGCAAGCACACCGTCATGGACCTCGACGAGTGGCCCTACCCCAAGCAGCCCCTCGTCCCGCTCGCCGAGACGGTCCACGAGCGGATGTCCGTGGAGATCTTCCGCGGCTGCACCCGCGGCTGCCGCTTCTGCCAGGCCGGCATGATCACCCGCCCGGTGCGCGAGCGCTCCATCACCGGCATCGGCGAAATGGTCGACAAGGGCCTGAAGGCAACGGGCTTCGAGGAGGTCGGTCTCCTCTCCCTCTCCTCCGCGGACCACACCGAGATCGCCGACGTCGCCAAGGGCCTCGCGGACCGGTACACGGACGACAAGATCGGCCTGTCCCTCCCCTCGACCCGCGTCGACGCCTTCAACATCGACCTGGCCAACGAGCTGACCCGCAACGGCCGCCGCTCCGGCCTGACCTTCGCCCCCGAGGGCGGCTCCGAGCGCATCCGCAAGGTCATCAACAAGATGGTCTCGGAAGAGGACCTGATCCGTACCGTCGCGACGGCCTACGGCAACGGCTGGCGCCAGGTGAAGCTGTACTTCATGTGCGGCCTGCCCACCGAGACCGACGACGACGTCCTCCAGATCGCCGACATGGCCACCCGCGTCATCGCCAAGGGCCGCGAGGTCTCCGGCGCCAACGACATCCGCTGCACGGTCTCCATCGGCGGCTTCGTCCCCAAGCCCCACACCCCCTTCCAGTGGGCCCCGCAGCTCTCCTCCGAGGAGACCGACGCCCGCCTGCAGAAGCTGCGCGACAAGATCCGCGGCGACAAGAAGTACGGCCGCTCCATCGGCTTCCGCTACCACGACGGCAAGCCCGGCATCGTCGAGGGCCTCCTCTCCCGCGGCGACCGCCGCCTCGGCGCCGTCATCCGCGCGGTCTACGAGGACGGCGGCCGCTTCGACGGCTGGCGCGAGCACTTCTCCTACGACCGCTGGATGGCCTGCGCCGACAAGGCCCTGGCCCCCACCGACGTCGACGTCGACTGGTACACCACCCGCGAGCGCGGCTACGAGGAGGTCCTGCCCTGGGACCACCTCGACTCCGGCCTCGACAAGGAGTGGCTCTGGGAGGACTGGCAGGACGCCCTCGACGAGACGGAGGTCGACGACTGCCGCTGGACCCCGTGCTTCGACTGCGGCGTCTGCCCCCAGTTCGACACCTGGCCGCAAACGGGCCCGACCGGCAAGAAGCTGCTGCCGCTGACGGTCAAGAACTCCGGCTGACCTGCGGAAACGAGGGCTGCGGGATGAGTGAGCCGCTCCACCGCATCGCTGACGCTGTGGCTGACATCACAGAGTCGGATGCGGTGGCGGTGCTGACCGCGCTCGGCTTGCAGAAGGATCGGCGGCAACCGGCGAAGGAGACACGGAGAACGCCGCTGCCGCCGCCTGGTGCCCCTTCGGACGTCTCGTCGGACGTGGAGTGGGTGTGAGGGCGGGAGAGCGGCCTGCGGTGATCTGACGGCACGATCAGTCGGTCCGGTGGGCCTGTCCTCAGTATGGGGGAGACGCCACCTGAACACACGCTGGCTGGCTGCGGCCCCATCGTGGTCGATGGGGCGCCGGTGGAGTGGGGACCTGCGTCGGTGCGGCGCGTCGCGCTTCCACGAAATCCGGTGGAGTCTCAGCGGCCGGCAGTGGTTGGGTCCTGCTCAATGCTTCGTTGACACGGCGCGGCACAGTGCGAGGCGTAGTGTCCGGATCGCAGGTGCGGTCTCGCCCGCGTGCCGTCGAGTGATGGGGGTATCGCGGTGGCTGGTTATGGGGCGCTTTCCGACGTGTACGAGTGGCTGATCGGGGACGACAGGCTGACCCCCGCCAAGGCAGCCGCGGTTTACTACAGCGATGTCGTGGGCTCTCTGCCGCCCAACGCTCGCGTCCTCGACTGCGCGTGTGGAACCGGCCAGCTCGCCGTCGGTCTCGCCAGTCTTGGCCTTGACGTGGTCGCCGCAGACGCCAGCGATGGGATGGTTCGCCGGACCGAGAAGGCCGCCGACGAGCAGGGTGTCTCGCTTCGAGCCCTCCGCGCGCGCTGGGACGAACTGCCCGACCACCTGGACGACTCCACGTTCGATCTGGTGTTCTGCGTCGGCAACTCGCTCGGGCACGCCGAGGGCGCGGCAGGGCGCCTGACCGCACTGCGAGCGATGTCGCGGCTGCTGAATCCGGGCGGACGCCTTGTGCTCCACTCACGCAACTGGGAGCTCGTGCGCTCTGCCGGCTCACGGGTAGACGTCCGCGATCGACTCATCCGCCGCAACGACCGCGATGCGGTCGTCAGCTACTACTGGCAGATCGAGCAGCGCTGGGACCAGGAACACCTCCTCGAGATCGTGGTTGCCCAGATCGAGCCGGACGGAGCAGTGCGAGCCTGTTCGGAGCGGTTGTCCATCTGGCCCTACCGGTACGAGGACCTCGTGGCGCAGTTGCGGAGCGCCGGGCTCACGGTGCAGTCCACCACCTTCGACCCCGAGAGCGATGGATACGTGGTGGTCGCCAGCCGCGACCAGGCGCGAGGCACGTCTGAGCCGACGCGCTGATCCGCTCTTCGTCGGTGTTGTTGCGGACCTGTCGGCTCGCGACCGCCCGCAGAGGGTTCTTCGCGAAGTGTTCAGCACTTGAAGCGGTTGCTGCGGGGGATCAAGAGGCCTGCGCGAAGTCGTCCTCTCGGATCACGAGTCGCTCGCGTACGTCCTTCGGGATCAGTAGGCGGAGGTGCACCTTCGGTGCTCGGACCTTCGGCACCTTCGTGCGGGTCACCTCGCAGCGAATCCCGACCCGGTACAGGTCCGCGGACATGGCCTCCATGCCGCCTTCCTGCCAGTGCTCACGGAACGTCTTGCCGCCGTGGACGTTGACCCATCGATCCTTTGCTGTCTCGGGGTCGATCGCTTCGAGCTCACTGATGAGCTTGTCCAACGTCGCCTCCGCCTGCTCCTTCGTGAACCGCGTCTTGGTGTACCGGCCCCCGGGTTCGAGATCCTTCATGTACAGCGCGATGGTCTCTTGGAGGCGCTTGATCTCCTTGCGGGCCTCGGCGCCCTCTGCGTACTGGCGGACCTGCACGGGGAAGTCTCCGAGGACCTTGAGCACGTCCTGCACCAGGCGCTCGTAGACCCGCTCGGGGTTGGGCGCTCCCAGCCCGCCGCTCTTGCATTTGCGGCACCGCAGGTACTGGTACGTCCCGTGCGTGTTGTTCGTGATCTGCACAGTCATGTTCGTCTTGCAGTCGGCGCACAGCAGGACTCCGAGGAACTGTGTCGCTCCTCCGACACGACGCGGCGGCTGGCTCTTCCTGCGCTTGTCGAGGGCGGCACCGAGGGTCTCGAACTCCTCCTCAGTAAAGAGGGGAGGGGCGACTTTGATCGGCCTGCCGTCCTTGCCGAGGAGCGGCTTCGATCGTCGCTGCCCGCCGTTCTTGTCCTCTTCTACCCGGTAGCCGAGGAGCGCGGGGTTGCGCAGGCGTCGGTGGAGTGTTGCCACGGTGAGCCCTTGGGTCATCAGCCCGGACCGTTTCAAGCAGCGCACCATGAACCCTGCGGAGCGTCCCCGAAGCGCCATGCGTCGGGCCCAGTGCAGGGCCTTCGCCGCCTCGGGATCGATGACGAGAACGACCTTCCCCGTGTCGTCCTCGTCCGTGACGCAGCCGTACGCCGGCTTGCCGATGATCCAGTCTTCCTGCGACTTCGCGTAGTCCCACAGGCTCGCGACGCGGGTCGAGGTGTTGGCCGCCTCGATCTCGGCGATGCCGCCGATGATCGTGACCATGATTTTTCCGGCGGTCGTCGTGAGGTCGAGGCTGTCGTTCTTGGAGACCAGGTTCTTCCCGCGCTTCAGGCTCCACTCGATCATCGTCGAGAGATCGGAGAGACGCCGTACGAAGCGGTCGAGCTTCCAGAACAGAAGCTCGTCGAACTCGGGGGAGCGGTTGTTCAGCCACTCCCCGAGCTCCTTCCGCTTCCACGGCGGAACCTTCGTCGCCGACACGTTCAGGTCGGAGGCGACGCCGACAACTCGGCTCCCGCGCTCCCTGGCCAGGATGCGGAGATCGAGCTCCTGCCGTACCGGCGACGTTGTGTCGTCCGTCAGTACGGACAGGCGGATGGATAAGAGCGCCCGGGGCGCGTCCTGGGGGAGTAGGGCCTCAGCCCGTTTGAGCTCCTCCAACAGGGCAAGGTCGGCTTCGGTCCACTCGGCTTCCACGCTGTAGGCCGCTCGGTCTGCTGCGAGCCGTCGCTGTCCTCGTTTCCTCATGTCAGACAGCGTGGCGCAGTTCGCGGACAGTTTTAAGCGTTTTTCCATATGCCCCCGTGATGGACACCGAGATTCAGGCCGGCCCGACCGGCAAGGAACTGCTGCCGCTGACGGTCAAGTAGGGCCGGGCGTCCGGCGGGTGACGTAAGTCATGCTCCAGGGTGTGACGTGCTGTCAGTTTGGGTGATTTGACCCGTGGACGAGATCATGGAGCACGGTCTTGGATGGCCGAGGGGGGCGGGTATCGGGTGCATTTCGTGAACGCGTAGCGAAGGCACCCTCCGACAAGTGAAGAGCAGTCGGCGTACCGCGACCTTCGAGCCAGTTTCCAAGACCGACTCCTAGGACTGCAATGAACGCACGCAGCAAGACCGATTCCCGTCCGAACCGGCTCAGACACGCGGCCGCGCTGCTCGGTGCGGCGCCGCTGCTGCTCCTCGGCGTCACGCCGGCGCACTCGGTGGTGGGCGAGCCCTCGACGGACGCCGGTCTCGGCTTCACCGCCCGGCTGGTGGTCGGTGACCACCAGCGGGGCTGCTCGGGTTCGCTGGTCTCTCCCGAGTGGCTGCTCACGACCGCCAGTTGCTTCGCGGAGGACCCGGCCGCCGACCTCTCCGTGCCGGCCGGTCCGCCCCGGCTGGAGACCGTCGCGACCGTCGGCGGCCGGCAGCGGAACGTCGTGGAACTGCGCCCGCACGGCGGGCGCGATCTCGTGCTGGCCCGGCTCGCGCAGCCCGTGCGGGACGTGGCCCCCGTCGCCCTCGCCGCCACGGGGCCCGCGGCCGGACAGGACCTCACCGTGGCCGGACACGGCCGTACCGCGACCGAGTGGGCGCCGCTCGACAAGCACACCGGTACCTTCGCCGTCACCGCCGTCACCGCCGTCGACGGCGCCGACCTGGTCCTGAGCGGCAGGGACGGAGCCTCGGTCTGTCAGGGCGACGCGGGCGGCCCGGTCCTGCGCACCGTCGACGGCCGCCCGGCGCTGGTGGCGGTCAGCAGCCGTTCGAACCAGGTGGGCTGCTTCGGCGTCGACTCCACGGCGGGAGCCACGAGCAGCGCGGTCGCCGCCCGTGTCGACGACATCCGCGACTGGGTCACCGCGAACGCCGTGCGGACCCCCGCCGCCGACTTCGACGGTGACGGCCGTAGCGATGTGGGCGTGCTGTATGACAACGGTCAGGGCAGTGACGGAACCAACCGGACGGCCCTGTGGACGCTGACCAGCGACGGCTCCGGGTTCGGCGGGCCGGTGCGCGCCTGGGACAGCGCCACGGGGGGCAGTTGGGACTGGGGCCGGTCGAAGGTGGTTCCCGGAGACTTCGACGGTGACGGCCGCGGAGACGTCGGCGTGCTCTACGACTACGGCCGCCAGAGCGACGGGACCAACCGGACCGCCCTGTGGACGCTGACCAGTAACGGCTCCGGGTTCGGTAAGCCCGTGAAGGTCTGGGACAGCGCCGACGGAGGCAGCTGGACCTGGAGCCGGTCGAAGGTGGTTTCCGGTGACTTCGACGGTGACGGTCGTGGTGATGTGGGGATGCTGTACGACTACGGCCAGGGGAGTGACGGGGCCGGTCGGACCGCGCTGTGGACGTTGACCAGTAACGGTTCCGGGTTCGGTAAGCCGGCGAAGGTCTGGGACAGTGCTGACGGAGGCAGCTGGACCTGGAGCCGGTCGAAGGTGGTTTCCGGTGACTTCGACGGTGACGGTCGTGGTGATGTGGGGATGCTGTACGACTACGGCCAGGGGAGTGACGGGGCCAGTCGGACCGCGCTGTGGACGTTGACCAGTAACGGTTCCGGGTTCGGTAGGCCGGTGAAGGTCTGGGACAGCGCGGGGTCGATCAGTTGGGACTGGGGCCGGTCGAAGGTCGTTGCGGGTGACTTCGACGGTGACGGTCGTGGTGACGTGGGTGTGCTGTATGGGAACGGTCAGGGGAGTGACGGGGCCAATCGGTCGGCCCTGTGGACGTTGACCAGCAACGGTTCCGGGTTCGGCGGGCCGGTGCGCAAGTGGGACAGCGCGGGGTCGATCAGCTGGGACTGGGAGCGGTCCAAGGTGACGTCGGGTGACTTCGACGGTGACGGTCGTGGTGACGTGGGTGTGCTGTATGACAACGGTCAGGGCAGCGACGGGGTCAGTCGGACCGCCTTGTGGACGTTGACCAGCAACGGTTCCGGGTTCGGCGCGCCGGTGCGCAAGTGGGACAGCTCCGCGTTCGGCAGCTGGAGCTGGGGACGCAGCGAACTCACCTGACCGCATCCGGGCGGGGCGTTTCGGCGTCTGTGCCGGTATGGAGCTCGAGAAGCGGCCCGAAGGCCGTCCGCAGGAGCCGCCGCGGCGATCGGACCCGGAGGGGTGCGTCGCCGCGGTGATCCGCGTTCCGGTGCGGATCGTCGTCCTGGTGCTGGTCGTACCGGTACGGATGGCGTGGGACATGCTGGTGGTCGCCGGGCGGTTCCTGCGGGACACCGTGTTCCGCCCGGCCGGACGGGCGCTGGCCTGGCTCGGGCGGGTCCTCTTCGTGTGGCCGCTGGTCGGGATCTGGCGGTACGCCGTCGTGCCGCTGGGCAAGGGCGCGGCCTTCCTCGGGCGCGTGCTGCTCGTGGTGCCCGCCGTGTGGCTGTACCGATGGGTGCTGACGCCGGCGGGGCGCGGGCTGTACTCGGCCCTCGCCTGGCTGGGGCGGTACCTCGTCGTCGTACCCGCCGCATGGCTCTACGTCTGGCTGCTCACGCCGATGGGCCACGCGCTCGCCTGGTGCGGGAGAGGGCTCGCGTGGTGCGGGAGAGGGATCGCCTGGTGTCTCGGCATGATCGTCACCGGTGTCGGCGCGGTCCTCTACTGGACGACCCGAGTGCTGGTGGTCCTGCCCGCTCTCGCCCTGTGGCGGTGGGTGCTGACTCCGGTGGGCCGGGTCCTCGCGGTCATCGGCAGGGAGGTCGTGGACGCCCTCGGGCACGCCTGGCGGATCGCGGGGTACGTCTCGCGCGCCTTCGGGCGGTTCCTCGGCACCCTGTGGCGGTGGACCGTGGCCGAACCGGCGCGCTGGGCGTACCGGAGTGTGCTCACCCCGGTGGGGCACGCCGTGCGGGACACCGTCCTGCGGCCCCTCGCCGATGCGGGACGGGCCGCCGGGCGGGCGACCCGGCAGGCTCTCGCCGCCGCCCGGCTGACCGTGCGGCAGACCCGCGCCGACGTGCGCCGGGCGCTCTTCGGGGAGCCCGCGAAGCCGCGGCCGGCCGACCGGCGGGAACCATCCGTCGCCGAGGCACGTACTCTTGGTAGTAGTACGACCGCTCTCACGAAGGACTGAACGACACTGGGCAAGCGACAGCCCGAAGGCCCGCCGCCCGTACCCGCGGTGCAGCGCATCCGACTGCGCTACACCAAGCGCGGCCGCCTCCGGTTCACCAGCCACCGTGACTTCCAGCGTGCCTTCGAGCGCGCGCTGCGCCGCGCCGAGGTGCCCATGGCGTACTCGGCGGGGTTCACGCCCCACCCGAAGGTGTCGTACGCCAATGCCGCACCCACCGGCACGGGCAGTGAGGCGGAGTACCTGGAGATCGCGCTCACCGCCGCGCGTGACCCGGAGCAGCTCAGGGTGCTGCTCGACGCGTCGCTGCCCGCCGGGCTCGACGTCGTCGACGCGGTCGAGGCCCGGACCTCCGGGCTCGCCGACCGGCTGACGGCATCGGTGTGGGAGCTGCGGCTGGACGGGGTGGAGCCCGCGGACGCCGAGCGCGCCGTGGCGGCCTTCAACTCGGCCCCGGCCGTGGAGGTCCAGCGCCGGACCAAGAACGGGGTCCGTACCTTCGACGCCCGTTCCGCCGTCGCGAGCCTGGAGAGCGCCACCACGCACGGTTCACCGGCTGATAGGCCGACCGACCAGCCCTGTGCGATACTGCGGCTGGTTGTTCGGCACGTGACGCCTGCCGTACGACCCGACGACGTCCTGTCCGGTCTTCGCGCCGTGGCCGACCTGGCGCCGCCGGTCCCCGCAGCGGTGACCAGGCTGGCGCAGGGGCTGTTCGATGAAGAGACCGGTGCGGTGACCGACCCGCTCGCGCCCGACCGCGAGGCAGAAGCGCCCGAGCCGCAACCGGCCGCCGCTTCCGCCGCCGCGAAGGCGCCCGCGTAGGGAAGGTTCCGCTCAAGGACGGACGTCGTAGCGCCGCCCTCGAACTCGGGAGCCACCTGGGTCGGGCAGCGCACCGACCACAAGACTTTCGCCAGGCCGTACCCGCCAAGGGGTACGGAACCGGCGAGACAAGACACGGAGAGCTTCCGAGCGGCGCCCGCGCCCCGGACGGCGGCGACGCGCATCGCGCGAGCCGCGGACGTCACCGGCGGTCGATCAGATCGACGCCGGGCCGGGTGTGCGGCGCCCGGGAGCCTGACGGGAGAAAGCCCCGCATGCTCGAACCGACCGAACCCACCGAGTCGTCGACCACCTCGACGGACTCCGAGTCGAACACCCCGAGCGACACCCTGCCGCCGCGCCGTCGGCGCAGGGCCGCTTCCCGCCCTGCGGGTCCGCCGTCCGGCGGCTCCGACGCGCCGGCCGAGACCGTCGCGCCCGCCGAGGTGAGCGCCGCGCCCGACGAGGCGGAGGAGACGGAGGCCGCGCAGGCCGCCGCCCCGGCCCCCGAGGC